>NZ_JBQEOF010000030.1:0-49968 GCF_052044995.1 Roseateles sp. 22389
CAGCATGCCCAGCGCCATGATGACGATGTAGCTGTTCTGCAGGACCAGGTTGGTGAGGTTCAGCGGCTCCAGCAGCGTGCCGTCGGTCAGCACCTCGAAGAGCGCCATGATCGCCACCAGCGACAGCAACATGCCGTAGTCGCGCAGATGGCGCTTGAGGAAGTGGCCGAGGCCCGCGGACGCGGCGGCCGGCGGCGTCACGGACGCCGCGATCGGTTCAGACATGAGCGACTTCTCCGGCGCCGACGATGGCGCCCATGATCATTTCCTGGGTCGTGCCGGCGGCCGGGAACTCCGCCACCATGCGCCCCTCGTTCATCACATACAGCCGGTCGCACAGGCCCAGCAGCTCCGGCATCTCCGAGGAGATCAGCAGGATGCCGCAGCCGCGCGCCGCCAGGCCGGCGATCAGGCTGTAGATCTCGTACTTCGCGCCGACATCGATGCCGCGCGTCGGCTCATCCAGGATCAGCAGCCGCGGCCCGGCGAACAGCCACTTGGCCAGCACCACCTTCTGCTGGTTGCCGCCGGACAGGTGCACGACGCGCTGGTCCACGCCCGCGCAGCGGGTGCCGAGCTGGCGCCGGAAGTCCTGCGCGACCTGGTGCTCGCGCGCCCGGTCCATCACGCCGCCGCGCGACACGCCGCCCAGGTGCGCCAGCGAGGTGTTGACCGCGACCGACTCCTCCAGCAGCAGGCCCAGCGACTTGCGGTCCTCGGTCACGTAGGCCAGGCCCGCGTGGATGGCCTTGGGCACCGTCGACAGGTCGACCTCGCGCCCGTCCATGCGCGCCGTGCCGCTGATGCGCCGGCCGTAGCTGCGGCCGAACACGCTCATCGCGAGTTCGGTCCGGCCCGCGCCCATCAGCCCGGCGATGCCGACGATCTCGCCGCGGCGCACCGTCAGGTCGACGCCCTTGACCACCTCGCGCCCGGCCTGCACCGGGTGGAACGCGCGCCAGTCGCGCAGCTCGAAGAGCAGCTCGCCGATCGCCGGCGTGCGCGGTGGATAGCGCTCGGACAGGTCGCGGCCGACCATCGCCTGGATGATCCGCGCCTCGGAGATCGGATCGGTGGCGCAGTCCAGGCTGAGGATGGAGCGCCCGTCGCGCAGCACCGTCAGGCCATCGGCGACGCGCGTCACTTCCTTGAGCTTGTGCGAGATCAGGATGGACGCGATGCCCTGGCGCTTGAGCTCGAGCAGCAGGTCCAGGAGCGCGTCGCTGTCGGTGTCGTTGAGGCTGGCGGTGGGCTCGTCCAGGATGAGCAGCCGCACTTCCTTGGCCAGCGCCTTGGCGATCTCCACCAGCTGCTGCTGGCCGACGCCGAGCTCGCCGACCGGCGTCTGTGGCGAGGCCCGCAGGCCCACCCGCGCCAGCAGCTCGACCGCGCGCTGGTGCATCGCCATGCGGTCGATGACACCCAGCCGCGCCGGCTCATGACCGAGGAACAGGTTCTCCGCGATCGAGAGCTGCGGCACCAGCGCCAGCTCCTGGTGAATGATGATGATGCCCAGCCGCTCGCTGTCGGCGATGCCGGCGAAGCGGCGCACCTCGCCGTCGAAGCAGAGCTCGCCGCCGTAGTCGCCGCCGTGGTCGGGGTGCGGGTAGACGCCCGACACCACCTTCATCAGCGTCGACTTGCCGGCGCCGTTCTCGCCGCAGAGCGCATGGATCTCGCCGGCGCGCACGGACAACCGCACGTCCTCCAGCGCCGCGACGCCGGGGAACCGCTTGGTGATGCCGCGCAGCGCCAGCAGCGGGGCCGGGGCCGCGCTGTCGTGGGTTGTCGCGTTCATGGACCGATGACCGCGCCTCAGCGCAGTTGCGTGTCCTTGTAGTAGCCGCTGTCGACCAGCACCGGCTTCACGTTGGCCGCGTCGACCGAGACCGGCTTGAGCAGCACGCTGGGCACGACTTTCACGCCGTTGTTGTAGGTCTTGGTGTCGTTGACCGCGGCGGGCGTCTTGCCGGCCAGCATCTCGTCGCTGACGGTAGCCGCCGCCTGCGCCAGCTGGCGTGTGTCCTTGAACACGGTGCTGGCCTGCTCGTGCTTGAGGATGGACTTGACCGACGGCAGCTCCGCGTCCTGGCCCGAAACGACCGGGCACGGCTGCTTGGCAGTGCAGTAGCCGGCGCCCTTCAGCGAGGACAGGATGCCGATGCTGATGCCGTCGTACGGCGACAGCACCGCATGCAGCTTGTCCTTGCCATAGAAGGCCGACAGCAGGTTGTCCATGCGGGCCTGCGCGGTGGCGGCGTCCCAGCGCAGCGTGCCGACCTTGGCCATGCCCAGCTGCTTGCTGCGCACGACCAGCTTGCCGCTGTCGATATACGGCTTGAGCACCGACATCGCGCCGTCGTAGAAGAAGGCCGCGTTGTTGTCGTCCGGCGAGCCGCCGAAGAGCTCGATGTTGAACGGGCCCTTGCCCTGCGCCAGGCCGAGCTTGTCGACCAGGCTCTGGCCCTGCATCACGCCGACCTGGAAGTTGTCGAAGGTGACGTAGTAGTCGACGTTCTTCGTGCCCTTGATGAGCCGGTCGTAGGCGACGACCTTGATGCCGCGGTCGGCGGCCTTCTGCAGCACCGGCGACAGCGCCGAGCCGTCGATCGGCGCGATCACCAGCACCTTCACCTTGCGGGTGATGAGGTTCTCGATCTGCGCGAGCTGGTTGGGGATGTCGTCCTCGGCGTACTGCAGGTCGGTCTTGTAGCCCTTGGCCTGGAAGGCCTTGACCATGTTGTCGCCATCGGCGATCCAGCGGGCCGAGCTCTTGGTCGGCATCGCGATGCCGACCAGGCCCTTGTCCTCGGCACGAGCGCCGCCGGCCAGCAAGCCCAGCGTCGCACCGCCGACGATCAGCACCGCGCGAACGAGCGCGGCACGCCGGCTCCAACCTGTATGAAACATTTTTGTCTCCTGAATGTTTTATGAACGCCGGTTTTTACTGCCACGCGCCGGCTTTGTCGATCCCAGTTTGGATATCGAGCGAGGCGCGCCGGTTATCGGTCTCCCGCGATGGCGGCTTGTGTGCGGCAGCGCACAGCGGTCGCGCGTGCGCTTGGCCGAGAGTCATTTGCCGCGGCGTCCGCGAGCGGGCAACATCGTCGGATCGCCGGGAACGCCACCGGCATCCCTCGCTGAAAGGCTCCCATGGCACGTGCCCTTGTTCCGGGCCCGATTGGGCTGGACGTCCGCCAGATGCTGTCCGACCCCGGCACACGGTGCCTCGGCCCCTCGCCGCGCCCCGGGCCGATCGGCCTGGACGCCGGTATCGGCACGAGTCTCGACACTTCCTGGACGATGCTGGCCGGGGAGGTCATCCCTCCAGCACGGGCCGTCAATGTCCCGGCGCCGCTGCGGCCGTTGGCCACGCCAGAAGGCGGGGTCCGCCCTCTCACCAGCGGCGAGATCGCAATGGCGCGGCTGCTCTTCAAGGACGCGATCGACTACAGCCGGGTGAAGGTCCACAACGACGAGTACCTTCCCTTCGGCTTGCAGCCCGACGACACGGCGATGACGCCCAACGGGGAGATCTATTTCAACAAGAAGCACTTCAAGGAAGACTTCTCATCAACCGACGTCTACACCAAGCAGTGGTTCATCCACGAGATGGTGCATGTCTGGCAGTACCAACTCGGTTACCCGGTGCGGCTGCGTGGTGCCATCCGCATCGGGTTGGGCTACGACTACGAGCTCAAGGCTGGCGCCAAGCTGGGCGACTACAACATGGAGTCACAGGGCGACCTGCTGGCCGACTACTTCGCGCTCAAGCACCTGAACGCGCCGCAGGCGATGCGGCAGGCGCAGTTCGCGCAACAACTGGCCCTTTTCGAAGAGGTGCTGAATGCCTTCCTCACCAACCCGTCCGACACCGCGAACCTGCCTTGACGCGACGCTGGCGCTGGCCTTGTGCGCCGCGCTCGGCACGGCCTGCGCGACCTCGCGGGTAGGCGACGCCGAAGTGCGGCTCCAGGAGGGCCAGCCCTGCTTCACGATCAGCGCCAAGGAGGCTGCGCGCGGGCCCACGATCCGCTTGCAGGCGGTGATGGTCAGTGATGTGTCGGTCAGCCCGGTCGCCGAGGTCTGGTCGGTGCTGCTGGATGCGCAGCGCCTGGAGACGATGTCGTCGGCCAGCTGCTTCGCCTATGGCCAGGCACCGGACGGCGCAAGCGCGCGGCCCGCGACTGCACCGATGCTGCAGCCCGGCCGGGTCTACCAGGTCTACCTGAACATCCGCTCATCGGACCGGTCCGATCCCACCCGGGGTTACATGGCCAAGTTCTGCCTGGCGGCCGATCCAGCCGATCCCTCCGGGCCTCGCCGCCTGATGCCTGTGCTCTACGGCACGCGCGCCTGGGACGAGGGCTTCTGCCGCTGACCCGCCTCACGTTGGCCTCACCCCGACATCAAGTCGGCCTCACGCCGGAGCGTGGCAGACCATCTCGATGTTGTGCCCGTCCGGATCGATGACGAAGGCCGCGTAGTAGTTCGGGTGGTACGTCGGACGCAGTCCGGGCGGTCCGTTGTCGCGGCCACCGGCGGCCAGGGCGGCGCGATGGAAGGCATCGACCTGCTCGCGCCGCGGCGCCACGAATGCGATGTGCAGGTGGGCCGGCGTCTCGGTGGTCTCGAACAGGCACAGCGAGGACTCGCCCCCGGCGCTCAGTTCCGCGCCGTAGGAAGGCTCGCCCTCCCCGACCACCGACACGCCGATCGGCGCCAGCGCCTGCAGGTAGAAGGCCTTGCTGGCGGCGTAGTCGCGGACGCCGAACTTGACGTGGTCGAACATGAAAGCTCCTGTGCTTGGAATGACGCGACGCGGCGGGGAAGCGATGGCGCCGGCCCGGCGCTCAGCCCCAGTGCTCCGCGTCCGGCGGCGGCACGACCCAGGCGTGCATGCGGTCCTCGTAGACCGACACGGTGGGCGCGGGGAAGGTCGGATCGGCGAAGGCGCCGACGGGAATCGCGATGAAGTCCGGCAGCGCCTCGGGCTCGTAGAAGACCGTCGAGCCGCATTCCGGACAGAAATGGAAGCGCGCCCGCGTGCCCTCGTCGCCGACGCGCACGTATTCGGTCGAGCGGCCGGCCACCGTCACCTCCTCGCGGCGGAAGCGCGCCTGCTGGCCAAAGACGCTGCCGGTGCGGCGCTGGCAGGCCAGGCAGTGGCAGATGGACACCCGCACCGGATGGCCCACGACGCGCGCGCTGAGCTGGCCGCAACAGCAGGCCGCGAGGCGCTCGGGCCCGCGATCGGAAGGGGATGAGGTCATGGGGCTCGACGATAACGGCCTGCCGCCGCAATGCAAGACGCGCCGCGATCTCCCGACACGCGGCGCGTCCATTCAGGTCGACGTCGAGGCCGAAGGCCAGGCGCCAAGGCCCCGGCCTCCGGCTCGGTCCGGGCTCAGCGCGACAGCTCGACGCGCTGCGCGTTCAGGCCGTCCGACACGATGAACTCGAAGCGGCCGCCAGTCGGCAGCTCCTGCGTGTCCAGCGTCACCTCGCCGCCCTGCAGGTCCTGCGCCAGGTTCAGGCGGCGGGTGCCGTCGGTCCAGGTCACGCTCAGGAAGGGCGTCGCCTCGGCGTCCCAGCGCAGCGTGGCCTTGCCGCCGGCTTCCTTCACCTGCACCTGCGCGCGGCTGGTGCCGGCCGCCAGCGCCTTCTGGCGGGCGTTGGTCACGCGCGCCTGGGCCTGCGCCAGCGTCGCGCCATCGCGCAGCACGCTGATGCCGACGATGTTGTCGGCCTTGGGCACCAGCACGCTGAAGTGCAACTGGTCGCCATCATGGTCCAGCGACTGGGCCGAGAAGGCGTAGTCCTTCACCTCGCCGCCCGCGGTCTGCACGCGCAGCACGTACGGGCCGCCGGCCGCGTCCGGCTTGGCGACCAGCGTCTTGACCGGATTGATCTCGACCTGGCGGCCGCGGATGCTGCCGCTGACCAGCAGCACGTCCTGCGCCGCCGCCTTGCTGTCGCCGTCCGCGGAGGCTGCGGCGCTCTTGGCCGTCGCGCCGGCCGCCACCGCGTCCGACGGCGTCAGGAAGGTCTGCATGCGGCGGTAGTTGTAGTCCGAGAACACCGTGCCGCCGCAGTAGCTCATGATGTCGTGGCGGTCGGTCGGGCGCGGGTCGTAGAACGCGTTCACGTCCGACAGGTAGCTCCAGATGTAGCGGCCCGGCTTGCCCAGGTTGGCGTCCGGGTACGGATAGTTGGGGTCCGGCGAACCCGCGCCGCCGCAGGCCGCGTGCGGCAGCGAGAAGTTGTGGCCCAGCTCGTGCGCCACCACGTCGCGCACGGTGTCCGGCGCGCTCGGCATGTCGAAGCCGACGGCCGAGCTGCCGGGCATGTAGCCCAGGCCCGCCAGGCCCCAGGTGCGCTTGGGGATGAAGCCGAAGTAGTAGTCCTGGCGCGCGGCGCCTTCGATGCGGTGCAGGTCGTTGAGCTCGCCCAGGATCTTGCCGAAGGCATCGCTCCAGCCCGAGTCCGTGGTCGGCAGCGTCGTCACCTTGGACGACACGAAGGTCGGATGCGAACGCAGCGTCACCGACGACACCGGGAACAGCGCGCGCAGGTGCGCGGTCTGGTCGGCCGGCAGCTGGCCGGTGGTGCCGGCGATGCGCACCGGGATCGGGATGAAGCGCATCGGCGTGCCGCCGCCCACCCGCGGCGTGAAGCTCTGCGCCGCGGCGCCGGCGACGGTCACCGTGACCTTCAGGCCGCTCTTCACCAGCTCGGCCGGCACGGTGACGCTGTAGGCGTCGTCGAAGGACTGCGTCTCCGACACGGTCGTCGGCAGGCCGCGCCGCGGCGGCGCCAGCGGCAGGTCGCGGCTGGTGCCGTCGACGGTGTTGTCGACGCGCACGACGCCGGTCGGCGCGGCGGTGCCGGCCGGCGCGGTCACGTTGACCTTCAGCAGCGTGGGCTTGTTGGCGACCAGCACCAGCTGGCTGTCGCCGCTGGCGTAGAGCATCGACTGCGCGAACTGCACCGAGGCCAGGGTCACGTTGGACGGCGCCGCGGGCGGCGTGACGCGCATCGAGGACACCGCGTCGTTCAGGGCCACGCCCACCAGGTTGGCGTTGTCCGCCGTCAGGGTGACGGTGGCGCCGCGGAAGTTCTGGTCCGCGAAGAGCTCGACCTTGTAGCCGGCCGGCACGCGGATCGACGAGATGCGGTCGTTCCAGGTCGGGCCGATCCAGCTGGTGGTGGTGCTGCGGCACAGGCTGGCGCCGGCATAGTTCGCGTGCTCGTAGAAGCACACCTGCGCGGCCGTCGCCGTCGCGGTGGCGCCGGCCGAGGCGGCGCCGCCGGGCACGCTGGCCTCCTGGACCGCCGCCTCGTCGGAGGATCCACCGCCGCCGCAACCGGCGAGCACGCCGGCCAGCGCCAGCGACAGGGCCAGCGGATGCAGGCGGGGAGCGCCACCGGGGCGCGTCGAAGTGATCGTCATGGAATCCGTCCTCCGGGGATGTGGGGTGCCTCAAGGGCGGCGGATTATTCGGAGCGCCCCTCGCACGCCCTGCAACCGAAGGCGCCGATTCGTAAGCGGCCGCAAGCGGCGCCCAGGCCGCGCGCTTTACAGGACAGACACGAAGGGCCCCGCGCGCGCAACGCCCGGTTGCATCCGATACGACGCGCGCGTCGCCGATTCAGGGGAGCGGGGCAGCGTCAGAGCGGCTCGCCCGGCTCACCCATCCCACCGGGCTCACTCGGCGCTGAAACCCTTGCCGGTGGCGGCCCAGTAGATGCCGCCGAACAGGTGGTGCTGGAACCGCTCGTCGCCGTAGGTGGCGGGCAGGTGGCCGAGGGCGGTGTAGAAGCTGCGCCCACCGTCGACCCGCTGGTACCAGCTGATCGGGTGGCTGGCGCCCATGGGCGCGACCGGCTTGCCGCCCCATTCGGTGGCGGGCTGGTAGGTCCGCTCGTCCACCGTCAGCAGCACCTTCAGGCCCTCCGACCGGGGCGGCCCGAACTGATACCACTCCTCGGTGAAGAGGAAGCGCCGCGGGAAGCGGTCCATGCCGGGGAAGTTGCCGTCCTGCACCACCAGCGTCGCCGTCTGGTTGGCCGGATGCGCCTGGAACATCCGCCCCACCAGGCGCCCGTACCAGGGCCAGCCGTGTTCCGTGTCCGCGGCGCTGTGCACGCCCACGAAGCCGCCGCCGGCGCGGATGTAGCGCTCGAAGGCCGCCTGCTGCGCCGCGTCCAGGACGTCGCCGGTCGTGAGGAGGAAGACGACGGCCTGGTACTTCGCCAGTTCCTGGTCGTTCATCACGCGGTTCGCGTCCTCGGTCCAGAACACGCCGAAGTCGTGCAGCTGCCCGAGCCGCTGGATCGCCGCCACGCCGGCCGGGATGGACTCGTGATGCCAGCCCGCGGTCTTGCTGAAGACCAGCACCTTGAACTGCTCGGCCAGTGCCAGCGGCGTCACGGCCAGCAGGCCCAGCGCCATTGCGAAGAAGCGGAGACGCTGGCCCATGGAACTTCCTGGTCGAGAGGACGAAGGCGCGATGATGCCAGGACCGCGTGCCGGTGACCGCCGCGGGCGGCGCAGAATCCGCCGCATGAGCACCGACACCGCCCGCCCCCTCACCCTCATCACCGGCGCCAGCCGCGGCATCGGAGCCGCCACCGCCCGGCTGCTGGCCCGCCAGGGGCACGACCTGGCGCTCAACTACCGGCACGACGCCGCCGCGGCGGAGGCGGTCGCGCAGGACGTCCGCCGCCTGGGCCGGCGCGCGCTGACCGTGCAGGCGGACGTCGCCGATCCGGCGCAGGTCGAGGCGATGTTCCGGCAGGTCGACGAGGCGCTCGGCCGCGTCACCGGGCTGGTCAACAACGCCGGCATCGTGGCGCCCGCCACCTCGCTGGACGGCATCACGCCCGAGCGGCTGCGTCGCATGTTCGAGGTCAACGTCTTCAGCGTCGTCTTCTGCACGCAGCAGGCGGCGCTGCGCATGAGCACCGCCCGCGGCGGCGCCGGCGGCGCGATCGTCAACCTGTCGTCGCGCGCGGCGCAGCGGGGCTCGGCGGATCTCTACAGCGACTACGCCGCCAGCAAGGGGGCGGTCGACACGTTGACGCTGAGCCTGGGCCAGGAGCTGATCGGCCAGGGCATCCGGGTGAACGGCGTGCGGCCCGGGATCATCGAGACCGAGATCCATGCCGACAGCCGGCCCGCCGCCGAGTTGCCGGCGTTGCTCGCGGCGGCCGCCGCCACCGTCCCGATCGGGCGGCTGGGCCGGGCGGAGGAGATCGCGGAGGCGATCGCCTGGCTGCTGTCCCCGGCGGCGAGCTACACGGTGGGCGCGACCCTGGACGTGGCGGGCGGCCGCTGACGCGGTCTTCCTGGAGCGCCAGCGCTGCTTCGACGGAACCGATGGGCGCCGGCTGCCGACGGTCTGTCCGGCGCCGATGCAGTTCGCGCCGTCGCGATGCGGCTTCGTCGCCCGCCGCTCGAAAGGCGCGTCGGCGATGACGACACTGACTCCATCGACACCGCACACCGCTTCAGGAGATCGACATGAGCACCACCCGCCGCCTCGCCCTCGCTTCCGCCACTCACACCACGGTCAAGGCCGTCGCCTTCGGCGCCGTCGCCGCCCTGACGCTGGCGCTGGGCATGGCCCACGCCCAGGGCCAGCGCGAGTTGCGCGCCTCGATCATCACGCTCGATCCGGTGGTGATCTCGGTCAAGCGCGAGCAACTGCCCACCGTCGTCATCACCGGCCGGCGCGACGCGTCCGCCGACACGCAGGTCGCCTCGATCCAGTGAGCCCGCGGGCCGCTGTGTCGGCGGCGCGATCCGCGCCCGGACGCCGTCGGATCGCTCCATGCAGAACGCCCGGCATGCCGGGCGTTCTGTCGTTCCGGGCGGGCGATTTCCGGTCGTCCGCTCGTCCGCGGATTTGCGCGTTCGATCAGGCGATCACGCCGGGCCGGATGGCAGCGGGCAAGGTCCGGGGTCGGACACCCCGCTCGCGGGCGTCCATCCGATGACGCCCTGGGCATTGCGGACCTTCACGGCGGTCGAGGAGCATGAGCTTCGCCCCAGCACGACCAGGTCGGCGCTGCGTTCCAACGCGAGCGGCACCGGCCCGAACCGGCCCGCCACGACGTCGAGGGCGTCCGCTTCCGTCCGATAGATCGAGACGGCCTGCGTGGTCCAGGACGGATCGTCCGATGGCGCGGGCGACTGGCAGGCCGTGAGGCCGAGGGTGGCCAGGCCGGCCGCCGCGATCCGAAAACGCTGCATGTCGAGGTCTTTCATGTCCAGGCACCAGAGGTCGCGGGCAGCCGCCGTGGACAGCGCCGCCCGAGCGACGCGCATTCTCCCCTGCCGGCGTCGGGCCCTCACCGTGACCGACGGCCGGCCTCCCTGCCTTGCGGCATCATCGCGGGCCATCGGTCCAACCCTCTTCCGGAAGCCAGCATGAGCACAGCGCGCTTTTATCCCATCGGCACTCCCGGCGTCCCCTGGGGCGACGCGGAACGGATCGCCTGGCGCGAGCGCCAGGTCCGGCATCGCCGCCACGACCAGGACGTGGTCCCGCGCGTCGAGGCGCTCGCCGACGATTTCGAGATCGTCCGCTATGGCGAGCTCGCCTACGGCGACGACCGCTACTCCCTGCTGGCGCTCAAGAGCCGCGACTGGCGGCCGGAGCTGCCCGTCGCGCTGGTCACCGGCGGCGTCCATGGCTACGAGACCAGCGGCGTGCTGGGCGCGCTGGGTTTCGCCGAGGACCACGCGGCGCGCTACGCCGGCCGCGTCAACCTGCTGGTCGTGCCCTGCGTCAGCCCCTGGGCCTATGAGCGGATCTGCCGCTGGAACTACCACGCGGTCGATCCCAACCGCAACTTCGGCGCGCGCCGCGAGGCCGCGGAGTCGAGCGCGCTGATCGCGCTGGTCGAGCCGCTGGCGGGCCGGTTCCTGCTGCACATCGACCTGCACGAAACCACCGACACCGACGCCACCGAATTTCAGCCGGCGCTGGCGGCCCGCGACGGCAAGGAGCCCGACCGCGACGGCGTGCCGGACGGCTTCTATCTGGTCGGCGACAGCGAGACCACGCGGTTCGATTTCCAGCAGGCCGTGATCGAGGCGGTGCGGCGCGTGACCCACATCGCGCCGCCCGACGCGCAGGGCCGGATCATCGGCTTCCCGGTGATCGCGGACGGCGTGATCGAGTTCCCGGTGCGCCAGTCCGGCCTGTGCGCGAGCCTCACCGGCGCGCCCTTCACCACCACCACCGAGGTCTATCCCGACAGCCCGCGCACCACGCCGGACGAATGCGTCGCGGCGCAGGTGACGGCCGTGTGCGCGGCGCTGGATTTCGCGCTCGCGCACGCGCATTGAAGCGGGGCTCGCCCCCGCTCAGTTCACAACACCGGCCGCCGGCGCGAACAGCCGACATTGGCGGGCGAGTGTGCCGGATTCGACGCGGCCTTCACTGGCCGAAGAACACGCGCCGCACGAAGCGTGTCGCGTCCTCGCGCGAGGCCTGGAAGGCGGCCTCGTTGCGGCCGACGTGCGCGCCGCGCGTCATGCACGCGTTGATGAACGCCGTCAGCTGGTCCGACGGGATCACCTGCCCGGTGCGCTCGGAGGTCACCACCCAGGTCGGGATGTCGGTGCGGATGACGCCGCAGGCGTAGCCGCTGGTCGCATCGGCCCGGTAGCGCACCGGCAGCAGGCTGTCCCACGCATGATGCGCATCGGCGTAGCGATGCGTCTCCACCGGCGTGCCCAGCGTGGCGTACTCGAGGCCCAGCGCCTCGCAAGGCTCCGGATGCGTGTAGTCGTCGGCGGCGCCCACCAGGTTGAGCAGCGGCGCGCGCGTGACGTTCGGCGAGGTATAGATCTGCGAGCAGCCGGCATAGGTCGCGATGTGCAGCGCGAAGGCCTGGCCGGTCTTCACCACGGCCCGCAGAAACGGCAACTGGGCCGTCTGCAGCGCCACGGTGCCGCCGCGCGAGAAACCCATGATGCCGATGCGCCTGGCGTCGATGCGGGGGTCGGCCGACAGCAACCGCAGCGCCTGGAAGGCGTCCATCACGTTGGCCGCGGCCGGCACGCTGGTCTGGTCCGCCGCGGTCGACGACACGCCTCGCGGCGCGAAGCTGTCGACAATGAAGGTCGCCACGCCGATGCCGTTGAAGGCCTGGACCCACTGCTGCAGACCCGGCCCCACGCCATCGCTGCCGTGCGCGAGCACGATCGCGGGCACCGGTCCGGCAACACCGGCCGGCAGGCTCAGATCGCCCCATACCGGCGTCGGCACCCATTGCGCGCGGCGCTCGCGTGCGAGGTCGAAGAGCGACTTGGGCGTGAAGCTGTCGAACGCGATGCGGGTGCTGTCGTCGGCGCGCGCGGCCGTGACGGACAGGCCGAGCACGCACACGGAGACCAGGACTCGGAACAGTCGATGCATGAAGCCCTCGGGCAGTGAAGGAACGCGGCGGGGCGCCCGGCCGGCGCTCCTCGTGAGCGAGGCCGCCACACGGGACGTGAGCGGCCGCCGGAGGTTAACCGCGTGCCGCCGCGCGGCCGGCTCGTCGGTTGTCCCACCCTTCGGGCACACGAGATCCCGCCACGGCGCTGCCGCCCTTCGAAGCAGCCGCTCTCCCTGCCCTCCCGCTCCTCGCGGGGCGAGGGCGTTCATGCCGATACAGACATTCCCCGCCGAAGGCACCGACACTCGCCTCCCATGAACAAGTTGAACCGGCTCCTGCACGATGTCCTGCCCGCCTGGGCCGCCGAGTGGCTCGACCTCCTGGTCCCGCTGATCGAGGTCATCCTGATCGGTCTGGGCGCCTGGCTCGTGATGCGCATCGCGCGTCACCTCACCCGCAAGCTCACCAGCGCCTACGCCTTGCCCGTGACCGTCGCCACGGTCTTCCTGCGCTCGGTCGCGGTGCTGATCTATGGCGGCGCCGTGCTCTGGTCGCTGGAGCGGCTGGGCGTCTCCGGCGCCGTCCTCTGGACCGCCTTCACCGGCTTCGCGACCGTGGGCGCGGTCGCGTTCTTCGCCGCGTGGAGCGTGCTGTCCAACCTCTTCTGCGCGCTGCTGATCTACGTCACCCGCGCCTTCCGCGTCGGCGACGTCGTGGAACTGCTGGAATCCGGCGACAAGCCCGGCGTGAAGGGCCGCGTGGTCGACATCAACCTGGTCTACACGACGCTGCTCGAAAGCGGCGACCCGGCCAGTGGCACCAGCCTGCAACTGCCCAACAGCCTGTTCTTCCAGCGCGCGCTGCGGCGCTGGCACGGCTCCGCGGCCGACGGGGCGATCCTGCCGGCGCAACAGATCAGGCTTGAATGACTTTCGGGTGTGAGCCCGGACATGGCTGCAAGTTCAGGGTTTCTTCAGGAACGACTGCGTAACCTGCCGCTCGTCGCGTCGCACTGGCGGCCCGGCCTGTCCGCTTGCCCGTCCAGTCCCCAAGGAGCCGCCATGGATCCCGACCCCAGTTGTCAACGCCACGCGGCACCCGCCGCTGCCCCTCGCCGATTCCCTTCGCCGCGAGCGACGACCGTCCGGATCCCTCCAGCCCACGCTTGAGGGGCGTTCTGCGGCCGTCGCCCGCAGGAGCCCCTCATGCTGCCTCTCCGCTTCTTCCGCATTGCCGACCGCGGCACGCCACGGTCGTTCACGACCCCGGCCTGCCTGCTCCTGCTCGCCAGCGCGCCGCTCTGGCTCGCCGGCTGTGACGACTCCCCGGCCCACGCCGCCTCCGCCCCGCCCGCCGCGACCGCCGCGACGGCGTCCCCGCACCGCGAGGGCGCGGACATCGTGGTGCCGGCGGACTCGCCGCTGCGCGAGCGCCTCGTGGTCGCCGCGGTGCGGAGCCAGGCCGTCGAGCAGCCCATCGCCGCGCCCGGCACGATCGAGGCGCTGCCCGACCACCTCGCCCGCATCGCGCCGCCGGTCACGGGTCGCGTGGTGGGACTGCACCGCGCGCTGGGCGATCCGGTGCGCGCCGGCGACGTGCTCTTCACGCTGGACTCGTCCGACCTGAGCGCGGCCCGCGGCGATGCGGCCAGGGCGCGCGACGCGGCCGCCCAGGCAGGCCGCGACCTCGACCGCCAGCAACTCCTCTTCGACGCCGACATCGCCGCGCGCAAGGACCTGGAGGCCGCGCAGCTCGCCCGCGCGCAGGCGGCCAACGACCTGCGTACCGCGCAGGCCCGGCTCGCACAGCTGGGCGCGAGCGCGGACGACAACGCCGGGCGTCGCCTGTCGGTCCGCGCGCCGCTGGCCGGCCGCGTCATCGAGATGAACGCCGCGCCGGGCGGCTACTGGAACGACGTCAATGCGCCGCTGATGACGATCGCGGACCTGAGCCGGGTCTCGGTGACCGCCGCCGTGCCGGAGAAGGACCTGGCCAGGATCTTCGTCGGGCAGTCGGCCCAGGTCGTGCTGAACGCCTATCCCGACGATCCGCGCGCCGGCACGGTGCGCTACATCGGCGAGGTGCTGGATCCCGACACCCGCACCGTCAAGGTCCGCCTGATCCTGGACAACGCCGACGGCCGCCTGCGGCCCGGCATGTTCGTGAAGCTGCGCTTCGCCGGTCCCTCGCACCCCGCGCCGGTGGTGCCCGCCTCGGCGCTGCTGCAGGAGGGCCTGTTCACCCGCGTCTTCGTCGAACGCGCGCCGGGTCGGTATGTCGCCCGCGAGGTGAGCGTCGGCGCCGCGCTGGGCGACCAGGTGGAGATCGTCTCGGGCCTGCGGCCCGGCGAGCGCGTGGTCGTGCGCGACGGAGTGCTCCTCCATGATTGAGCGCCTCGTCACCCTGTGCTTCGACCGCCGCGGCATCGTCTGGCTGGTCTTCGCCTTCGCCGCGCTCTACGGCGTCCACAGCTTCCGGCAGTTGCCCATCGAGGCCTATCCGGACATCGCCGACGTGACCTCGCAGATCGTCACGCAGGTCAACGGCCTGGCCGCCGAGGAGGTCGAGCAGCAGATCACGATCCCGATCGAGCGCGCCCTACTCGGCACGCCCGGCATGCAGGTGCTGCGCACGCGCAGCCTGTTCGGCCTGTCGCTGGTGACCGTGGTGTTCCAGGACGGCGTCGAGGGCTACTGGTCGCGCGAGCGGCTGCAGGAGCGCCTGGCCGAGCTCTCGCTGCCCTATGGCGCGCGGCCGGGGCTGGATCCCTACACCTCGCCCACCGGCGAGATCTACCGCTACACGTTGGAGAGCCCCACGCGCAGCCTGCGCGAACTCTCCGAGCTGCAGGCCTGGACCGTCATCCCGCGGCTGAAGAAGGTGGCGGGCGTCGTGGACGTCACCAACTTCGGCGGGCTGACCACGCAGTTCATGCTCTCGCTCGATCCCGCGCGGCTGACGCAGTACGGCCTGACGCTGAGCCAGGTCGTGGACGCGCTGAACGCCAACAACAGCAGCGGCGGCGGCAGCGTGATCGACCGCGGCGAGCAGTCCTATGTCGTGCGTGGCGTCGGCCTGCTGCGCTCGCTGCAGGACATGGGCAACGTGGTGGTGAAGACGGCCGCCGGCGTGCCGGTGCTGGTCCAGGACCTGGGCGAGCTGCGCCTGGGCGAGGTCGAACGCCGCGGCATCCTGGGCAAGGACACCGACGGCGACACGATCGAGGGCATCGTGCTGCTGCTCAAGGACACCAACCCGTCGCGCACGCTCGATGGCCTGCACGCGGCCGTCGACGAGCTCAACACGGCGCTGCTGCCCGGCGACGTCAAGGTGGTGCCCTACCTCGACCGCGCCACGCTGATCGAGGCGACGTCGCACACCGTCGGCCACACCCTGGTGGAAGGCATGGTCGTCGTCACGCTGGTGCTGCTGCTCTTCCTCGGCAGTCCACGCGCGGCGCTGGTCGTGGCCGTCACCATCCCGCTGGCGCTGCTGGCGGCCTTCATCTTCATGCACCACGCCCATGTGCCGGCCAACCTGCTGTCGCTGGGTGCGATCGACTTCGGCATCCTCGTGGACGGCGCCGTCGTGGTCGTCGAGCACCTGCTGCGCCGGCGCGAGCAGGCGGCCGACCGGCCGCTGACCCCGCGCGACGCGATCGTCGCGACGCTGCAGGTGGCGCGGCCGATCTTCTTCGGCATGGCGGTGATCGCCGCGGCCTACCTGCCGCTGTTCGCGTTCGAGCGCATCGAGTACAAGCTCTTCAGCCCAATGGCCTACGCGGTCGGCGCGGCGCTGGTGGGCGCGCTGCTGGTGGCGCTGACGCTCACGCCGGCGCTGGCCTGGCTGGCCTTCCGGCGGCCGCGCCCGCCCTTCCGCAACCGGCCGCTGGAGGCGCTGCAGGCGCGGTATGCCGACTTCCTCGCGCGCGCCGTCGGACGCGGCCGCTGGCTGGCGGCGGCGCTGATCGCGTCGGCGCTGGCCCTGGCCGCGCTGGCCGGCACGATCGGGCGGGACTTCCTGCCCTACCTCGACGAGGGCTCGATCTGGCTGCAGGTCCAGATGCCGCCCGGCATCACGCTGGAGAAGGCCGCCGGCATGGCCGATGCGCTGCGCCGCGCGACGCTGGAGTTCCCCGAGGTCGCCCACGTGGTCACGCAGACCGGTCGCAACGACGACGGTACCGACTACTGGACGCCCTCCCACATCGAGGCCAGCATCAGCCTCACGCCCTACGAGCGCTGGACCGCGCCGGGCGGCAAGCAGGGACTGATCCGGCGCCTGGCCGAGCGTTATGCCCGCATGCCGGGCTACAGCGTGTCGTTCATGCAGCCGATGATCGACGGCGTGCAGGACAAGCTGTCGGGCGCGCACAGCGACCTGGTGGTCAAGGTCTTCGGCGACGACCTCGACGAAGGACGCCGCATCGCGGCCCGGGTGGCCGAGGTGCTGCGGACGGTGCCGGGCGCCGCCGACGTGGCGGTGGACGTCGAGCCGCCGCTGCCCAACCTGCGTATCGACCTGGACCGCGCCGCCGCGGCGCGGCTGGGCATCAACGCCGCCGACGTCGCCACGCTGGTGTCCACCGGCATCGGCGGCGCGGCCATCGGGCAGGTCTACGTCGGCGAGAAGAGCTACGACATGACGGTCCGCTTCACGCCCGAGTCGCGCGCCAGCCCGCAGGCGATCGGTGATCTGCGCCTGACGGGGGCCAATGGCGCGCAGGTGCCGCTGTCGGACGTCGCGCGCATCCGCACGACGGTGGGCGAGAGCGTCATCGTGCGCGAGATGGGCCAGCGCCATCTCATCGTGCGGCTCAACACGCGGGGCCGCGACCTGTCGAGCTTCCTCGCCGAGGCCCAGCCCGCGCTCGAGCGGCAGGTCCGTTTCGACCGCCAGCGCTGGCGCCTCGAGTGGGGCGGGCAGTTCGAGAACCTGCAGCGCGCGCAGCAGCGCCTGGCGGTGATCCTGCCGCTGACGCTGGGGGTGATGCTGCTGTTGCTCTTCGCCGAGTTCCGCAACCTGCGCCAGCCGCTGCTGGTGCTGGGGGTGGTGCCGCTGGCGATGATCGGCGGCTTCGCGGCGCTGCACCTGCGCGGCATGACGCTGAATGTCTCCAGCGCCGTGGGCTTCATCGCGCTGTTCGGCGTGGCCGTGCTCGGCGGCGTGCTGATGGTGGCGCAGATCAACCGGCTGCGGCGCGACGACGGCCGGCCGCTGCGCGAGGCGGTGCTCGAAGGCGCCGCCGGCCGCATGCGCCCGGTGCTGATGACGGCGGCGGTCGCGGCCTTCGGCTTGACGCCCGCGATGCTGGCCACGGGCCTGGGCAGCGACGTCCAAAGACCGCTGGCCACGGTCGTCGTCGGCGGGCTGGTGACGGCGACGCTGCTCACGCTGCTGCTCCTCCCGGCCCTCTACCACGCGATCGAAGCGCGCGTGGAGCGCGCCGCCGCCCGGCGTGCCGCGCAGGCGACGCTCGATCACGACCACGACCACGACCACGACCACGACCCAGCATCGGAACCCCTGGCATGAAGCGCCTCTTCTTCCTCACCCCTCGCCGCGAAGGCGCCGGCATCACCGCTGAGACCACGGGTCAGCGCCGGCGTCCGACCAGCCGCCGTGACGCCCTGGTCCTGGCAGTCGCGCTTATGACCGGTTACCCGATGACATATGCGTCGACGCCGGACGCCAATACCGACGCCGCCGGCGTTCCCTTCGCCGCCTACCTGGACGCGGTGGAGCGCTTCAGCAATGCGATCGCCGCGCAGCGCGAGGCGGTGGCGGCCGCACGCGCGGGCGTGCCGATGGCGGGACTGCGGCCCGATCCGTCGCTGTCGCTCGGTGTCGGGCCGGCGGAGCTCAGCCGGGAGGTGCGCCCCAAGCCGCGTCTGGCGCAGAGCATCGGGCTGAGCTACACGATCGAGACCGGCGACAAGCGCGAGCGCCGCGTCGCGGCCGCGCGCAGCCAGGTGAGCGCCGGCGAAGCCGCGTTGGCCGGCGCCGGTCGCCAGGCCGCCGCGGACGCGGCCGCCGCCTTCATCGAGGCCTGCCGCACGCGCGAGGCGCTGCAGCGGCAGGAGGCCTCGCTGGCCGCGCTGGGCGACATCGTCCGGATGAACGAGCGACGCCATGGCGCCGGCGATCTCGGCGGCCTGGAGCTGCTGCAATCGCGCAACGAGCGCGATCAGTTCCTCGCCACCGTCGTGCGCGCGAGGGCCGACGCCCGGACCGCCATGGAAGCGCTGGCCGCGCCGCTGGGTCGCCGCTGGCGCGAGGCCTTCGGCGACGCGTCGCCGCTGTGCACCTTCCGCGACGGACTGGCGCCCGAGGGACTCGACGGCATCGAGGGCATCGAGGCCATCGGCGGCTCGGGCGGCATCGAGGGGAGCCACGAGGGCGAGGCGCTCGATGCCCTCGTGGCGCGAGCGCTCGATCAGCGCGACGACGTGCGCATCGCCCGCGCGGCGGTGGACAGCGCCCGTGCCGCCGCGGACCTGGTCCGCGCCAACCGCTGGGTCGATCCGAGCGTCAGCCTCAACTACGGCTACACGCCGCAGGGACACCGCGGCGTGGCGGCGGACGGCTCGGCGGTCGCCCCCTCGCCGCGGTCCAACACCGTGTCGGTCTCGGTCTCGGTGCCGATCCCGCTGTCGCGGTTGGACCGCGGCGACCTGGTGCAGGCCGAGTCGGCCGTCACCCAGGCCCTGCTCGCGCTGCGCCAGACCGAGCTCCAGGCGCAGGCCGACGTCCGCGCGACCCACGCCCAGTACCGCGCCGCGCTCGAGAACCTGACCCGCTACCGCGACGCGACCCTGGGCGACGCGCGGCGCGTGGTGGAAGGCCTGCGCCTCTCGTACCGGCAGGGCGCCGCCTCGCTGCTGGAGCTGCTGTCGGCCCAGCGCGCGGCGGACGACACCGAGCTCGCCTACCTGCAGGCACGCAGCGAGCTCGCCGCCGCCACCGTGCGGCTGCAGCTCAGCCTCGGCCGCGCGCCGGCGCCTTGAGCCAGCGGGGAAGCCGACGGGGAATCGCGCCGGCATGCGAGACTGCCGCCCATTCGGAGAGAGGCGATGAGGATTCTTCTGGTCGAGGATGACCGCAAGGCCGCGGGGCTGCTGGTGCGCGGGCTGCGCGAGGAAGGCTTCGTGGTGGACCACGCGGCCAGCCTGGCCGAGGCCGACGAGGCGGCCTTCGTGACCACCCACGACCTGATCGTGCTGGACGGCATGCTGCCCGACGGCGACGGCGTCACCCTGTGCCGCACGCTGCGCGCGCGCGGCCAGCAGGTGCCGGTGCTGATGCTCACCGCCCGCGACGCGCTGTCCGATCGCGTCGACGGCCTGAACGCCGGCGCCGACGACTACCTGACCAAGCCCTTCGAATTCGAGGAACTGCTGGCGCGGCTGCGCGCGCTGCTGCGGCGCTCGGACATGACGCGGCCGCCGGTGCTGGTCGCGGACGACCTGCGCCTGGACCCGGCCTCGCTGCAGGTCACCCGCGCGGGGCGGCCCATCGAGCTGACGCCCAAGGAATTCGCCCTGCTGCAGGCGCTGATGCGGCAGCCCGGCGCCGTGGTCCCGCGCCAGCGCCTGGCCGAGCAGATCTGGCACGGCGACCCGCTGGCGATCGACAACCTGATCGACGCCCACATGAGCAAGCTGCGCCGCAAGATCGACGCGGCCGGCGCCCGGCCGCTGATCGAGACGGTGCGCGGTCGCGGCTTCCGGCTGCGGGGACCGGACGATGCTTAGCTTCCGCCGCCGGCTGGCGCTGCTGCACGTGGTCGTGGTCACCACGGTGCTGGCGGTGGCGGCGACGCTCACCTACCTGAGCCTGGTCACCGCCCTGCGCGCCCAGCTGGACGGCGCGCTGCTGGCCCTGGCGGAGCAGGAAGCCAGCATCCTCGCCGCCAGCCCCGGCCTGCCGGTCGCCGTGCACGAGCCCGGCACCACCGCCGCGCCACCGCCCTACGCGCGGCTGGACCGGCTGGTGCAGATCATCGGCCCGCGCGGCGAGGTGCTCGCGCGCAGCGCCAACCTCGGCGCCGCGTCGCTGCCGAACGAGGCCGCGCTGCTGGCGCGCCTGGCCCGCGGCGAGACCGTCTTCGAGCACCTGGCCTTCGGCGACGAGCCGACACGCCGCGTGTCGGTGCCGGTGCATGGCGGCCGCGCGCTGGCGGTGCAGGTGGCCGGCTCGCTCGACGACGTCGACCACGCCGTCGCCTCGGCGGGCTGGGTGTTCCTCGTCATGAGCCTGGTGCTCGTGGTGGTGCTCACCACCGCGGGCGCGCAGCTGACCGGGCGCGTCTTCGGCGCGGTCGACGACATCGTCCGGCAGGCCCGCCGCATCGGCGGCCGCACCCTCGCCGAGCGGCTGCCGCATCCCGGCACGCGCGACGAGATCGGCCGGCTGATCGACACGCTCAACGACATGCTGGACCGGCTCGAGCACGCCTTCGAGGCGCAGCGCCGCTTCACCGCCGACGCCTCGCATGAGCTGCGCTCGCCGCTCTCCCGGCTGCGCACGGAGCTCGAGATCACCCTGCGCCGGCCGCGCGGCGCCGACGAGTATGTCCAGGCGCTGCGCTCCGGGCTGGAGGACGTCGCGCGGCTGACGGCGCTGGTGGAGGAACTGCTGACGCTGGCGCGGCTGGATGCCGGGCAGGACTCGGCGCCGGTCGCGCCGGTGGCCATCGGCCCGATCCTCGAGGCGGTCGTGCGGCGCGCCCGGCCCGCGGCCCAGGCACGCGGCATGACGCTGAGCCTGGCGGGTGCGGACGCCCCCGGTGCGGATGCGCTGGAGACAAACGCGCCGGTCGCGGCGTCTGATGCGGCGCTTGATGCGGACGCGCCTGGGGCGGACAAGCTCGGCGACGACGGGCCCCGCGCGGCGGCCCGGGTGCCGCGGGAGCTGCTAATGCTGGTCGCGACCAACCTGGTGGAGAACGCGGTCAAGTACGGTGCCGCCGGTGGCTCGGTGCTGGTCTCGGTGGTCGCGCGGCCGGACGGGACGGCACTGGTCGTCGAGGACGATGGCCCGGGCCTTCCCGCCGAGGAACGCGAGCGCGTGTTCGAGCGCTTCTACCGGGGCGCCGCCGCGCGCGCGGCGGACATCGAAGGCACCGGCCTGGGGCTGGCGCTGTGTGACCTGATCGTGCGCGCCGCCGGCGGTCGCATCGAGGTGGGCGTCTCGCGCTGGGGCGGCGCGCGGTTCTCGGTGCATCTGCCGGCCGGCGACGCCTGAGCGCCGCCGCGCCGGCGCCCGCTCACTCGTTCACATGTCGCGCCCGTTGAAGTGCGTCACCGGAATGCTGTCGAGCTCCATGCCCTCCAGGCAGCGGACGTTGATCGCCGCCATCGCGTTGCCCTTCGGGTCGGTGCCCTCGGCATAGGGATGGATGCCGCACACCGCGCAGAAGCGGTGCTTGATCGCGTGCTTGTTGAACTCGTAGGTGCTGGCCGCGGCCTCGTCGGTCTTCAACCGGAATTGCCCGCGCGGCACGAACCACAGCAGCGAGCCCTTGCGCTGGCAGATCGAGCAGTTGCAGGCCATCGCCCCATCGATCTCGCCGTCCACCTCATAGGCCACCCGGCCGCAATGGCAGCTTCCCTGGTACGTCGTCATGTCGTCTCCGCTCGGTCTTGTTGAAGCGGCCGACCTTACCTCAGCCGGGCGCGAGCCGCGTCACTTGAGCATCAGCTCGACGTCCTGTCCCGGATCCCCGCAGCCATCCAGGCGCAGCCGCAGGAAGTCCAGGTCCATGTGCAGGTGCTCCACCAGCTCCGGCACCGCGAGCTCCAGCGCGGCGATGCGGTCGGACTGCTGGTCGCAGGCATCGGCCAGCACCTCCGCCAGGTGCAGGATCGCCGCCAGCATCGAGAACGGCCGGATCTCCAGCGGCGCGTTGGCGTCCTTGAAGGCCTCGACCAGGTCGGCCGGGAAGTGCCAGTGCGCCGCCAGCGCCGCCGTCACGTCGGCATGTGTGCAGCCGAAGCGATGCATCTCCAGCGAGAACCGGCTGCCCGGCTCGGCCGCGTGGGCCTCGACGTCGGCGACCTGGTCCGGCTCGCTCATCGCCATCATGAGCTGCCCGGTGCGCAGCATCAGCCCGGCGAGGTAGGCGGTGTCGGCATCGCCCTGCAGCAGCTTGGCCAGCAGCCGCGCATAGCCGGCGGTGCGTACGCTGTGGCGCCAGAAGCGCTGGCGATCCAGGCCCTTCACCTCGGGGAAGGTGGCGGAGATGCTGGCCGCCATCGCGAGGTTGCGCAGCGTCTCCAGGCCCAGCGCCATCGCGGCGTCCTGCAGCGTGCCGATCGTGTGGGAGGGGCTGTAGCGCGCGGAGTTGGCCAGCCGCAGCACCTTGGCCGCCAGCGTGGAATCCTTGCCGATCAGCTCGGCGATCTGGCCGAGCGAGACGCCGTCGTCGTCCAGGCTGCGCAAGAGCTTGCGCCCGACTTCAGGCATCACCGGGAGGCTGGCGTGCCCCCCGAGGAAACGCTCCGCGCTGGCGGAAACGGGAGTCGTGGGGGTCATGCTGGCAATCGTCACGGCGGCCTCCTCTGGACGCGACGGCAGGTGGAGGCGAGTCTATGCCGCCCGGCCGCAGCGCGCCAGCGCCAGCAGCGCCACCGGGTCCAGCAGGCCGATGCGGTAGCCCTGCACCGCCAGGATGCCCCGGTCGGCGAGCTGCCGCAGCGCGCGCGACAGCGTCTCCGGCGAGATCGACAGCCGCGCCGCCACGTCGCGCTTGCGCTCGGCCAGCCGCACCTCGGCCGACCCGCCGGCCTGCGCCAGCAGCCAGGCGGCGATGCGGGCGGTCGCGTCCTTCGTGGTCAGCCCGCGCAGCGCGTCCTGCGCCTCACGCAGTTGCGCCGCGCTGGCGCGCAGCAGCGCGGCCAGCACCGGCGGCTGCGAGCGCAGCCACAGGGTCGCCGCCGCCATCGGCCACTCCATCACCAGCGCGGTGGCCGAGACGATCCGCGCGTCTTCCTCGTAGCGCCCGTCCAGCCAGGCGGTGTGCAGGTCCAGCCAGCACGGGCCGGCCAGCGGGCCGCCCGCCACGACCCGCCCTTCGCAGAGCGCCACCATCGCCACCGCCGCGTCCCCGCGGCGGACCGCCAAGTCGCCGGCCCGGCAGCGGCGCACCCGCGCCATGCTGGCCAGCGCGGACCAGTCGTCGGCCTCCAGCAGCACATCGCCGAGCAGTGCGCGCCACGGCACCGGATGGGCGGGACCCGGCATCAAGGCGGCGTTGTGGGCCGCATCGCCTTCCGCGGCGGCGGGCGACGAGACGCCGCGAGCAACGGGCGCGGCGGGATCGGACAGGAAGTCGGCGGTCACGGGGCATTCTCGGAAACCGGGGATGCCGGACTGTCGCGGGACTGGCCGGAAATTGCCATGAGGGAGGTCAACATCCGAGCGATCGGACGCCTCCCGGATCAGCGGATCAGCAGCGCGCGGAAGTCGTTGACGTTGGTCTGCGTCGGACCGGTGATCAGCAGGTCGCCGAGCGCCTCGAAGAGCGCGTAGCCGTTGTTGGCGGCCAGCAGCTCGGCCGGCTTCAGGCCCAGCGCGCGGGCGCGCTGCAGCGTGCTCGGGCTGAGGAAAGCGCCGGCGTTGTCCTCGACGCCATCGATGCCGTCGGTGTCCGCGGCCAGGCCCCAGACGCCCTCCTGCCCGTCGAGCGCGATCGCGCAGCCGAGCACGAACTCGCCGGCACGACCGCCGCGCCCGGGCTGCGGCACCAGCGTCACCGTGGTCTCGCCGCCGGAGAGGATCAGGCAGGGCCTGGCGAAGGGCTCGCCATGCCGCGCCACCGAGCGCGCCAGCGCCGCATGCACGCGGCCGACCTCGCGCGACTCGCCCTCGATCTCGTCCGAGAGCACGTGCGCGGTCAGGCCGAGCGCGCGCGCCGCCTCGGCCGCGGCCAGCAGGCTCTGACGCGGCGCGGCGATGATGCGCTGCTCATGACCGTCGAAGCAGGTGTCGCCCGGCTTGGGCGTCTCCCAGTCGCCGCGCTCCAGCGCCTCGACTGCCTGCGGCGGCAGCGCGATGCGATAGCGACGGCAGATGGCCAGCGCGTCGGCGCAGGTCGTGGCGTCGGGCACGGTCGGGCCGGAGGCGATCACCTGCGGGTCGTCGCCGGGCACGTCGGAAATCATCAGCGTGAGCACCTTGGCCGGCGCGCAGGCGGCGGCCAGCCGGCCGCCCTTGATCGCGCTGAGGTGCTTGCGCACGCAGTTCATCTCGGCGATGTTGGCGCCGCTGGCCAGCAGCGCGCGGTTCACCGCCTGCTTGTCGGCCAGCGTCAGCCCGGGCGCCGGCAAGGGCATCAGCGCCGAGCCGCCCCCGGAGATCAGGCAGATCACCTGGTCGTCGGCGGTCGGCCGGAAGTCGCGCACCAGCTGCATCATCCGCGCCGCGGTCCGCTCGCCGGCGGCGTCGGGGACCGGGTGCGCGGCCTCCACCATCTCGATGCGCCGCGGCTGGTAGTCCGGCGGAATGTGGCCGTAGCGCGTGATGACCAGCCCGCTCATCGGCGCGGACGCGGGCCAGGCCGCCTCCATCGCCTGCGCCATCGAGCCACCGCCCTTGCCCGCGCCGATCACCAGCGTGCGGCCCTTGGACGGCGGCGGGAGATGGCCGGCGAGGATCTTGCCCGGCAGCGCGCGGTCGACCGCGACGCGGTAGAGGTGCTTGAGCAGCGCGCGCGGGTCGTCGAGCAGCGCCCGGGTCCGTGCGTCCGCGGCGTCCATGGCATTCGATGACGCGTCGCCGGACGCGGGGAAAACAGCAGGGCCGGCAGCGCCGGAGGCGGCGGCCCGCGCCGCGTCGGAGGTGGAGCTCATGGGCGCCGATTGTGGGCAGCGGCCGCTCAGCCGGCGTCCGTAGTGCTACCGACCTCGTGGTTGCCCATGACCTCGAGCGCCCGCACCAGCGCCGAGTGGTCCAGCTGGTCCCAGCCCTGCGCCGCGGCAGCCTGCATCAGCTGCGCGGTGCCGGCGGTGTTGGGCAGCGCCAGGTTCATCGCCTTGGCGCTCTGCAGCGCCAGGTTCAGGTCCTTCTGGTGCAGCGCGATGCGGAAGCCCGGGTTGAAGGTGCGCTTGATCATGCGCTCGCCATGGACTTCCAGGATGCGGCTGGAGGCGAAGCCGCCCATCAGCGCCTCGCGCACCTTGGCCGGATCGGCGCCGGCCTTGGAGGCGAAGACCAGCGCCTCGCCGACGGCGGCGATGTTCAGCGCCACGATGATCTGGTTGGCGACCTTGGTCGTCTGGCCGGCGCCCGCGCCGCCCACCCGCGTGATGTTCTTGCCCATCAGCTCGAACAGCGGCTTGATGCGGGCGAAGGTGGCCTCCTCGCCGCCGACCATGATGGACAGCGTGCCGGCCTTGGCGCCGACCTCGCCGCCGGAGACCGGCGCGTCCAGCCATTCGGCGCCCAGCGCCTCGATGCGCCGCGCGAAGTCCTTGGTCGCCATGGGCGAGATGGAGCTCATGTCCACGACGGTCTTGCCGGCGCTCAGGCCCGCGGCCACGCCGCCCTCGCCGAACAGCACGCGCTCGACGTCCGGCGTGTCCGGCACCATCGTGAAGATGACGTCGGCGCGCTGCGCGACCTCGGTGGCGCTGGCGCAGACGGTGGCGCCGGCGGCGGTCACTTCCTCGCAGACCTGGCTGCGGGTGTGGACGAACAGCGCGTGCCCGCCCTGCGCGAGGCGCACCGCCATGGGCGCGCCCATGATGCCCAGGCCGATGAAGCCGATCTTGATGCTCATGAGGGTCTCTCTCTTTCAGTCCTTGAACTTGTCTCGCAGGGCCTGCGTCGCGGCGCGGAACAGGCCCAGGTCGCTGCCGACGGCCACGAAGGTCGCGCCCTGCTCGAGGTAGCGGCGCGCGTCGGCCTCGACCGGCGCGAGGATGCCCACCGGCTTGCCGGCGGCGCGGCAGGCGGCATGGATGCTCGCCATCGCGGCCTGCACCTCCGGATGCTGCGGATGGCCCAGGTGCCCGTAGCCGGCCGCGAGGTCCGAGGGGCCGATGAAGACGGCGTCGACGCCCTCGACCGCGGCGATCTGCGCGGCGGCGGCCACGCCGGCCGGGCTTTCGATCTGCACGATCAAGGCGATCTGCTCGTTGATGCCCTGGAAGTAGCCGGGCACGGTGCCGTAACGGTTGTTGCGCTGCGAGACCGACACGCCGCGGATACCCTGCGGCGGGTAGCGCGTGGCGGCGACCGCGGCGGCGGCCTGCTCGGCGGTCTCGACGAAGGGGATCAGCAGGTTGGAGAAGCCCGCGTCGAGCAGCCGCTTGATCTCGACGGCGTTGTTGCTGCTCGGCCGCACGACCGGCGCGCTGACGCTGTCCTTGAGCGCCATCAGCTGCGGCACGAAGCTGCTGACCTCGTTGGGCGAATGCTCGCCATCGAGCAGCAGCCAGTCGAAGCCGGCCACGCCCAGCACCTCGGTGCTGATCGGGTTGGCCAGCGAGCACCAGCAGCCGATCAGGCGCTCGCCGGCGCGCAGGCGCTGGCGCAGCGTGTTGGGGAAGCTCGAATAGGGCGTGGTCGGCGTCGGCATGACTGGACTCCTCGGTGCGTCATCAATCGAGCTTGAGCCCGCTCTTGGCCACGACGCCCGCCCACTTCTTGCGCTCGGCGTTGAAGAAGGTGTCCATCTCGGCCGCGTTCATCGTGTTGACCTCGGCGCCCTGGGCGGCCAGCCGCGCGCGCACGTCGGGCGAGCGGATGATGCTGATCAGCGCGGCGGACAGCTTGTCGACATGGGCCTTGGGCATGCCGGCCGGGGCCAGGATGCCCTGCCAGGTGCCGGACTCGAAGCCGGTGGCGCCCTGCTCCGCCAGCGTGGGCACGTTGGGCAGCAGCGGCACGCGGGTGGCCTTGCTCACGCCGATGACCTTGAGCTTGTTCTGCTGCACGAAGGGCAGCGTCGCCAGCATGCCGTTCATCAGCACCTGCGTCTGGCCGGCGATCGTGTCGGTGACGGCCTGCGAGCCGCCCTTGTACGGGATGTATTCCCACTTCGCGCCGGTCAGGCTGGCGACCTGGTAGCCGGCCAGGTGCGGCGCGCTGCCCATGGCGGTGACGGCGAAGTCGATCTTGGACTTCTTCGACAGCTCGACCAGTTCCTTCAGGTTGCCGGCCGGCACCGAGGGATGCACCACCAGCATGTGCGGCGAGTAGGCCAGCATCGCCACGCCGCGCAGGTCCTTGGACGGATCGAAGGGCAGCTTGGTGTAGAGCGAGGGGCTGATGGCCAGGGCGCTGACGTCGCACAGCATGACGGTGTAGCCGTCGTTCGCCTTGGCGGTCTGGTCCGCGCCCATGTTGCCGCTGGCGCCGGGCTTGTTCTCGACGATGACGGTCTGCTTGAGCTGCTCGGACAGCAGCGGCGACAGGATGCGCGCGATGATGTCCGACGAGCCGCCCGGCGTGTACGGGACGATGATCCGCAGCGGCTTGGCGGGCCAGTTGGCCTGCGCGAAGGCGCTGGGCGCGAGGCCGGCGATCGCGCCGGCGGCGGCCGCGGCGAGGACCGCGCGGCGCGCGACGCGGGCCTGCCCGGTCGTCGTGGTCTTCCTGGTGTTCGTGTTCTTGGCGGTCTTCTGATCGTGCATGTCTCTCTCCATGTGGGAAGCCGCAGCCGCGCCCCGCGGGGGAACGGTGAGGCTCCGGGGGTGGTCCTCAGCGGACCATGCAAGGTTTCTTCGGATCGAACTTCCAGCCGGGAATCAGGTGCTGCATCGCGACCGCGTCGTCGCGCGCGCCCAGCCCGTGCTTCAGGTAGAGCTGGTGGGCGGCCTCGACGGCCTGCATGTCGAGCTGCACGCCCAGGCCCGGCGCGGTCGGCACCGCGACCTCGCCGTCGACGATCTTCAGCGGCCGCTGCGTGAGGTGCTGGCCGTCCTGCCAGATCCAGTGGGTGTCGATGGCGGTGAGGCGTCCCGGCGCGGCGGCGGCGGCATGCGTGAACATCGCCAGCGAGACGTCGAAGTGGTTGTTGGAATGCGAGCCCCAGGTGAGGCCGAAGTCGCGGCAGGTCTGCGCCACGCGGACCGCGCCGGACATCGTCCAGAAGTGCGGGTCGGCCAGCGGGATGTCCACCGACTGCAGGCTCAGCGCGTGCGTGAACTGGCGCCAGTCGGTGGCGACCATGTTGGTCGCGGTGGGCAGTCCGGTGGCGCGGCGGAACTCGGCCATCACCTCGCGGCCGGAGAAGCCGTCCTCGGCGCCGCAGGGGTCCTCGGCATAGGCAAGCACGCCGCCCAGGTCGCGCAGCAGGCGCACCGCGTCCTTGAGCAGCCAGCCGCCGTTCGGGTCGAGCGTGACGCGCGCCTCGGGGAAGCGCGCCTTCAGCGCGCGGATCGCCTCGACCTCTTCCTCGCCGCGCAGCACGCCGCCCTTGAGCTTGAAGTCCTTGAAGCCGTAGCGCGCCTGCGCGGCGACGGCCTGCTCGACGATGGCCTCGGGCGTCATCGCGACCTGGTGGCGCACCCGCAGCCAGGCGTCGCCGGGGGCGTAGCTGACCGGCTCGTCGTCGGGCGTCTTGTAGGCCATGCCGGTCCTGGCGCGGTCGCCGACGAAGAACAGGTAGCCCAGCATGGCGACGCTGTCGCGCTGCCGGCCCTCGCCCAGCAGCTCGCACACCGGCACGCCCAGGTGCTGGCCCAGCAGGTCCAGCAGCGCGCATTCGACGGCGGTCAGCACGTGGATGGTGGTCCGCAGGTCGAAGGTCTGCAGGCCGCGGCCGCCGCTGTCCAGGCCCTGGAACCGCTCGCGGACCTGCGCCAGCAGCGCGTTCCACTTCGCCACCGGCTGGCCGACGAGCAGCTCCCCGGCCTGTTCCAGCGTCTTGCGAATCGGCTCGCCGCCGGGGATCTCGGCGATGCCGACGTGGCCGGCGTTGTCCTCGAGGACCAGCAGGTTGCGGGTGAAGAACGGCGCGTGCGCGCCGCTCAGGTTCATGAGCATGCCGTCGTGGCCCGCGACGGGGATCGCGCGGGCGGACGTGACGAGGGGACTGCTTGCGCTCACAGGGGGCTCCTGATCGGGATCGCGGGAACGGGGATCAATCGGCGGTGATCTTGCGGGTCTCGATGACCTGCTTCCAGCGGGCGAATTCGGCCTTCTGGAAGCTCTGCGCCTGGTCCGGCGTGTTGGCGACGATCTCGATGCCGATGTCGGTGAACTTCTGCTTCACCGCGGGCTCGTGCAGCGCCGCGACCAGGTCCTTCTGCAGCTGCGCGCGCACCGCCGGCGGCAGGCCGCGCGGGGCGGCCACGCCCTGCCAGGAGTAGACGTCGGCGCCCTTGATGCCGGACTCGGCCAGCGTCGGCACGTTGGGCAGCACGGCCGAGCGCTTGTCGCCGGTGACGGCCAGCGCGCGCAGCTTGCCGCCGACGATGTGCGGCAGCACGGCGTTGACATTCTGGAAGGAGGCGTCGACCTGCGCGCCGAGCAGGTCGGTGATGGCCGGCGAGCCGCCCTTGTAGGGCACGTGCAGGCCGTTGGTGCCGGTCTGCAGCCAGAAGAGCTCGGCGGTGAGGTGGTCGGAGGAGCCGTTGCCCGAGGACGCGAAGGTCATCTTGCCCGGGTCCTTCTTCAGCGCGTCGATGACGTCCTTGACGCTCTTGAGCGGCGAGGCCGCCGGCACGACCAGCACGTTGGGCGCCTGCATGGCGACGGTGAGCAGGTCGATGTCCTTGAGCGCGTCGTACTGGACCGCCTTGAGCAGGTGGGGCGCGATCACGAACGGACCGAGCGAGGACACCAGCAGCGTGTAGCCGTCGGCCGGCGCGCGCTTGACCTGCGAGGTGCCGAGCGTGCCGGTGGCGCCGGGGCGGTTGTCGACGATGACGGTCTGGCCCCACTTCTTCTGCAGCTCGGCGCCCAGGGCGCGGGCGAGCATGTCGGTCGAGCCGCCGGCCGGGAAAGGCACGACGAGGGTGACGGGGTGGTCGGGGAAGCCGTTGGCATGGGCCAGGGTGGCGGTGCACAGGGACAGGACGGCGGCGCCGAGGGCGGCGCCGGCCTTGACGGCCAGGCGGCGGGTCAGGACGGTCATGGTTTGTCTCCGGGAAGGAACCGTGGAAGCCGCTCTTGATGCGCCCCGGTACTCAGTCCGAAGCGGCGGTGGCGGCCTTGTTGTCAGTCATCATACAAGTTGAGTTCCGACGGTGACAAGGCACCGCGCTGCACTTGGAGATCGGGGAAAACACGCAGAACTACCGATTGCGGGAAGTCGCCCACCCATAAAAACTATGGGGTTTGCGCCACACCGGTGGTCCCGCCCCAGCCAGGACGCCTCTAGGATCAATCCCATAAAAATTATGGGCATCCGAGACACGGAGGCGCGACTGAAGTGACATTCAAGAAGTTTTCGATGCCGCAGCTGGAGCGACATATCCGCCGCATCGTGGAGCAGCCCGCACGGATCCTGTGGACCCGTCATGCGAAGCAACGCATGCGCCAGCGCCGCATCAGCCTGGAAGACGCGCTGGAATGCCTGCGCAGGGGGCGTATCGATCTGCCGCCGGAGGTGGACCTTCCCTCGGCGCGCCTGATGTGTCGCCTGCGGTGGTACGGGGCCGAGCGCGATGTCCAGGTGTGCGTGGGTCTCGACGACAAGGACCCGGAACTCATCGTCGTGACGGTGATTGCTTAGGAGAGAACATGACGCTGTATCACTTCACCGAATGCGGACTGGACAACGTCTGGCTGAAGAACGGATTCACCATCAAGGAGACACCATTCGGTCCCGCCGTGTCGTTCGCCGCCCTCGAACAACTGCTCGATGAGATCGCCGCGCACCTGGTCCGAAAACCCGGCCGCCTCACCGGCAAGGAGTTCCGGTACCTGCGGTCGAAGATGCACCTGTCCCAGGCAGCCATGGCCACGCTGCAAGGCGTCAGCGAGCAGAACATCAGCCTCTGGGAACGTCGAGGTCGCGTGCCGAAGTCCAACGACACCCTGCAGCGATTGCTCTATCTGAAGCACGCGGCGGGAGACGAGACCTTGAAGTCCGCGTTCGACCGGATCATGACCGTCGAACGCCTCGTGCATCAGAAGATCGTCGCCACTTCCGGCCGCAAGGGCTGGAAGTTCACGGTGGAGGAAACCCGGCCCAGCGACGAAGCGCCAGCCGTCGCCGACTGAAGCCCGCCGCGGCCGCTGCGTTCAGCGCTGTTCCTGCAACGCCAGCGCCGCGCGGCGGCGGCGTTCACGGCTGTTGGCCAGGTGGGTGCGCATCGCCGCGCGCGCGGCCTCGGCGTCGCGCGCGGCGATCGCGTCGAGGATGCTTTCATGCTCCGCGTTCACGCGCAGCAGATAGTCGCGCTGCGCGATCGGGTCCTCGTCGCCGGCGGCCTGCAGGCTGGCCAGGCGCGCGCGCGGGATGCTCGGCGCGCCCAGCGTCGCCATCAGCTGCTCGAAATGCGGATTGCCCGTCGCGCGGGCGATCTCCAGGTGGAACTGGAAGTCCGCCGCCACCGCGTCGCGGCCCGCCAGCGCCGCCTCCGCGAAAGCGCCCACCGCCGCGCGCATCGCGTCCAGGTGCGCGTCTCCGCGCCGCTGGGCCGCCAGCGCCGCGGCTTCGGTCTCGACACCGATGCGCAACTCCAGCACCGCGACGACATCGTGCAGCGTCGCCATCTGCTCGGCCCCGATGCGGAAGGGCCCGCCCTCCCCCAGCCCCAGCACGAAGGTCCCGATGCCATGCCGCGTCTCGACCAGCCCGGCCGCCTGCAGCTTGGAGATCGCTTCCCGGACCACCGTCCGGCTGACCTCGAACTCGGCCATGATCGCCGCCTCGGTCGGCAGCTTGTCGCCGCTGGCCAGCGCGCCCGCGCGGATGCGGTCCTCCAGCGCCCGGACAAGTCCGAGGGCCAGCGATTTCGGGCGGGTACGGGTCAGCGGCACAGTCATCAGGGGCTCAGTTGTACGACAACATCGGTCCACGCGACAACCGCGTTATCGCGGTGTCGCGCCGATGCAGCGCGAAAAGGGATTGGGACGGGAACGAAGAAGGCCGCGATTGTCCCGTGCCTGAGCCGCCCGGGCTCAGGTGTCGAGCGGGAACTTCGCGCAGCCCAGCCGCGCCGAGATGTCGCGGCTGGCCGCCTGCAGCATCGCCACCACCTCGGGCGCCTTGGCCTCGTCGTAGCGGAAGGTGGGGAAGCTCACGCTCATGCCGGCGATGGGCTGGCCCAGCCGGTCGAAGATCGGCACGCCCAGGCAGCGGATGTGGTCGTCGAATTCCTCGCGGTCCTCGCCGAAGCCCTGCGCCTTCACCCGCTCCAGCTCGGCCTGGAAGGCGGCCGGCTCGGTGATCGTCTTGTCGCGGAAGCGCTGGAACTCCGCGCCGGCCAGCACGCGCGCGCGGCGCTCCGGATGCTCCCAGGCCATCAGCACCTTGCCGATCGCGGTGCAGTGCAGCGGCGCGCGGCGACCGATGCGCGAGTACATGCCCAGCATGTGCCGGGAGTCGACCTTGTGGACGTAGATGATCTCGCTGTCGATCAGCGTGCCCAGGTGGACCGTCTCGCCGGTGGCGTCGGCCAGCATCTGCATGTGGTGCTTGGACAGGTCGACCAGGTCCGGATACTGCAGCGCCTTGGCGCCGATCTCGAAGACCTTCATCGCCAGGCCGTAGCGCTCGCTGTCGGACTCCTGGTGCACGTAGCCCAGGGTCTTCATCGTCTGCAGGAAGCGGTAGACCGTCGCCTTGGGCATGGCCAGCCGCACCGAGAGCTCCGAGATGCCGGTGTCGCTGCGTTCCGACAGGGCCTGCAGGATGGCAAAGACCTTGAGCACCGCGGCCACCGACTCGGGCTGCTGCTTGCCATCGTTCAGATCGTCATCCATGCGCAACGTGTTCCTGGAAAGGGAAGATTTCACCACAGCCGGCCGGTGCCCGCGCCCGCGCGAACCCGGGCCGGCACCTCGGTCGCGGCCTCGATGGACAGGCGGTACGGTGGCGTCCAGCCGGCCTCGCCGGCGACCGACCGGTCCGGATTCGCGGCACGGAGCATGCCCACCAGGTCGACCGGCTCGCCGTTGAAGCGCGAGCCGCGGTCCTCGATCCGGTCGCCCTTGAGCAGCCGCGCCACCCGCCCCGGCGCGATGCCGGCCGCCGCCTCCCAGGCGTTGGCCTCGCTCAGCACCTGCGATTCGAGGCCCACGCCGATCGAGTAGGCGTAGGGATAGTCCCCCGCCGGCGCCGCCAGGTAGAGGTTGTTGGCGACATGCACCTGGCCGTAGCGCACCCGCGGCGCGCGCTCCTTCACCTGCTCCCACAGGTTGTGATGCAGCGTGACGCGCAGGTGCCCGCGGTCGTCGCGATGGCCGTCGCCGCCGCCGATCAGCATGGTCTTGTCGTGGCGGCGGAAGACGTTCCAGGACACGGTCACGAAGTCGGAGCGCCGCGTGATGTCCAGCAAGCCGTCATGGCGCTGCATCCGCTGGCCGAGCACCACCGGCTCGCGCGGATCGGGCCGGGCGCCGTCGTCGAAGACGCAGTGGTCGATCCACACCTGCGTCGCCTCGCGCAGCGAGACGGTGTCGTACTCGGAGTTCCATTCGCCATGCCCGTTGTCGTTCGGGTCCCAGGCGGGGAAGAAGTCGTAGGCATCGGAGAAACGCAGGTTGCGCAGGATCACCTGCGAGACCTTCTCCAGCATCAGCGAGCCGTTGTCGAAGCCCGCATCGGGTGTGAGGCCGACGATCGTCGTGTTGGACGGCACCTTGACGACGACCTGCGCCGCCTGGCGCCGCGCGGACCGCTTGCGCGCCTCCTCGAGCGGCCCTTCGGGCGGGCGACGGCCCCAGGTCGCCGGGTCGTACTGGCGCGCGAAGGCGTCGAGATCGAAAGCCGGATCGCGGAAATCCTCGATGCCCAGCGGGCGGCCGGACGCGTCCGCCGCCAGGTCGATGCGCGCCGCCAGCGCGATCAGCTTGGGCGTGTCGCCGAGCGCCAGCGCGGCATCGAGCTCGGCCCGCGTGCGCACGACGCGGATGGCCTCGACCTTCGCCTTCGCGCCGCCTGCCGTGCCGCCGTTCATCGAGGCCCAGCCATCGCCGGGCGCGATCGCGTCGAAGGCCGCGGCGGGCACCGCGTCGCGGGACGCGGCTGGCGACGCGGCGGTCGACGCGACATTGCGGTACTCGGTCATGCGGTTGGCCGCTTCGCCGGTCGCGGCGAAAGGGCGGCGCGAGGTCGAGGCCGCCCAGGCCGTCAGATGAGGACCGAGCTGGCTGTCCCGGATCACCGCCTGGCCGTTGGGCGTCGACGGCGACCGGCGCCATTCGCCGGCCTTCACGCCGCGGTCCCAGGCCCGGCCCAGGCGCACGCTGCCCGGCGCCACGCCGGGCTCCGCCACCCAGCGCGAACCTTGGACCAGGAAGCCGCGCGGCACGCCATCGGGCGTGCTGGGCGCGAGCACGACGCCGCCCTGCCCCGGCGAGCGCCGCCCGGCGCGGCTCACGATGACGCTGTCGTCGATCACCAGCGTCGCGCCGCCGAAGATGAAATCGACGTCGCCGCGAATCTCGCCGGCATGCACGAACACGCGCGACTCGCTCGCGAGGTCCTCACTGGCGCGCTCGGCATAGAAGGTGTCCTGGTGTCCGAGCAGCCGCACCTGCTCGAGCTGGATCCGGTCGCCGCGCGTCATCAGCGCGACGGCCTGCGCGCCGCCGCTCTCGCCGACGCCGGGCGGGTAGCCCTTTCCGTCGGCCACGTGGTCCATCGCATCGTTGGCGATGGTCAGCCGCGCGAGCTGCACGTCGTCGCTGAACAGCATCACGCTGGCGCTGCCCGGTGTCCCGAAGGTCTCCGCATCGAGCAGCGGCATGCAGCGGTGCGCGACGGCGCCGCGCGCCTTCGGCAGCGCGTTGTAGCGGCCTTCGACGATCACGACCTCGGCGGCATCGCCACGGCCGTACAGCGTGAACGGCGCCTTGTCCTGGATGCAGAGCGGCTCGCGATAAGTGCCCGGCTTGACGAGCACGTAGGCGCGCGCCGGGGCCGCCGATCCGCCCTGCCCCTTGGCCGGCAAGGCATCGATCGCGGCCTGCAGCGTGCGGTGCGTGCCGCTCCCGTCGGCGGCGACGACGAAGGTCGGCGTCCAGCGCGAGGGATCGAGCGTCTGCGGCCGCCAATCGCCGAGGTAGCGCGCGGCCGTGGCCTGGGCGGCCGCGTCGTCGCCGAGTTGCGGCCGGTCCTGCGCCCACGCGGCCTGCAGCGCCGCCACGCACAGCCCCGCCATCACCGCGCCGCGCCAGCCCCGCATCACAGGTCCGCCAGGTACAGCGCCGGCTCGCCCTCGGCATCGGCGCTGAACAGCACCTGCCGCTCGTCGGGCGTGAACGACGGATGCGGATGCGTGACCTGCCGATTGCCCTTGTAGACGCGCCACGAGCTGTCATGCCGCGCCACGCGCCGCTCGGTGCCGGCCTTCAGGTCGAACAGGTGCAGGAAGGGATCGGTCGCGATCTGGTGGCTACCGGTGTCGGCGACATCGGCCGGCGAGTCGCAGCCATCGCCGATCAGCAGCGTGCCGTCGTGGTTGCTCATCAGGTGCGAGCAGGGTGGCATCTTCGTGAGGCGCCGGGATTGAAGCGTCATGGGATCGAGCGCGCAGATCCATCGATCGCGCTGCCCCTTCAGGTAGGAGACGTAGATCATCGCGGAACCGTCCGGCACCCAGAACTCATGCGTGCAGCTTTCGCCCTTGTCTTGACGCCGCCCGCACCGGACGTTGCGGCCGTCCTCGTCGACGAACCACATGCGCGCATCCACCAGATCATGCGGCCCTTCATGGCAGTACGCGACCGTGTGGTCGTCCCCTGGCCGGTACTGCGGATGGCCCAGCCAGCCCTGCTGCTCGAGGATCACCTCGCGCGCGCCGGTGGCCAGGTCGATGCGGATCAGGCGGCAGCGCGGCTTCGCATGGAACATCTGGTGGAACTTCTGCCAGTCGCTGAGCGGGAACCAGTCGCTCGCGGCGATCTCGATGCCGACCATCTTCGTGCAGGCGCTGTTCGAGACCCAGGTGCCGTAACCCACCCAGCCCTCGGGCACGGTGTAGACGACCTCCTCGCTCAGGTCGCGCAGCGACAGGCGGATCAGGCGCCGCTCCGCGCGGACGAAGTACAGGTGCTGGTCGTCGGGGCTCAGGAAGCCGCCGAAGGTGTTCTCGCCCGCCTGGTCGGTGAGCTGCGTCGCGACCTGCGAGCCGAGGTCCAGCAGGTGGTAGTTCCAGCTCGAGCCGGGCCCGAACTCGGCGCCGAAGATCAGCCGCTGGCCATCGTTGGTGAAGCACTTCTGATAGAAGTAGTTGCGGTGACAGGTCACGTCGGTGGGCGTGAGCCGGGTGACGCGCGCGCCGGTATCGGGGTCCTCGCGGGTGACGAAGCGCAGCTGGCGTTCGGTGGCTTTCATGGTCGCTTTGATCCTCGGGGAGACGGGTTCACTTGATCCGTTGCAGGAGGGCCTGGCCTTCGGCGACCAGGCGGCGCGCGGCATCGACCTCGGTGGTCTTGCCATAGGCGACGGTCTCGAAGACCTCGCGCATGAACTTGTGCAGCCGCGCATGCTCGAACAGCGGCGCCGGGCGCTTGAGCCGGCCCGACTCGCGCTGGACCTTGATCTGCTCATGCGCCGCGACCTCCAGCGGCGGCAGGGTGCCGGCCGCCTTCAGCTGCTCGAAGGGGCCGCGCGCCGACGGCAGGCCGCGCGTGCGGCCCAGCAGCGTCGCGGCCTCGGGGTCGGTCAGCAGGAAGTTGACGAGCCGCGCGGCCAGTTCGGCCCGGCCGTTCTTCTCCGCATGGCGGCTCACCGCGTACATCACCGTGGGCCGGCCGAACATGCCGCTGTCCAGCGCGCCGGGCAGCGTCGGGAAGTCGCCGAGCACCAGCTTCTGCTGCTTGTCCAGCGTCGACGCGCGCAACCCGATCACCGAGTCCCAGGTGTAGTTCCCCGCCCAGCGGCCGACCACCCAGTCGGGTTGCTGCTCGGTCGGCTTCTCGGCGCCGCCCAGGCTCGCGCGCAGCGGCAGCGGCGTGGCGACGTGCTCGGTGACGAGCCGCTTGTAGATGCGGACCCAGTCCAGCGCGGCCGCCTCGTTCATCGCCACGCGCGGCGACGCGGGATCGACATAGGGCGTGCCGTGGCGCTGCTGCACCCAGGCCTGGGAGAGCAGCATCATGTCGTACAGCTCGCCGTCCAGCGGGTAGGCGTCCTGGCCCAGGAGGCGGCGGAAGGCCGGTCCGGCGGCGAAGAGCTCGTCCCAGCTGCGCGGCAGCGCCAGGCCCGCGCGATCGAAGGCCGCCTGGTTCCACAGCATCACCCGCGCGCTGAAGGACACCGGCAGTGCGTTGAGCTTGCCCGCGACCTCGCCATACGCGAGGTCTTCCCGGTCGAACTGGGCCAGGTCCAGCAGCGCCGCATGCCGGTGCAGGTCGGCGAAGCCGTTGCCGCGCTTGCTGAACATCGCCAGCCAGGCCCAGTTGATCTGCATGACTTCGGGCTCGGAGCCACCGGCGATCTGCGTCGTCAGGCGCTCCAGGTAGCCGTTGAAGCCCATGTATTCGGCCTTCACCCGCACGCCGTGGCGGCGCTCGAAAAGCGCCAGCGCCTTGAGCGTCGCTTCATGCCGGCCCGCGCCGCCCCACCAGGCGAAGCGCAGCACGGTGGCCTTGTCCTGCGCGCGCAGCACCGCCGGCGCCGTCAGCGCGGCGGCGACCGCGGCGCCGCCCGCCGCCAAGCCCAGCACCTGTCGTCTCGGCAGGCTCATGCGCGCGTCCCCAGCGCGGCGGACATCAGGTTCACGCCACTGCCCGCGTCGAAGAGGTGGCAGGCCGACAGCTGCAGGTGCAGCGTCAGCGCGTCGCCGCGCGCCAGGCCCTGCAGCGCGATCGCCTGCTCGGCCGGGATGCGCGCCGTGATCGGCAGCGCGCCCAGCTCCGCATGCAGGTAGACCTCCGAGCCCATGTGCTCGGTGAAGCGCAGCCGCGCCGTGACGCCGACGCTGTCGCCCTGCACGCGCGGCGCCAGGCCGATGTGCTCCGGCCGCAGGCCGAAGGTCACCGCCGCATCCGCCAGGCGCGGCAGCGCCGCGATGCCCGCTGCCTTGTCCGCGGGCAGCGGCAGCCGCGCTCCGCCCACCTCGACGGCCAGCCCGGTGTCGGTGGCTTGCAGGCGCGCCTCGAGCAGGTTCATCTCCGGCGAGCCGATGAAGCCGGCGACGAAGGCGTTGGCCGGCCGGTCGTAGAGCGCCGTCGGCGTGTCGACCTGCTGGATCACGCCCTCCTTGAGGACGCAGATGCGCTCGCCCATCGTCATCGCCTCGACCTGGTCGTGGGTGACGTAGATCGTGGTGGCGGGCTGCTGGCTGTCGCGCAGCGTGCGGTGCAGCTCGGTCAGCCGCACCCGCATCGCGGCGCGCAGCTTGGCGTCGAGGTTGGACAGCGGCTCGTCGAAGAGGAAGACGTCCGGCTTCTTCACGATCGCCCGGCCCACCGCGACGCGCTGCGCCTGGCCGCCGGAGAGCTGCTTCGGATAACGGTCCAGCAGGTGCTCCATCTCCAGCAGCTTCGCGGCATGGCGCACGCGCTGGTCGAGCTCGGCCTTGGGCGTGCCCGCCAGCTTCAGGCCGAAGGCCAGGTTGTCGTAGACCTTCATGTGGGGATACAGCGCGTAGTTCTGGAACACCATCGCGATGCCGCGCTGCTTGGGCGGCAGCGCGTTGACGGCGCGCTCGCCGATGCGCAGCTCGCCGCCGGTGATGCTCTCCAGCCCCGCGATCATCCGCAGCAGCGTCGACTTCGCGCAGCCCGAGGGGCCGACGAAGACCATGAACTCGCCGTCGCGCACCTCCAGGTCCACGCCGTGCACGGCCTTGAATCCGTTGGGGTACACCTTCTCGACCTTGTTGAGGCTCAGTCTTGCCATGCCGATGTCCTTGTCAGCCCTTGTCAGCCTTTGACGCCCGAGGACGTCGCGCCCTCGATGAAATGCTTCTGCGCCGCGAAGAACACGGCGATCGACGGGATCAGCGCCACCACCGAGATCGCGATCACGTTGGCCCACTCGACCTCCTCGGTCGCGCCGATGCTCATCTTCAGCGCCAGCGAGACCGGGTACTTCTCCACCGAGGCCAGGTAGATCAGCGGGCCCATGAAGTCGTTCATCGTCCAGATGAACTGGAAGACGATCACCGAGATGATGGCGGGCTTGAGCAGCGGCACGATGATGTGCCACAGCAGCTGCAGCGCATTGCAGCCGTCGATCTGGGCGGCCTCCTCCATGTCGCGCGGGATGCCGCGCAGGAACTGCACCAGCATGAAGACGAAGAAGGTGTCCGTGGCGAAGGCCGAGGGCACGATCAGCGGCAGGTAGGAGTCCAGCCAGCCGATCTCGCGGAAGACCAGGTACTGCGGGAGGCGCAGCACGATCAGGGGCAGCATCATCGTGGCGATCATGATGCTGAACAGCAGCTTGCGGCCCCAGAACTCGAAGCGCGCGAAGGCGTAGGCCACCAGCACGCAGGAGATCACCGTCACGACGATGCGCGGGATCGTGATCAGGAAGCTGTTCAGGAAGTAGGTCGCGAAGGTGTACTCGGTGCTGGTCTTCCAGCCCTTGGCGTAGGCGCCGAAGTCGAAGCGGTCGGGCCAGAAGCCGGCGGAGCTGAAGATCTCGGCGTTGCTCTTGAAGGAGGCGCCGACCAGCCACAGCAGCGGGTAGAGCATCACGATGGCGACCGCGGCCAGCGCCAGGTAGCGCAGCGGGCGGTTGCCGCGATCGCGGCCCAGGGTCAGGGTGGGCGAGTGGCCACGGCCGCGGCCCTCACCCCCGCCCTCTCCCGCAAGCGGGAGAGGGGGTTGGAGGGGCGTACTGCGGCGCTGGGGGGTGGGAAGGCGGCTCATCGCTTGGACTCCTTCTCGCCCGAATAGAAGACCCAGTACTTCGAGCTCCAGAAGGACAGCGCCGCCAGTCCGCCGACGAGCGCGAACAGCACCCACGACAGCGCCGCGCCGTAGCCCAGGTTGAAGAAGCGGAAGCTCTGGTCGTAGATGTAGAGCGCCAGCACGTAGGTCGAGTGCAGCGGGCCACCCTCGGTGATCATGTAGGGGCCGTTGAATTCCTGGAACGCGTGGACCATCTGCATGATCACGTTGAAGAAGATCACCGGCGTGATCAGCGGCACGGTGATCTTCCAGAACTGCTGGGCCTTGCTGGCGCCGTCGCACTCGGCCGCCTCGTACAGCGAGATCGACACGTTCTGCAGCGCCGCCAGGAAGATCACCATCGCCGAGCCGAACTGCCACGTGAACAGCAGCACGATGGTCCACATCGAGTAATGCTCGTCGGCGAGCCACGGGATCGGCTCGAGGCCGAGCTTCACCAGCACCAGGTTCACCAGCCCGTTGCGCGCGAAGACGAAGCGCCACAGCACCGCCACCGCGATCGAGCCGCCGAGGATGGACGGGATGTAGAACGCCGCCCGGAAGAAGTTGATGCCGCGCAGCTTGAAATTGAGCACGTGCGCGATGAACAGCGCGAAGCCCACGCGCAGCGGCACGGCGAGCAGCGCGAAGAGCAGCGTCACGCCCAGCGACTTTCGGAACAGCGGGTCCGCGGTGGCGAGTTCCTCGTAGTTGCGCAGCCCCACGAACTGGGGCGGATCGATCAGGTCGTACTGCGTGAAGCTGAGCGCGAAGCTCATCACGAAGGGGAAGAGCTTGAACAGCAGCACGCCCAGCACGAAAGGCAGGACGAACAGGAAGCCCAGTCGCTTGTTCTCATACATGTGCCGTGTCTCCGTCGGCGGGCGCGCGGGGCCTCTGCGGACCCCGTCGCGCCGAACATGGCGTCAGCGGGCGAGCCACCCGCCGTCGACCGCGACGGTATACCCGTTCACGTAGTCGGAGGCCTTGGAGGCGAGGAACACCACCGGTCCGGCCAGGTCGTCCGGCACGCCCCAGCGGCCCGCGGGAATGCGGTCCAGGATCGCGGCGTTGCGGCTCTCGTCCTGGCGCAGCGCGGCGGTGTTGTTGGTGGCCATGTAGCCGGGCGCGATCGCGTTGACGTTGATGCCGTGCGCCGCCCATTCATTGGCCATCAGCCGGGTGATGCCCATCACGCCGCTCTTGCTGGCGGTGTACGAGGGCACGCGCACGCCGCCCTGGAAGGACAGCATCGACGCCACGTTGATGATCTTGCCGCCGCCGCCCTGCGCGAGGTATTGCCTGGCCACGGCCTGCGAGAAGAAGAACACCGTCTTGAGGTTGAGGTCGACGACGTCGTCCCAGTCCTTCTCGCTGAAGCGGATCGCATCCTCGCGCCGGATGATGCCGGCGTTGTTGACCAGGATGTCGACGCGGCCGGTCAGCGACTTGGCCTCGGCCACCAGGCCCTCGATGCAGCTGATGTCGCCGAGGTTGGCGCGCAGGTCCAGAAAGCGCCGGCCCAGGCGCTCGACCTCGGTCCGGGTCTCGACCGGGTCGGACACGTTGACGCCGACGATGTGTGCGCCAGCCTGCGCCAGCGCCACCGCCATGCCCTGCCCCAGCCCGGTGTTGCAGCCGGAGACGATGGCCACGCGGCCATCGAGTTGGAAGTTGTCCAGGATCATCTCGTTCATTCCCTTGGTCGGGTGGGGTCGCGAGCCGCGGCGCTTCAGCGCAGCGTCGTCATCGGCACGTGGTCCATGTCCTTGAAGACCTGGTTCTCGCCGACCATGCCCCAGATGAAGGTGTAGGCCTGGGTGCCGACGCCGGAATGGATGGACCAGCTCGGGCTGATCACCGCCTGCTCGTTGCGCACGACCAGGTGGCGGGTCTGCGTCGGCTCGCCCAGCATGTGGAAGACCACCGCGTCGGCCTTCATGTCGAAGTAGAAATAGACCTCCATGCGGCGGTCGTGCTGGTGGCAGGGCATGGTGTTCCACAGGCTGCCCGGCTCCATCTGCGTCATGCCCATCAGCAGCTGGCAGGTGGGCAGCACGTCGGGCACGAGGAACTTGTAGATGGTGCGGCGGTTGCTCGTCTCGGGCGCGCCCAGCGTCTCGGGCGAGGCCTCGGCCAGCGTGACCTTGCGCGTCGGATAGGACGTGTGGGCCGGCGCGCAGTTGAAGTAGAGCTTCGCCGGGTTGGCGCCGTCGACGCTCTTGAACTCGACGATCTTCGCGCCCTGGCCGATGTAGAGCGCCTCGCGCGGGCCGACTTCGTACTGCGTGTCGTCGACGAAGACGCGGGCCGCGCCGCCGATGTTGATCAGCCCCAGTTCGCGGCGCTGCAGGAAGTAGTCGGTGCCGGTGTGCTTGCCCAGGTCCGCCGAGAAGGTCACCGGCTGGGTCACCGGCATGATGCCGCCGACGATGATCCGGTCGATCTGGCTGTAGGTCAGCGTCGCGCGGTCGGGCTGGAACAGGTCCTCGACCAGGAACTGGCGGCGCAGGCCTTCGGTGTCCAGCGTGCGGGCATGCTCGCTGTGGATGGGTTGGCGGATGTCCATGTCTACCTCGGTGCGGTGGGGGTGTCCGTGCCACGCGGCATCGTGCGGCGGCGGAAGGAAACACCCGGCATCGGGGTGCTTCCGGCGACTGATGGGAGCGAAGCGTACGGGTCTGCGGACTTTCCCGGAACTATGGTTTCTATGTAGTGAACCGCTGTTTCAATTTTTCGCGACCTCGCTATAGTTGCTCGCAACGACGGCCGGGACCCTCCCGGCGCCAGCCGCACCGGCGCTTGCCGGGATCGCGAGGAGACCGCCCCGATGAATCCGTATTTCCTGAACGACGACGCGCCCTGGACCGAGCTCGGCGACGGCATCCGCCGCAAGATCGTCGGCCACACGCCGGAGCTGATGTCGGTGCTGGTGCAGTTCGACGAAGGCGCCATCGGGACGCCGCACGCGCACGACGCGCATGACCAGATCGCGTTCGTCCTGAGCGGCTCCTTCGCCTGCGAGGTCGGCGGCGTGAAACGCACGCTCAAGCCGGGCGACGCCTTCGTCGCGCCGCGGCTGACGATGCATGGCGTCGTCGCGCTGGAGCCCGGCAGCACGCTGCTGGACCAGTTCTCGCCACGGCGCGAGGACTACCTCTGACCCCGACCTGACCCCAGGGTCCGCGCGCGGCGCGGATCGCAGACATCCGCAGTACCGAGGCGGCGATCGCACTGCAGCGACGGCCGCTCCCGACCTGCCGGCGCCCTGCGTGCGCCCGCGACCGACCGATGCCGCGAGAGCGAGGGCCACGATCCCGAGCCCGCGGCCGCAGAAGCACCTTGGAGACAACGTCATGCCCCACCGTCATGGGACTCGCCTCGGGACGACCTCGTCCGATCGTCAGCGCCGCGCGCATCGCGCCGCGTCGCCCACGCCCCGCCTGACCCGCCTCGCCGCCTGCCTGCTGGGCACGGCGACGCTCACGCTGCCCGCCTGGAGCCAGGACCAGGCCGCCCCGGCAGCGGCCGCGCCGGCGGCCTCCGCCGCCGCCAGCGACAAGGCGCTCGAGACGGTGGTCGTCACCGGCATCCGGGCGTCGCTGGAAAGCGCGCTGAACGCCAAGCGCCAGGACCGCGGCATCGTCGACGTCATCAAGGCCGAGGACATCGCCAAGTTCCCCGACACCAACCTGGCCGAATCGCTGCAGCGCGTTCCCGGCGTCGTGATCGACCGCGACGCCGGCGAGGGCCGCAACATCACGGTGCGCGGCCTGGGCGCCGACTTCACCCGGGTGCGCATCAACGGCATCGAGGCGCTCGCCACCACCGGCGGCACCGACAGCTCCGGCGGCGCCAACCGCTCGCGCGGCTTCGACTTCAACGTCTTCGCCTCCGAGCTCTTCAACACCATCACCGTGCGCAAGAGCAGCTCGGCGGAAGTGGACGAAGGCTCGCTCGGCGCGACGGTGGACCTGCAGGCGGCGCGGCCCTTCGACTTCAACAAGCGCGTGATCACCGCCTCGGTGAAGGCGCGCTACAACGACCTGGCGCGCGAGACCGACCCTCGCGCCGCCTTCCTGATCAGCGACGTCTTCCTCGACAAGCGGCTGGGCGTGCTGGTGTCCGGCGCGTACTCGAAGCGCCGCCTGTTCGAGGAAGGTTTCTCCACGGTGCGCTGGGACAACGGCCCGTCCTCGGGCGGCTGGTGCTCGCCGCAGGGCACGACGCCCGCGAATCCCGCCACCACCGCGGCCAACTGCGGCCCGGCCGCGCAGGGCGTGCCGCGCCTGCCGGCGTCCGCCGGCGCGAGCTCGGCCTACAGCCTGGCCAGCAGCGCCGACAACTTCCACCCGCGCCTGCCGCGCTACGGCCGGCTCACCCACGACCAGGACCGGCTGGGCCTGACCGGCTCGGTGCAGTTCAAGCCGACCGATCGCACGCTGCTCACCTTCGACATGCTGTATTCGAAGCTGGATGCGACGCGGCGCGAGGACTTCCTCGAGGCGATCTCCTTCAGCCGCACCGCGAGCCAGGGCGGCAAGCCGCAGACCAGCGTCGTCGAGGCGCAGTACGCGCCCAACGGCGCGCTCCAGTACGGCGTCTTCAACGGCGTCGACATCCGCGCCGAGTCGCGCTACGACGAGCTCACCACCACCTTCCGCCAGCCCAGCCTGACGCTGGAGCAGGAGCTCACCGACCACCTCAAGCTCAACGCCAAGGTGGGCCGAGCGGACTCCAAGTTCCGCAACCCGGTGCAGACCACGGTCACGCTGGATGCGCTCAACGTCAACGGCTACACGCTGGACTTCCGCAACGACGACCGCCTGCCGGTCATCAAGTACCCCTTCGACCCGACGGTGCCGAACGGCGCGCTGCAGATCGTCGGCGTGCCGCAGGTCACCACCGGCACGCAGCCCACCACGGTCGCCAACACGACCACCAGCGAGGTCCGCATCCGGCCGCAGGGCGCCAACAACCGCAACGACATCGCCCACCTGGACCTGGCGTGGGAGGTGCTGCCCGACACGCTGACCCTCAAGGCGGGCTACGACTACAAGAAGTACAGCTTCGACACCTACGAATTCCGCCGCATCAACCAGAACGACACCATCTTCTCGCCGGCGGCCGGATCGGGCGTGCTGACGACGATGCTGACCAACTTCGGTCGCGGCCTGAGCCTGCCGGCGGGCACGCCCACGTCCTGGGTCATTCCCGACCTCAACGCCATCGCCGCCGCCTACGACATCTACTGCAACTGCCTCAAGAGCGGGCCTGCGGGCGGACCGGGCGACTTCACCCTGTCCTCCATCACGAACGGCAATGCGCGCGGCAACAACCGCGCGGTGGTCGAGCGCGACCGGGGCGGCTTCGTGCAGGCGGACTTCGAGGGCCGCGTGCTGGGCCTGCGGATGCAGGGCAACGTCGGCGTGCGCTACGTCGTCACCGAGCAGGAGGCCACTGGCTACCTGGCCACCGGCGGCGGCACCGAGGTCGTCATCGGCCAGAAGTACAAGGACTGGCTGCCGGCGCTGAACGTCTCGGCCAACCTCACCAAGGACCTCATCGCGCGCTTCGCCGCGGCCAAGGTCATGGCGCGTCCGCAGCTGGGCAACCTCAACCCGGGCGGCACCATCAGCACCACGGGCACCTTGTCGATCACCACCGGCAACCCGTATCTGAAGCCCTTCCGCGCCAAGACCTTCGACGGCAGCCTGGAGTGGTACTTCGGCCGCAATGCCTTCATCGGCGTGGGCGTGTTCCAGAAGAACATCGACACCTACATCCAGAGCCTGCGCACCAACGCGCCGTACAACCAGACCGGCCTGCCGCTGTCGCTGCTGCCCTCCAACTTCACCGGCGAGGAGGTCTTCCAGCTCACCACGCCGATCAACACCCCGGGGGGCAAGCTGCGCGGCATCGAGCTGAACTACCAGCAGCCGTTCACCTTCCTGCCGTCGTGGGGGCGCAATTTCGGCACGGTCCTCAACTACACCTACGTCAAGTCGAAGATCACCTACCTGGTTTCGCCGACCAGCAACGCCACCATCACCGACGACCTGCTCAACATGTCGCCGAAGTCGTGGAACGCCACGCTGTACTACGACGACGACACCTTCAGCGCCCGGGTTTCGGCCTCCAAGCGCTCGTCCTTCCTGACGCGGGTGCCGGGGCAGAACAACAACGACGTCGAAGGGAAGAACGCCACGCTCAACGTGGACGCGTCGATCTCCTACAAGATCAACGACCGGCTCACGGTCACGCTGGAGGGCGTCAACCTGACCAACGAGGCGAACGACCAGTTCATCTCCCGGGCCCGCAACAGCCCGGTGGTCTATCACGTCACCGGCCGTGAGTTCCTGCTGGGCGCGAGCTATAAGTTCTAATGCGCGCATGAAGCAGTCATGGTTGCTCGCGCTGGCGCTCCTGGCCGGCGCGGTTCAAGCGCAGGAGACGCCGCCGACGTCGCTCCGCGTGATCCTCGTCGGCGATTCGACGATGGCCACGAAGAGCGGCTACGGCGACGCGTTGTGCGCGCGCTTCCAGCCCGGGGTGAGTTGCCTCAACCTCGCCAAGGGCGGGCGCAGCACGAAGAGCTTCCGTGCCGAAGGTCTGTGGGACCAGGTGATGGCGCTGCTGCGCGCCCGGCCGGCCGGGCAAACCGATGTGGTGCTCATGCAGTTCGGCCATAACGACCAGCCCGGCAAGCCGGGCCGCTCGACCGACCTCCAGACCGAGTTCCCCGCCAATCTCGCCCGCTACATCGACGACGTCGCGCCAACCGGCGCTCGCCTGGTGATGCTGACGCCGCTGACGCGACGCAGCTTCGACGCACAGGGACGGCTCGACAACGCGCTGCGTCCCTGGGCCGAGGCGACGATCCGCGTCGCCACCGAGCACCGCGTGCCGGTGATCGACCTGAACGCGATCAGCCACGCCGCGGTGCAGGCGATGGGAGAAGCGGAGGCCGACACGCTCGCGATGGCGCCCAAGCCGATCGATGCGCCCGCACAGGGTGCCTCCTCGCCCGAACGCGCCGGCGCGGCCAATCCGGTGTTCGATCGCACCCACCTGGGCGCGAAGGGCGCGCAGGTGTTCTCGGCGATGGTCGCCGGGCAGTTGCCCGTCGCGATGCCGGAACTTCAGCGCTGGCTGCGCTGAACGGATCAGCCATGGATGGGAGGTCTCCGATGACTCGACGCGTCGCCGTGATCGGCGAATGCATGCTGGAACTCAAGGGTCAGGCCTTCGGTCCCATGACCCAGGGCTATGGCGGCGACACCTTCAACACCGCCGTGTACCTCAAGCGCTGCGGCGATGCGGCCGGCGTTCAGGTGGCCTATGCGACCGCCCTCGGCGACGACGGCCTGAGCACCGGCCTGCTGGAGCGCTGGCGCGACCAGGGCATCGACACCCGGCTGGTGCGGCGGATCCCCGGACGCATGCCCGGGCTGTACCTGATCGAGGTCGATCCCGCCGGCGAGCGCAGCTTCCACTACTGGCGCGACACCGCCGCGGCGAAGGCCTATTTCGATGAGGCCGTCAGCCCGCTCGAGCGCCATGCCGAGGACTTCGACGCGCTCTACCTCAGCGGCATCACGCTGGCCGTGCTGCCGCCCGCGGGGCGGGAGCGGCTCTTCGCGCTGATGGAGCGCCTGCGCGCACGCGGCGCTCAGGTGGTGTTCGACAACAACTTCCGACCGCGTCTGTGGCCCGACCGCGCCGCGGCACGCGTGGCCTTCGAGCGCGCGTTCTCGCTGGCCACGATCGCGCTGGTGACCGCGGACGACCATCAGGCGCTGACGGGCCTCGACTCTTTGGAGGCTGCGATCGCGCAGGCACAATCGCTGCCGACGCCGGAGGTGCTGATCAAACGCGGTGCATCGCCCACGCTGGTGCACAGCGCGCAGACGCCCGGGCACTGGGCCGAGGCGCCGACGGAGGAGGTGGCGCGCGTCGTCGACACGACCGCCGCGGGCGATGCCTTCGCGGGCGGCTACCTGGCGCGGCGCCTGGCCGGCGCGGATGCGGTGAGCGCGGCGGTCTTCGGCAATCGCGTCGCGGCGCGGGTGATCCAGCATCCCGGCGCGATCATTCCGATCGAGGTCATGGCCGATCTGGTCTGAGCGAGTGGCTCCGGCCCGGGGCGTGCGACGGCGTCAGCGTTCCTTGAACCAGCGTCCGAGCGTCGCCCGCTCCTCGTCGGTGATGCCGGTCGCGTTGTTGAGCGGCATGCTCTTCTGCACGACCACCTGCTGGTAGATCTCGGCCGCGTGCTGCTCGATCAGCTGCGGCTCGTGGAACTGGATGCGCTTGGGCGCCAGCGCCGCGTTGTGGCAGGCCAGGCAGCGCGCATCGACGATGGCCTTCACCGTCTCGAAGGGCACCTTGCCGTCGGCGGCGGTCGCGGTTGCCCCCGTCGAGGCGGCGCCAGGCGTGGCCGGGGCGCTCAGCGCGGGGGCCGCGGTCACGGGCACCATCGCCGGTTGCGGCGCGAGCCACGCGATCAGTCCCGCCAGCAGCATGACCACGGCCACCAGCAGCGGCCAGGCATCGACACCCTTGTGGCGTTTCACGAACCAGGTCCGCACCAGCGCGCCCACCAGCATCAGCAGCACCAGCACCAGCCAGTTCTGCGGATGGCTGTAGAGCATGCCGTAGTGGTTGGACAGCATCGCGATCAGCACTGGCAGGGTGAAGTAGGTGTTGTGCACGCTGCGCTGCTTGCCGCGCTGGCCGTGGACCGGGTCCACCGGCCGACCGGCCCGCATGTCGGCGATCACCTGCTTCTGGCCGGGAATGATCCAGAAGAAGACGTTCGCGCTCATCATCGTGGCGATCATCGCGCCGGTGATCAGGAAGGCCGCACGCCCGGCGAAGAGCTGGCTCGCGCCCCAGGCCGCGGCGACTATGGCCACGGCGACCAGCCCGAGCACCACGCCGTCGTTGCCGATCGAACCGTCGGCCTTGCGACCGAAGCGCCGGCAGATCTGGTCGTAGACGATCCAGCCGCCGGCCAGGAAGCCCAGCGCCGCAGCCACCGCCGCGCCGGCGCTCCAGTCATGGACGCGCTTGTCGATCAGGTAGGTGTCGGCGTTGAACAGGTAGAGCAGCGCGAACAGCGCGAAGCCGCTCATCCAGGTCCAGTAGCTTTCCCAGTAGAACCAGTGCAGCTCCCGCGGCAGGTTGGCGGGCGCCACCATGTACTTCTGCGGGTTGTAGAAGCCACCGCCGTGCACCGCCCAGAGCTCGCCGTCCACGCCCTTGGCCTTCAGGTCCTCGGCCTGCGGCTTGAGCAGGTGGTTGTCCAGCCAGACGAAATAGAACGAAGCGCCGATCCAGGCGATGGCCACGATCACGTGCAGCCAGCGCAGCAGCAGATTGGCCCAGTCAAGCAGGTAGCTGTCCATCAACGAACGTTGAGCAAGTTCCGGACCACCACTGCGGGCGCTGTGAACCGGCAAGCGTCGCGCTGAGAAAAACTGGGCGCCGCGGCGACGTTGAGGAGGGGAGTGTATACAGTTTGGTGCGCTGCGAGCGGCTGCTGGCCCTCACCCCTGCCCTTGTATCTTTCGTTTTGAGAGTACACACAGGTTTGTTTTG
>NZ_JBQEOF010000031.1:0-49871 GCF_052044995.1 Roseateles sp. 22389
AGCAGCCGCACTTCCTTGGCCAGCGCCTTGGCGATCTCCACCAGCTGCTGCTGGCCGACGCCGAGCTCGCCGACCGGCGTCTGTGGCGAGGCCCGCAGGCCCACCCGCGCCAGCAGCTCGACCGCGCGCTGGTGCATCGCCATGCGGTCGATGACACCCAGCCGCGCCGGCTCATGACCGAGGAACAGGTTCTCCGCGATCGAGAGCTGCGGCACCAGCGCCAGCTCCTGGTGAATGATGATGATGCCCAGCCGCTCGCTGTCGGCGATGCCGGCGAAGCGGCGCACCTCGCCGTCGAAGCAGAGCTCGCCGCCGTAGTCGCCGCCGTGGTCGGGGTGCGGGTAGACGCCCGACACCACCTTCATCAGCGTCGACTTGCCGGCGCCGTTCTCGCCGCAGAGCGCATGGATCTCGCCGGCGCGCACGGACAACCGCACGTCCTCCAGCGCCGCGACGCCGGGGAACCGCTTGGTGATGCCGCGCAGCGCCAGCAGCGGGGCCGGGGCCGCGCTGTCGTGGGTTGTCGCGTTCATGGACCGATGACCGCGCCTCAGCGCAGTTGCGTGTCCTTGTAGTAGCCGCTGTCGACCAGCACCGGCTTCACGTTGGCCGCGTCGACCGAGACCGGCTTGAGCAGCACGCTGGGCACGACTTTCACGCCGTTGTTGTAGGTCTTGGTGTCGTTGACCGCGGCGGGCGTCTTGCCGGCCAGCATCTCGTCGCTGACGGTAGCCGCCGCCTGCGCCAGCTGGCGTGTGTCCTTGAACACGGTGCTGGCCTGCTCGTGCTTGAGGATGGACTTGACCGACGGCAGCTCCGCGTCCTGGCCCGAAACGACCGGGCACGGCTGCTTGGCAGTGCAGTAGCCGGCGCCCTTCAGCGAGGACAGGATGCCGATGCTGATGCCGTCGTACGGCGACAGCACCGCATGCAGCTTGTCCTTGCCATAGAAGGCCGACAGCAGGTTGTCCATGCGGGCCTGCGCGGTGGCGGCGTCCCAGCGCAGCGTGCCGACCTTGGCCATGCCCAGCTGCTTGCTGCGCACGACCAGCTTGCCGCTGTCGATATACGGCTTGAGCACCGACATCGCGCCGTCGTAGAAGAAGGCCGCGTTGTTGTCGTCCGGCGAGCCGCCGAAGAGCTCGATGTTGAACGGGCCCTTGCCCTGCGCCAGGCCGAGCTTGTCGACCAGGCTCTGGCCCTGCATCACGCCGACCTGGAAGTTGTCGAAGGTGACGTAGTAGTCGACGTTCTTCGTGCCCTTGATGAGCCGGTCGTAGGCGACGACCTTGATGCCGCGGTCGGCGGCCTTCTGCAGCACCGGCGACAGCGCCGAGCCGTCGATCGGCGCGATCACCAGCACCTTCACCTTGCGGGTGATGAGGTTCTCGATCTGCGCGAGCTGGTTGGGGATGTCGTCCTCGGCGTACTGCAGGTCGGTCTTGTAGCCCTTGGCCTGGAAGGCCTTGACCATGTTGTCGCCATCGGCGATCCAGCGGGCCGAGCTCTTGGTCGGCATCGCGATGCCGACCAGGCCCTTGTCCTCGGCACGAGCGCCGCCGGCCAGCAAGCCCAGCGTCGCACCGCCGACGATCAGCACCGCGCGAACGAGCGCGGCACGCCGGCTCCAACCTGTATGAAACATTTTTGTCTCCTGAATGTTTTATGAACGCCGGTTTTTACTGCCACGCGCCGGCTTTGTCGATCCCAGTTTGGATATCGAGCGAGGCGCGCCGGTTATCGGTCTCCCGCGATGGCGGCTTGTGTGCGGCAGCGCACAGCGGTCGCGCGTGCGCTTGGCCGAGAGTCATTTGCCGCGGCGTCCGCGAGCGGGCAACATCGTCGGATCGCCGGGAACGCCACCGGCATCCCTCGCTGAAAGGCTCCCATGGCACGTGCCCTTGTTCCGGGCCCGATTGGGCTGGACGTCCGCCAGATGCTGTCCGACCCCGGCACACGGTGCCTCGGCCCCTCGCCGCGCCCCGGGCCGATCGGCCTGGACGCCGGTATCGGCACGAGTCTCGACACTTCCTGGACGATGCTGGCCGGGGAGGTCATCCCTCCAGCACGGGCCGTCAATGTCCCGGCGCCGCTGCGGCCGTTGGCCACGCCAGAAGGCGGGGTCCGCCCTCTCACCAGCGGCGAGATCGCAATGGCGCGGCTGCTCTTCAAGGACGCGATCGACTACAGCCGGGTGAAGGTCCACAACGACGAGTACCTTCCCTTCGGCTTGCAGCCCGACGACACGGCGATGACGCCCAACGGGGAGATCTATTTCAACAAGAAGCACTTCAAGGAAGACTTCTCATCAACCGACGTCTACACCAAGCAGTGGTTCATCCACGAGATGGTGCATGTCTGGCAGTACCAACTCGGTTACCCGGTGCGGCTGCGTGGTGCCATCCGCATCGGGTTGGGCTACGACTACGAGCTCAAGGCTGGCGCCAAGCTGGGCGACTACAACATGGAGTCACAGGGCGACCTGCTGGCCGACTACTTCGCGCTCAAGCACCTGAACGCGCCGCAGGCGATGCGGCAGGCGCAGTTCGCGCAACAACTGGCCCTTTTCGAAGAGGTGCTGAATGCCTTCCTCACCAACCCGTCCGACACCGCGAACCTGCCTTGACGCGACGCTGGCGCTGGCCTTGTGCGCCGCGCTCGGCACGGCCTGCGCGACCTCGCGGGTAGGCGACGCCGAAGTGCGGCTCCAGGAGGGCCAGCCCTGCTTCACGATCAGCGCCAAGGAGGCTGCGCGCGGGCCCACGATCCGCTTGCAGGCGGTGATGGTCAGTGATGTGTCGGTCAGCCCGGTCGCCGAGGTCTGGTCGGTGCTGCTGGATGCGCAGCGCCTGGAGACGATGTCGTCGGCCAGCTGCTTCGCCTATGGCCAGGCACCGGACGGCGCAAGCGCGCGGCCCGCGACTGCACCGATGCTGCAGCCCGGCCGGGTCTACCAGGTCTACCTGAACATCCGCTCATCGGACCGGTCCGATCCCACCCGGGGTTACATGGCCAAGTTCTGCCTGGCGGCCGATCCAGCCGATCCCTCCGGGCCTCGCCGCCTGATGCCTGTGCTCTACGGCACGCGCGCCTGGGACGAGGGCTTCTGCCGCTGACCCGCCTCACGTTGGCCTCACCCCGACATCAAGTCGGCCTCACGCCGGAGCGTGGCAGACCATCTCGATGTTGTGCCCGTCCGGATCGATGACGAAGGCCGCGTAGTAGTTCGGGTGGTACGTCGGACGCAGTCCGGGCGGTCCGTTGTCGCGGCCACCGGCGGCCAGGGCGGCGCGATGGAAGGCATCGACCTGCTCGCGCCGCGGCGCCACGAATGCGATGTGCAGGTGGGCCGGCGTCTCGGTGGTCTCGAACAGGCACAGCGAGGACTCGCCCCCGGCGCTCAGTTCCGCGCCGTAGGAAGGCTCGCCCTCCCCGACCACCGACACGCCGATCGGCGCCAGCGCCTGCAGGTAGAAGGCCTTGCTGGCGGCGTAGTCGCGGACGCCGAACTTGACGTGGTCGAACATGAAAGCTCCTGTGCTTGGAATGACGCGACGCGGCGGGGAAGCGATGGCGCCGGCCCGGCGCTCAGCCCCAGTGCTCCGCGTCCGGCGGCGGCACGACCCAGGCGTGCATGCGGTCCTCGTAGACCGACACGGTGGGCGCGGGGAAGGTCGGATCGGCGAAGGCGCCGACGGGAATCGCGATGAAGTCCGGCAGCGCCTCGGGCTCGTAGAAGACCGTCGAGCCGCATTCCGGACAGAAATGGAAGCGCGCCCGCGTGCCCTCGTCGCCGACGCGCACGTATTCGGTCGAGCGGCCGGCCACCGTCACCTCCTCGCGGCGGAAGCGCGCCTGCTGGCCAAAGACGCTGCCGGTGCGGCGCTGGCAGGCCAGGCAGTGGCAGATGGACACCCGCACCGGATGGCCCACGACGCGCGCGCTGAGCTGGCCGCAACAGCAGGCCGCGAGGCGCTCGGGCCCGCGATCGGAAGGGGATGAGGTCATGGGGCTCGACGATAACGGCCTGCCGCCGCAATGCAAGACGCGCCGCGATCTCCCGACACGCGGCGCGTCCATTCAGGTCGACGTCGAGGCCGAAGGCCAGGCGCCAAGGCCCCGGCCTCCGGCTCGGTCCGGGCTCAGCGCGACAGCTCGACGCGCTGCGCGTTCAGGCCGTCCGACACGATGAACTCGAAGCGGCCGCCAGTCGGCAGCTCCTGCGTGTCCAGCGTCACCTCGCCGCCCTGCAGGTCCTGCGCCAGGTTCAGGCGGCGGGTGCCGTCGGTCCAGGTCACGCTCAGGAAGGGCGTCGCCTCGGCGTCCCAGCGCAGCGTGGCCTTGCCGCCGGCTTCCTTCACCTGCACCTGCGCGCGGCTGGTGCCGGCCGCCAGCGCCTTCTGGCGGGCGTTGGTCACGCGCGCCTGGGCCTGCGCCAGCGTCGCGCCATCGCGCAGCACGCTGATGCCGACGATGTTGTCGGCCTTGGGCACCAGCACGCTGAAGTGCAACTGGTCGCCATCATGGTCCAGCGACTGGGCCGAGAAGGCGTAGTCCTTCACCTCGCCGCCCGCGGTCTGCACGCGCAGCACGTACGGGCCGCCGGCCGCGTCCGGCTTGGCGACCAGCGTCTTGACCGGATTGATCTCGACCTGGCGGCCGCGGATGCTGCCGCTGACCAGCAGCACGTCCTGCGCCGCCGCCTTGCTGTCGCCGTCCGCGGAGGCTGCGGCGCTCTTGGCCGTCGCGCCGGCCGCCACCGCGTCCGACGGCGTCAGGAAGGTCTGCATGCGGCGGTAGTTGTAGTCCGAGAACACCGTGCCGCCGCAGTAGCTCATGATGTCGTGGCGGTCGGTCGGGCGCGGGTCGTAGAACGCGTTCACGTCCGACAGGTAGCTCCAGATGTAGCGGCCCGGCTTGCCCAGGTTGGCGTCCGGGTACGGATAGTTGGGGTCCGGCGAACCCGCGCCGCCGCAGGCCGCGTGCGGCAGCGAGAAGTTGTGGCCCAGCTCGTGCGCCACCACGTCGCGCACGGTGTCCGGCGCGCTCGGCATGTCGAAGCCGACGGCCGAGCTGCCGGGCATGTAGCCCAGGCCCGCCAGGCCCCAGGTGCGCTTGGGGATGAAGCCGAAGTAGTAGTCCTGGCGCGCGGCGCCTTCGATGCGGTGCAGGTCGTTGAGCTCGCCCAGGATCTTGCCGAAGGCATCGCTCCAGCCCGAGTCCGTGGTCGGCAGCGTCGTCACCTTGGACGACACGAAGGTCGGATGCGAACGCAGCGTCACCGACGACACCGGGAACAGCGCGCGCAGGTGCGCGGTCTGGTCGGCCGGCAGCTGGCCGGTGGTGCCGGCGATGCGCACCGGGATCGGGATGAAGCGCATCGGCGTGCCGCCGCCCACCCGCGGCGTGAAGCTCTGCGCCGCGGCGCCGGCGACGGTCACCGTGACCTTCAGGCCGCTCTTCACCAGCTCGGCCGGCACGGTGACGCTGTAGGCGTCGTCGAAGGACTGCGTCTCCGACACGGTCGTCGGCAGGCCGCGCCGCGGCGGCGCCAGCGGCAGGTCGCGGCTGGTGCCGTCGACGGTGTTGTCGACGCGCACGACGCCGGTCGGCGCGGCGGTGCCGGCCGGCGCGGTCACGTTGACCTTCAGCAGCGTGGGCTTGTTGGCGACCAGCACCAGCTGGCTGTCGCCGCTGGCGTAGAGCATCGACTGCGCGAACTGCACCGAGGCCAGGGTCACGTTGGACGGCGCCGCGGGCGGCGTGACGCGCATCGAGGACACCGCGTCGTTCAGGGCCACGCCCACCAGGTTGGCGTTGTCCGCCGTCAGGGTGACGGTGGCGCCGCGGAAGTTCTGGTCCGCGAAGAGCTCGACCTTGTAGCCGGCCGGCACGCGGATCGACGAGATGCGGTCGTTCCAGGTCGGGCCGATCCAGCTGGTGGTGGTGCTGCGGCACAGGCTGGCGCCGGCATAGTTCGCGTGCTCGTAGAAGCACACCTGCGCGGCCGTCGCCGTCGCGGTGGCGCCGGCCGAGGCGGCGCCGCCGGGCACGCTGGCCTCCTGGACCGCCGCCTCGTCGGAGGATCCACCGCCGCCGCAACCGGCGAGCACGCCGGCCAGCGCCAGCGACAGGGCCAGCGGATGCAGGCGGGGAGCGCCACCGGGGCGCGTCGAAGTGATCGTCATGGAATCCGTCCTCCGGGGATGTGGGGTGCCTCAAGGGCGGCGGATTATTCGGAGCGCCCCTCGCACGCCCTGCAACCGAAGGCGCCGATTCGTAAGCGGCCGCAAGCGGCGCCCAGGCCGCGCGCTTTACAGGACAGACACGAAGGGCCCCGCGCGCGCAACGCCCGGTTGCATCCGATACGACGCGCGCGTCGCCGATTCAGGGGAGCGGGGCAGCGTCAGAGCGGCTCGCCCGGCTCACCCATCCCACCGGGCTCACTCGGCGCTGAAACCCTTGCCGGTGGCGGCCCAGTAGATGCCGCCGAACAGGTGGTGCTGGAACCGCTCGTCGCCGTAGGTGGCGGGCAGGTGGCCGAGGGCGGTGTAGAAGCTGCGCCCACCGTCGACCCGCTGGTACCAGCTGATCGGGTGGCTGGCGCCCATGGGCGCGACCGGCTTGCCGCCCCATTCGGTGGCGGGCTGGTAGGTCCGCTCGTCCACCGTCAGCAGCACCTTCAGGCCCTCCGACCGGGGCGGCCCGAACTGATACCACTCCTCGGTGAAGAGGAAGCGCCGCGGGAAGCGGTCCATGCCGGGGAAGTTGCCGTCCTGCACCACCAGCGTCGCCGTCTGGTTGGCCGGATGCGCCTGGAACATCCGCCCCACCAGGCGCCCGTACCAGGGCCAGCCGTGTTCCGTGTCCGCGGCGCTGTGCACGCCCACGAAGCCGCCGCCGGCGCGGATGTAGCGCTCGAAGGCCGCCTGCTGCGCCGCGTCCAGGACGTCGCCGGTCGTGAGGAGGAAGACGACGGCCTGGTACTTCGCCAGTTCCTGGTCGTTCATCACGCGGTTCGCGTCCTCGGTCCAGAACACGCCGAAGTCGTGCAGCTGCCCGAGCCGCTGGATCGCCGCCACGCCGGCCGGGATGGACTCGTGATGCCAGCCCGCGGTCTTGCTGAAGACCAGCACCTTGAACTGCTCGGCCAGTGCCAGCGGCGTCACGGCCAGCAGGCCCAGCGCCATTGCGAAGAAGCGGAGACGCTGGCCCATGGAACTTCCTGGTCGAGAGGACGAAGGCGCGATGATGCCAGGACCGCGTGCCGGTGACCGCCGCGGGCGGCGCAGAATCCGCCGCATGAGCACCGACACCGCCCGCCCCCTCACCCTCATCACCGGCGCCAGCCGCGGCATCGGAGCCGCCACCGCCCGGCTGCTGGCCCGCCAGGGGCACGACCTGGCGCTCAACTACCGGCACGACGCCGCCGCGGCGGAGGCGGTCGCGCAGGACGTCCGCCGCCTGGGCCGGCGCGCGCTGACCGTGCAGGCGGACGTCGCCGATCCGGCGCAGGTCGAGGCGATGTTCCGGCAGGTCGACGAGGCGCTCGGCCGCGTCACCGGGCTGGTCAACAACGCCGGCATCGTGGCGCCCGCCACCTCGCTGGACGGCATCACGCCCGAGCGGCTGCGTCGCATGTTCGAGGTCAACGTCTTCAGCGTCGTCTTCTGCACGCAGCAGGCGGCGCTGCGCATGAGCACCGCCCGCGGCGGCGCCGGCGGCGCGATCGTCAACCTGTCGTCGCGCGCGGCGCAGCGGGGCTCGGCGGATCTCTACAGCGACTACGCCGCCAGCAAGGGGGCGGTCGACACGTTGACGCTGAGCCTGGGCCAGGAGCTGATCGGCCAGGGCATCCGGGTGAACGGCGTGCGGCCCGGGATCATCGAGACCGAGATCCATGCCGACAGCCGGCCCGCCGCCGAGTTGCCGGCGTTGCTCGCGGCGGCCGCCGCCACCGTCCCGATCGGGCGGCTGGGCCGGGCGGAGGAGATCGCGGAGGCGATCGCCTGGCTGCTGTCCCCGGCGGCGAGCTACACGGTGGGCGCGACCCTGGACGTGGCGGGCGGCCGCTGACGCGGTCTTCCTGGAGCGCCAGCGCTGCTTCGACGGAACCGATGGGCGCCGGCTGCCGACGGTCTGTCCGGCGCCGATGCAGTTCGCGCCGTCGCGATGCGGCTTCGTCGCCCGCCGCTCGAAAGGCGCGTCGGCGATGACGACACTGACTCCATCGACACCGCACACCGCTTCAGGAGATCGACATGAGCACCACCCGCCGCCTCGCCCTCGCTTCCGCCACTCACACCACGGTCAAGGCCGTCGCCTTCGGCGCCGTCGCCGCCCTGACGCTGGCGCTGGGCATGGCCCACGCCCAGGGCCAGCGCGAGTTGCGCGCCTCGATCATCACGCTCGATCCGGTGGTGATCTCGGTCAAGCGCGAGCAACTGCCCACCGTCGTCATCACCGGCCGGCGCGACGCGTCCGCCGACACGCAGGTCGCCTCGATCCAGTGAGCCCGCGGGCCGCTGTGTCGGCGGCGCGATCCGCGCCCGGACGCCGTCGGATCGCTCCATGCAGAACGCCCGGCATGCCGGGCGTTCTGTCGTTCCGGGCGGGCGATTTCCGGTCGTCCGCTCGTCCGCGGATTTGCGCGTTCGATCAGGCGATCACGCCGGGCCGGATGGCAGCGGGCAAGGTCCGGGGTCGGACACCCCGCTCGCGGGCGTCCATCCGATGACGCCCTGGGCATTGCGGACCTTCACGGCGGTCGAGGAGCATGAGCTTCGCCCCAGCACGACCAGGTCGGCGCTGCGTTCCAACGCGAGCGGCACCGGCCCGAACCGGCCCGCCACGACGTCGAGGGCGTCCGCTTCCGTCCGATAGATCGAGACGGCCTGCGTGGTCCAGGACGGATCGTCCGATGGCGCGGGCGACTGGCAGGCCGTGAGGCCGAGGGTGGCCAGGCCGGCCGCCGCGATCCGAAAACGCTGCATGTCGAGGTCTTTCATGTCCAGGCACCAGAGGTCGCGGGCAGCCGCCGTGGACAGCGCCGCCCGAGCGACGCGCATTCTCCCCTGCCGGCGTCGGGCCCTCACCGTGACCGACGGCCGGCCTCCCTGCCTTGCGGCATCATCGCGGGCCATCGGTCCAACCCTCTTCCGGAAGCCAGCATGAGCACAGCGCGCTTTTATCCCATCGGCACTCCCGGCGTCCCCTGGGGCGACGCGGAACGGATCGCCTGGCGCGAGCGCCAGGTCCGGCATCGCCGCCACGACCAGGACGTGGTCCCGCGCGTCGAGGCGCTCGCCGACGATTTCGAGATCGTCCGCTATGGCGAGCTCGCCTACGGCGACGACCGCTACTCCCTGCTGGCGCTCAAGAGCCGCGACTGGCGGCCGGAGCTGCCCGTCGCGCTGGTCACCGGCGGCGTCCATGGCTACGAGACCAGCGGCGTGCTGGGCGCGCTGGGTTTCGCCGAGGACCACGCGGCGCGCTACGCCGGCCGCGTCAACCTGCTGGTCGTGCCCTGCGTCAGCCCCTGGGCCTATGAGCGGATCTGCCGCTGGAACTACCACGCGGTCGATCCCAACCGCAACTTCGGCGCGCGCCGCGAGGCCGCGGAGTCGAGCGCGCTGATCGCGCTGGTCGAGCCGCTGGCGGGCCGGTTCCTGCTGCACATCGACCTGCACGAAACCACCGACACCGACGCCACCGAATTTCAGCCGGCGCTGGCGGCCCGCGACGGCAAGGAGCCCGACCGCGACGGCGTGCCGGACGGCTTCTATCTGGTCGGCGACAGCGAGACCACGCGGTTCGATTTCCAGCAGGCCGTGATCGAGGCGGTGCGGCGCGTGACCCACATCGCGCCGCCCGACGCGCAGGGCCGGATCATCGGCTTCCCGGTGATCGCGGACGGCGTGATCGAGTTCCCGGTGCGCCAGTCCGGCCTGTGCGCGAGCCTCACCGGCGCGCCCTTCACCACCACCACCGAGGTCTATCCCGACAGCCCGCGCACCACGCCGGACGAATGCGTCGCGGCGCAGGTGACGGCCGTGTGCGCGGCGCTGGATTTCGCGCTCGCGCACGCGCATTGAAGCGGGGCTCGCCCCCGCTCAGTTCACAACACCGGCCGCCGGCGCGAACAGCCGACATTGGCGGGCGAGTGTGCCGGATTCGACGCGGCCTTCACTGGCCGAAGAACACGCGCCGCACGAAGCGTGTCGCGTCCTCGCGCGAGGCCTGGAAGGCGGCCTCGTTGCGGCCGACGTGCGCGCCGCGCGTCATGCACGCGTTGATGAACGCCGTCAGCTGGTCCGACGGGATCACCTGCCCGGTGCGCTCGGAGGTCACCACCCAGGTCGGGATGTCGGTGCGGATGACGCCGCAGGCGTAGCCGCTGGTCGCATCGGCCCGGTAGCGCACCGGCAGCAGGCTGTCCCACGCATGATGCGCATCGGCGTAGCGATGCGTCTCCACCGGCGTGCCCAGCGTGGCGTACTCGAGGCCCAGCGCCTCGCAAGGCTCCGGATGCGTGTAGTCGTCGGCGGCGCCCACCAGGTTGAGCAGCGGCGCGCGCGTGACGTTCGGCGAGGTATAGATCTGCGAGCAGCCGGCATAGGTCGCGATGTGCAGCGCGAAGGCCTGGCCGGTCTTCACCACGGCCCGCAGAAACGGCAACTGGGCCGTCTGCAGCGCCACGGTGCCGCCGCGCGAGAAACCCATGATGCCGATGCGCCTGGCGTCGATGCGGGGGTCGGCCGACAGCAACCGCAGCGCCTGGAAGGCGTCCATCACGTTGGCCGCGGCCGGCACGCTGGTCTGGTCCGCCGCGGTCGACGACACGCCTCGCGGCGCGAAGCTGTCGACAATGAAGGTCGCCACGCCGATGCCGTTGAAGGCCTGGACCCACTGCTGCAGACCCGGCCCCACGCCATCGCTGCCGTGCGCGAGCACGATCGCGGGCACCGGTCCGGCAACACCGGCCGGCAGGCTCAGATCGCCCCATACCGGCGTCGGCACCCATTGCGCGCGGCGCTCGCGTGCGAGGTCGAAGAGCGACTTGGGCGTGAAGCTGTCGAACGCGATGCGGGTGCTGTCGTCGGCGCGCGCGGCCGTGACGGACAGGCCGAGCACGCACACGGAGACCAGGACTCGGAACAGTCGATGCATGAAGCCCTCGGGCAGTGAAGGAACGCGGCGGGGCGCCCGGCCGGCGCTCCTCGTGAGCGAGGCCGCCACACGGGACGTGAGCGGCCGCCGGAGGTTAACCGCGTGCCGCCGCGCGGCCGGCTCGTCGGTTGTCCCACCCTTCGGGCACACGAGATCCCGCCACGGCGCTGCCGCCCTTCGAAGCAGCCGCTCTCCCTGCCCTCCCGCTCCTCGCGGGGCGAGGGCGTTCATGCCGATACAGACATTCCCCGCCGAAGGCACCGACACTCGCCTCCCATGAACAAGTTGAACCGGCTCCTGCACGATGTCCTGCCCGCCTGGGCCGCCGAGTGGCTCGACCTCCTGGTCCCGCTGATCGAGGTCATCCTGATCGGTCTGGGCGCCTGGCTCGTGATGCGCATCGCGCGTCACCTCACCCGCAAGCTCACCAGCGCCTACGCCTTGCCCGTGACCGTCGCCACGGTCTTCCTGCGCTCGGTCGCGGTGCTGATCTATGGCGGCGCCGTGCTCTGGTCGCTGGAGCGGCTGGGCGTCTCCGGCGCCGTCCTCTGGACCGCCTTCACCGGCTTCGCGACCGTGGGCGCGGTCGCGTTCTTCGCCGCGTGGAGCGTGCTGTCCAACCTCTTCTGCGCGCTGCTGATCTACGTCACCCGCGCCTTCCGCGTCGGCGACGTCGTGGAACTGCTGGAATCCGGCGACAAGCCCGGCGTGAAGGGCCGCGTGGTCGACATCAACCTGGTCTACACGACGCTGCTCGAAAGCGGCGACCCGGCCAGTGGCACCAGCCTGCAACTGCCCAACAGCCTGTTCTTCCAGCGCGCGCTGCGGCGCTGGCACGGCTCCGCGGCCGACGGGGCGATCCTGCCGGCGCAACAGATCAGGCTTGAATGACTTTCGGGTGTGAGCCCGGACATGGCTGCAAGTTCAGGGTTTCTTCAGGAACGACTGCGTAACCTGCCGCTCGTCGCGTCGCACTGGCGGCCCGGCCTGTCCGCTTGCCCGTCCAGTCCCCAAGGAGCCGCCATGGATCCCGACCCCAGTTGTCAACGCCACGCGGCACCCGCCGCTGCCCCTCGCCGATTCCCTTCGCCGCGAGCGACGACCGTCCGGATCCCTCCAGCCCACGCTTGAGGGGCGTTCTGCGGCCGTCGCCCGCAGGAGCCCCTCATGCTGCCTCTCCGCTTCTTCCGCATTGCCGACCGCGGCACGCCACGGTCGTTCACGACCCCGGCCTGCCTGCTCCTGCTCGCCAGCGCGCCGCTCTGGCTCGCCGGCTGTGACGACTCCCCGGCCCACGCCGCCTCCGCCCCGCCCGCCGCGACCGCCGCGACGGCGTCCCCGCACCGCGAGGGCGCGGACATCGTGGTGCCGGCGGACTCGCCGCTGCGCGAGCGCCTCGTGGTCGCCGCGGTGCGGAGCCAGGCCGTCGAGCAGCCCATCGCCGCGCCCGGCACGATCGAGGCGCTGCCCGACCACCTCGCCCGCATCGCGCCGCCGGTCACGGGTCGCGTGGTGGGACTGCACCGCGCGCTGGGCGATCCGGTGCGCGCCGGCGACGTGCTCTTCACGCTGGACTCGTCCGACCTGAGCGCGGCCCGCGGCGATGCGGCCAGGGCGCGCGACGCGGCCGCCCAGGCAGGCCGCGACCTCGACCGCCAGCAACTCCTCTTCGACGCCGACATCGCCGCGCGCAAGGACCTGGAGGCCGCGCAGCTCGCCCGCGCGCAGGCGGCCAACGACCTGCGTACCGCGCAGGCCCGGCTCGCACAGCTGGGCGCGAGCGCGGACGACAACGCCGGGCGTCGCCTGTCGGTCCGCGCGCCGCTGGCCGGCCGCGTCATCGAGATGAACGCCGCGCCGGGCGGCTACTGGAACGACGTCAATGCGCCGCTGATGACGATCGCGGACCTGAGCCGGGTCTCGGTGACCGCCGCCGTGCCGGAGAAGGACCTGGCCAGGATCTTCGTCGGGCAGTCGGCCCAGGTCGTGCTGAACGCCTATCCCGACGATCCGCGCGCCGGCACGGTGCGCTACATCGGCGAGGTGCTGGATCCCGACACCCGCACCGTCAAGGTCCGCCTGATCCTGGACAACGCCGACGGCCGCCTGCGGCCCGGCATGTTCGTGAAGCTGCGCTTCGCCGGTCCCTCGCACCCCGCGCCGGTGGTGCCCGCCTCGGCGCTGCTGCAGGAGGGCCTGTTCACCCGCGTCTTCGTCGAACGCGCGCCGGGTCGGTATGTCGCCCGCGAGGTGAGCGTCGGCGCCGCGCTGGGCGACCAGGTGGAGATCGTCTCGGGCCTGCGGCCCGGCGAGCGCGTGGTCGTGCGCGACGGAGTGCTCCTCCATGATTGAGCGCCTCGTCACCCTGTGCTTCGACCGCCGCGGCATCGTCTGGCTGGTCTTCGCCTTCGCCGCGCTCTACGGCGTCCACAGCTTCCGGCAGTTGCCCATCGAGGCCTATCCGGACATCGCCGACGTGACCTCGCAGATCGTCACGCAGGTCAACGGCCTGGCCGCCGAGGAGGTCGAGCAGCAGATCACGATCCCGATCGAGCGCGCCCTACTCGGCACGCCCGGCATGCAGGTGCTGCGCACGCGCAGCCTGTTCGGCCTGTCGCTGGTGACCGTGGTGTTCCAGGACGGCGTCGAGGGCTACTGGTCGCGCGAGCGGCTGCAGGAGCGCCTGGCCGAGCTCTCGCTGCCCTATGGCGCGCGGCCGGGGCTGGATCCCTACACCTCGCCCACCGGCGAGATCTACCGCTACACGTTGGAGAGCCCCACGCGCAGCCTGCGCGAACTCTCCGAGCTGCAGGCCTGGACCGTCATCCCGCGGCTGAAGAAGGTGGCGGGCGTCGTGGACGTCACCAACTTCGGCGGGCTGACCACGCAGTTCATGCTCTCGCTCGATCCCGCGCGGCTGACGCAGTACGGCCTGACGCTGAGCCAGGTCGTGGACGCGCTGAACGCCAACAACAGCAGCGGCGGCGGCAGCGTGATCGACCGCGGCGAGCAGTCCTATGTCGTGCGTGGCGTCGGCCTGCTGCGCTCGCTGCAGGACATGGGCAACGTGGTGGTGAAGACGGCCGCCGGCGTGCCGGTGCTGGTCCAGGACCTGGGCGAGCTGCGCCTGGGCGAGGTCGAACGCCGCGGCATCCTGGGCAAGGACACCGACGGCGACACGATCGAGGGCATCGTGCTGCTGCTCAAGGACACCAACCCGTCGCGCACGCTCGATGGCCTGCACGCGGCCGTCGACGAGCTCAACACGGCGCTGCTGCCCGGCGACGTCAAGGTGGTGCCCTACCTCGACCGCGCCACGCTGATCGAGGCGACGTCGCACACCGTCGGCCACACCCTGGTGGAAGGCATGGTCGTCGTCACGCTGGTGCTGCTGCTCTTCCTCGGCAGTCCACGCGCGGCGCTGGTCGTGGCCGTCACCATCCCGCTGGCGCTGCTGGCGGCCTTCATCTTCATGCACCACGCCCATGTGCCGGCCAACCTGCTGTCGCTGGGTGCGATCGACTTCGGCATCCTCGTGGACGGCGCCGTCGTGGTCGTCGAGCACCTGCTGCGCCGGCGCGAGCAGGCGGCCGACCGGCCGCTGACCCCGCGCGACGCGATCGTCGCGACGCTGCAGGTGGCGCGGCCGATCTTCTTCGGCATGGCGGTGATCGCCGCGGCCTACCTGCCGCTGTTCGCGTTCGAGCGCATCGAGTACAAGCTCTTCAGCCCAATGGCCTACGCGGTCGGCGCGGCGCTGGTGGGCGCGCTGCTGGTGGCGCTGACGCTCACGCCGGCGCTGGCCTGGCTGGCCTTCCGGCGGCCGCGCCCGCCCTTCCGCAACCGGCCGCTGGAGGCGCTGCAGGCGCGGTATGCCGACTTCCTCGCGCGCGCCGTCGGACGCGGCCGCTGGCTGGCGGCGGCGCTGATCGCGTCGGCGCTGGCCCTGGCCGCGCTGGCCGGCACGATCGGGCGGGACTTCCTGCCCTACCTCGACGAGGGCTCGATCTGGCTGCAGGTCCAGATGCCGCCCGGCATCACGCTGGAGAAGGCCGCCGGCATGGCCGATGCGCTGCGCCGCGCGACGCTGGAGTTCCCCGAGGTCGCCCACGTGGTCACGCAGACCGGTCGCAACGACGACGGTACCGACTACTGGACGCCCTCCCACATCGAGGCCAGCATCAGCCTCACGCCCTACGAGCGCTGGACCGCGCCGGGCGGCAAGCAGGGACTGATCCGGCGCCTGGCCGAGCGTTATGCCCGCATGCCGGGCTACAGCGTGTCGTTCATGCAGCCGATGATCGACGGCGTGCAGGACAAGCTGTCGGGCGCGCACAGCGACCTGGTGGTCAAGGTCTTCGGCGACGACCTCGACGAAGGACGCCGCATCGCGGCCCGGGTGGCCGAGGTGCTGCGGACGGTGCCGGGCGCCGCCGACGTGGCGGTGGACGTCGAGCCGCCGCTGCCCAACCTGCGTATCGACCTGGACCGCGCCGCCGCGGCGCGGCTGGGCATCAACGCCGCCGACGTCGCCACGCTGGTGTCCACCGGCATCGGCGGCGCGGCCATCGGGCAGGTCTACGTCGGCGAGAAGAGCTACGACATGACGGTCCGCTTCACGCCCGAGTCGCGCGCCAGCCCGCAGGCGATCGGTGATCTGCGCCTGACGGGGGCCAATGGCGCGCAGGTGCCGCTGTCGGACGTCGCGCGCATCCGCACGACGGTGGGCGAGAGCGTCATCGTGCGCGAGATGGGCCAGCGCCATCTCATCGTGCGGCTCAACACGCGGGGCCGCGACCTGTCGAGCTTCCTCGCCGAGGCCCAGCCCGCGCTCGAGCGGCAGGTCCGTTTCGACCGCCAGCGCTGGCGCCTCGAGTGGGGCGGGCAGTTCGAGAACCTGCAGCGCGCGCAGCAGCGCCTGGCGGTGATCCTGCCGCTGACGCTGGGGGTGATGCTGCTGTTGCTCTTCGCCGAGTTCCGCAACCTGCGCCAGCCGCTGCTGGTGCTGGGGGTGGTGCCGCTGGCGATGATCGGCGGCTTCGCGGCGCTGCACCTGCGCGGCATGACGCTGAATGTCTCCAGCGCCGTGGGCTTCATCGCGCTGTTCGGCGTGGCCGTGCTCGGCGGCGTGCTGATGGTGGCGCAGATCAACCGGCTGCGGCGCGACGACGGCCGGCCGCTGCGCGAGGCGGTGCTCGAAGGCGCCGCCGGCCGCATGCGCCCGGTGCTGATGACGGCGGCGGTCGCGGCCTTCGGCTTGACGCCCGCGATGCTGGCCACGGGCCTGGGCAGCGACGTCCAAAGACCGCTGGCCACGGTCGTCGTCGGCGGGCTGGTGACGGCGACGCTGCTCACGCTGCTGCTCCTCCCGGCCCTCTACCACGCGATCGAAGCGCGCGTGGAGCGCGCCGCCGCCCGGCGTGCCGCGCAGGCGACGCTCGATCACGACCACGACCACGACCACGACCACGACCCAGCATCGGAACCCCTGGCATGAAGCGCCTCTTCTTCCTCACCCCTCGCCGCGAAGGCGCCGGCATCACCGCTGAGACCACGGGTCAGCGCCGGCGTCCGACCAGCCGCCGTGACGCCCTGGTCCTGGCAGTCGCGCTTATGACCGGTTACCCGATGACATATGCGTCGACGCCGGACGCCAATACCGACGCCGCCGGCGTTCCCTTCGCCGCCTACCTGGACGCGGTGGAGCGCTTCAGCAATGCGATCGCCGCGCAGCGCGAGGCGGTGGCGGCCGCACGCGCGGGCGTGCCGATGGCGGGACTGCGGCCCGATCCGTCGCTGTCGCTCGGTGTCGGGCCGGCGGAGCTCAGCCGGGAGGTGCGCCCCAAGCCGCGTCTGGCGCAGAGCATCGGGCTGAGCTACACGATCGAGACCGGCGACAAGCGCGAGCGCCGCGTCGCGGCCGCGCGCAGCCAGGTGAGCGCCGGCGAAGCCGCGTTGGCCGGCGCCGGTCGCCAGGCCGCCGCGGACGCGGCCGCCGCCTTCATCGAGGCCTGCCGCACGCGCGAGGCGCTGCAGCGGCAGGAGGCCTCGCTGGCCGCGCTGGGCGACATCGTCCGGATGAACGAGCGACGCCATGGCGCCGGCGATCTCGGCGGCCTGGAGCTGCTGCAATCGCGCAACGAGCGCGATCAGTTCCTCGCCACCGTCGTGCGCGCGAGGGCCGACGCCCGGACCGCCATGGAAGCGCTGGCCGCGCCGCTGGGTCGCCGCTGGCGCGAGGCCTTCGGCGACGCGTCGCCGCTGTGCACCTTCCGCGACGGACTGGCGCCCGAGGGACTCGACGGCATCGAGGGCATCGAGGCCATCGGCGGCTCGGGCGGCATCGAGGGGAGCCACGAGGGCGAGGCGCTCGATGCCCTCGTGGCGCGAGCGCTCGATCAGCGCGACGACGTGCGCATCGCCCGCGCGGCGGTGGACAGCGCCCGTGCCGCCGCGGACCTGGTCCGCGCCAACCGCTGGGTCGATCCGAGCGTCAGCCTCAACTACGGCTACACGCCGCAGGGACACCGCGGCGTGGCGGCGGACGGCTCGGCGGTCGCCCCCTCGCCGCGGTCCAACACCGTGTCGGTCTCGGTCTCGGTGCCGATCCCGCTGTCGCGGTTGGACCGCGGCGACCTGGTGCAGGCCGAGTCGGCCGTCACCCAGGCCCTGCTCGCGCTGCGCCAGACCGAGCTCCAGGCGCAGGCCGACGTCCGCGCGACCCACGCCCAGTACCGCGCCGCGCTCGAGAACCTGACCCGCTACCGCGACGCGACCCTGGGCGACGCGCGGCGCGTGGTGGAAGGCCTGCGCCTCTCGTACCGGCAGGGCGCCGCCTCGCTGCTGGAGCTGCTGTCGGCCCAGCGCGCGGCGGACGACACCGAGCTCGCCTACCTGCAGGCACGCAGCGAGCTCGCCGCCGCCACCGTGCGGCTGCAGCTCAGCCTCGGCCGCGCGCCGGCGCCTTGAGCCAGCGGGGAAGCCGACGGGGAATCGCGCCGGCATGCGAGACTGCCGCCCATTCGGAGAGAGGCGATGAGGATTCTTCTGGTCGAGGATGACCGCAAGGCCGCGGGGCTGCTGGTGCGCGGGCTGCGCGAGGAAGGCTTCGTGGTGGACCACGCGGCCAGCCTGGCCGAGGCCGACGAGGCGGCCTTCGTGACCACCCACGACCTGATCGTGCTGGACGGCATGCTGCCCGACGGCGACGGCGTCACCCTGTGCCGCACGCTGCGCGCGCGCGGCCAGCAGGTGCCGGTGCTGATGCTCACCGCCCGCGACGCGCTGTCCGATCGCGTCGACGGCCTGAACGCCGGCGCCGACGACTACCTGACCAAGCCCTTCGAATTCGAGGAACTGCTGGCGCGGCTGCGCGCGCTGCTGCGGCGCTCGGACATGACGCGGCCGCCGGTGCTGGTCGCGGACGACCTGCGCCTGGACCCGGCCTCGCTGCAGGTCACCCGCGCGGGGCGGCCCATCGAGCTGACGCCCAAGGAATTCGCCCTGCTGCAGGCGCTGATGCGGCAGCCCGGCGCCGTGGTCCCGCGCCAGCGCCTGGCCGAGCAGATCTGGCACGGCGACCCGCTGGCGATCGACAACCTGATCGACGCCCACATGAGCAAGCTGCGCCGCAAGATCGACGCGGCCGGCGCCCGGCCGCTGATCGAGACGGTGCGCGGTCGCGGCTTCCGGCTGCGGGGACCGGACGATGCTTAGCTTCCGCCGCCGGCTGGCGCTGCTGCACGTGGTCGTGGTCACCACGGTGCTGGCGGTGGCGGCGACGCTCACCTACCTGAGCCTGGTCACCGCCCTGCGCGCCCAGCTGGACGGCGCGCTGCTGGCCCTGGCGGAGCAGGAAGCCAGCATCCTCGCCGCCAGCCCCGGCCTGCCGGTCGCCGTGCACGAGCCCGGCACCACCGCCGCGCCACCGCCCTACGCGCGGCTGGACCGGCTGGTGCAGATCATCGGCCCGCGCGGCGAGGTGCTCGCGCGCAGCGCCAACCTCGGCGCCGCGTCGCTGCCGAACGAGGCCGCGCTGCTGGCGCGCCTGGCCCGCGGCGAGACCGTCTTCGAGCACCTGGCCTTCGGCGACGAGCCGACACGCCGCGTGTCGGTGCCGGTGCATGGCGGCCGCGCGCTGGCGGTGCAGGTGGCCGGCTCGCTCGACGACGTCGACCACGCCGTCGCCTCGGCGGGCTGGGTGTTCCTCGTCATGAGCCTGGTGCTCGTGGTGGTGCTCACCACCGCGGGCGCGCAGCTGACCGGGCGCGTCTTCGGCGCGGTCGACGACATCGTCCGGCAGGCCCGCCGCATCGGCGGCCGCACCCTCGCCGAGCGGCTGCCGCATCCCGGCACGCGCGACGAGATCGGCCGGCTGATCGACACGCTCAACGACATGCTGGACCGGCTCGAGCACGCCTTCGAGGCGCAGCGCCGCTTCACCGCCGACGCCTCGCATGAGCTGCGCTCGCCGCTCTCCCGGCTGCGCACGGAGCTCGAGATCACCCTGCGCCGGCCGCGCGGCGCCGACGAGTATGTCCAGGCGCTGCGCTCCGGGCTGGAGGACGTCGCGCGGCTGACGGCGCTGGTGGAGGAACTGCTGACGCTGGCGCGGCTGGATGCCGGGCAGGACTCGGCGCCGGTCGCGCCGGTGGCCATCGGCCCGATCCTCGAGGCGGTCGTGCGGCGCGCCCGGCCCGCGGCCCAGGCACGCGGCATGACGCTGAGCCTGGCGGGTGCGGACGCCCCCGGTGCGGATGCGCTGGAGACAAACGCGCCGGTCGCGGCGTCTGATGCGGCGCTTGATGCGGACGCGCCTGGGGCGGACAAGCTCGGCGACGACGGGCCCCGCGCGGCGGCCCGGGTGCCGCGGGAGCTGCTAATGCTGGTCGCGACCAACCTGGTGGAGAACGCGGTCAAGTACGGTGCCGCCGGTGGCTCGGTGCTGGTCTCGGTGGTCGCGCGGCCGGACGGGACGGCACTGGTCGTCGAGGACGATGGCCCGGGCCTTCCCGCCGAGGAACGCGAGCGCGTGTTCGAGCGCTTCTACCGGGGCGCCGCCGCGCGCGCGGCGGACATCGAAGGCACCGGCCTGGGGCTGGCGCTGTGTGACCTGATCGTGCGCGCCGCCGGCGGTCGCATCGAGGTGGGCGTCTCGCGCTGGGGCGGCGCGCGGTTCTCGGTGCATCTGCCGGCCGGCGACGCCTGAGCGCCGCCGCGCCGGCGCCCGCTCACTCGTTCACATGTCGCGCCCGTTGAAGTGCGTCACCGGAATGCTGTCGAGCTCCATGCCCTCCAGGCAGCGGACGTTGATCGCCGCCATCGCGTTGCCCTTCGGGTCGGTGCCCTCGGCATAGGGATGGATGCCGCACACCGCGCAGAAGCGGTGCTTGATCGCGTGCTTGTTGAACTCGTAGGTGCTGGCCGCGGCCTCGTCGGTCTTCAACCGGAATTGCCCGCGCGGCACGAACCACAGCAGCGAGCCCTTGCGCTGGCAGATCGAGCAGTTGCAGGCCATCGCCCCATCGATCTCGCCGTCCACCTCATAGGCCACCCGGCCGCAATGGCAGCTTCCCTGGTACGTCGTCATGTCGTCTCCGCTCGGTCTTGTTGAAGCGGCCGACCTTACCTCAGCCGGGCGCGAGCCGCGTCACTTGAGCATCAGCTCGACGTCCTGTCCCGGATCCCCGCAGCCATCCAGGCGCAGCCGCAGGAAGTCCAGGTCCATGTGCAGGTGCTCCACCAGCTCCGGCACCGCGAGCTCCAGCGCGGCGATGCGGTCGGACTGCTGGTCGCAGGCATCGGCCAGCACCTCCGCCAGGTGCAGGATCGCCGCCAGCATCGAGAACGGCCGGATCTCCAGCGGCGCGTTGGCGTCCTTGAAGGCCTCGACCAGGTCGGCCGGGAAGTGCCAGTGCGCCGCCAGCGCCGCCGTCACGTCGGCATGTGTGCAGCCGAAGCGATGCATCTCCAGCGAGAACCGGCTGCCCGGCTCGGCCGCGTGGGCCTCGACGTCGGCGACCTGGTCCGGCTCGCTCATCGCCATCATGAGCTGCCCGGTGCGCAGCATCAGCCCGGCGAGGTAGGCGGTGTCGGCATCGCCCTGCAGCAGCTTGGCCAGCAGCCGCGCATAGCCGGCGGTGCGTACGCTGTGGCGCCAGAAGCGCTGGCGATCCAGGCCCTTCACCTCGGGGAAGGTGGCGGAGATGCTGGCCGCCATCGCGAGGTTGCGCAGCGTCTCCAGGCCCAGCGCCATCGCGGCGTCCTGCAGCGTGCCGATCGTGTGGGAGGGGCTGTAGCGCGCGGAGTTGGCCAGCCGCAGCACCTTGGCCGCCAGCGTGGAATCCTTGCCGATCAGCTCGGCGATCTGGCCGAGCGAGACGCCGTCGTCGTCCAGGCTGCGCAAGAGCTTGCGCCCGACTTCAGGCATCACCGGGAGGCTGGCGTGCCCCCCGAGGAAACGCTCCGCGCTGGCGGAAACGGGAGTCGTGGGGGTCATGCTGGCAATCGTCACGGCGGCCTCCTCTGGACGCGACGGCAGGTGGAGGCGAGTCTATGCCGCCCGGCCGCAGCGCGCCAGCGCCAGCAGCGCCACCGGGTCCAGCAGGCCGATGCGGTAGCCCTGCACCGCCAGGATGCCCCGGTCGGCGAGCTGCCGCAGCGCGCGCGACAGCGTCTCCGGCGAGATCGACAGCCGCGCCGCCACGTCGCGCTTGCGCTCGGCCAGCCGCACCTCGGCCGACCCGCCGGCCTGCGCCAGCAGCCAGGCGGCGATGCGGGCGGTCGCGTCCTTCGTGGTCAGCCCGCGCAGCGCGTCCTGCGCCTCACGCAGTTGCGCCGCGCTGGCGCGCAGCAGCGCGGCCAGCACCGGCGGCTGCGAGCGCAGCCACAGGGTCGCCGCCGCCATCGGCCACTCCATCACCAGCGCGGTGGCCGAGACGATCCGCGCGTCTTCCTCGTAGCGCCCGTCCAGCCAGGCGGTGTGCAGGTCCAGCCAGCACGGGCCGGCCAGCGGGCCGCCCGCCACGACCCGCCCTTCGCAGAGCGCCACCATCGCCACCGCCGCGTCCCCGCGGCGGACCGCCAAGTCGCCGGCCCGGCAGCGGCGCACCCGCGCCATGCTGGCCAGCGCGGACCAGTCGTCGGCCTCCAGCAGCACATCGCCGAGCAGTGCGCGCCACGGCACCGGATGGGCGGGACCCGGCATCAAGGCGGCGTTGTGGGCCGCATCGCCTTCCGCGGCGGCGGGCGACGAGACGCCGCGAGCAACGGGCGCGGCGGGATCGGACAGGAAGTCGGCGGTCACGGGGCATTCTCGGAAACCGGGGATGCCGGACTGTCGCGGGACTGGCCGGAAATTGCCATGAGGGAGGTCAACATCCGAGCGATCGGACGCCTCCCGGATCAGCGGATCAGCAGCGCGCGGAAGTCGTTGACGTTGGTCTGCGTCGGACCGGTGATCAGCAGGTCGCCGAGCGCCTCGAAGAGCGCGTAGCCGTTGTTGGCGGCCAGCAGCTCGGCCGGCTTCAGGCCCAGCGCGCGGGCGCGCTGCAGCGTGCTCGGGCTGAGGAAAGCGCCGGCGTTGTCCTCGACGCCATCGATGCCGTCGGTGTCCGCGGCCAGGCCCCAGACGCCCTCCTGCCCGTCGAGCGCGATCGCGCAGCCGAGCACGAACTCGCCGGCACGACCGCCGCGCCCGGGCTGCGGCACCAGCGTCACCGTGGTCTCGCCGCCGGAGAGGATCAGGCAGGGCCTGGCGAAGGGCTCGCCATGCCGCGCCACCGAGCGCGCCAGCGCCGCATGCACGCGGCCGACCTCGCGCGACTCGCCCTCGATCTCGTCCGAGAGCACGTGCGCGGTCAGGCCGAGCGCGCGCGCCGCCTCGGCCGCGGCCAGCAGGCTCTGACGCGGCGCGGCGATGATGCGCTGCTCATGACCGTCGAAGCAGGTGTCGCCCGGCTTGGGCGTCTCCCAGTCGCCGCGCTCCAGCGCCTCGACTGCCTGCGGCGGCAGCGCGATGCGATAGCGACGGCAGATGGCCAGCGCGTCGGCGCAGGTCGTGGCGTCGGGCACGGTCGGGCCGGAGGCGATCACCTGCGGGTCGTCGCCGGGCACGTCGGAAATCATCAGCGTGAGCACCTTGGCCGGCGCGCAGGCGGCGGCCAGCCGGCCGCCCTTGATCGCGCTGAGGTGCTTGCGCACGCAGTTCATCTCGGCGATGTTGGCGCCGCTGGCCAGCAGCGCGCGGTTCACCGCCTGCTTGTCGGCCAGCGTCAGCCCGGGCGCCGGCAAGGGCATCAGCGCCGAGCCGCCCCCGGAGATCAGGCAGATCACCTGGTCGTCGGCGGTCGGCCGGAAGTCGCGCACCAGCTGCATCATCCGCGCCGCGGTCCGCTCGCCGGCGGCGTCGGGGACCGGGTGCGCGGCCTCCACCATCTCGATGCGCCGCGGCTGGTAGTCCGGCGGAATGTGGCCGTAGCGCGTGATGACCAGCCCGCTCATCGGCGCGGACGCGGGCCAGGCCGCCTCCATCGCCTGCGCCATCGAGCCACCGCCCTTGCCCGCGCCGATCACCAGCGTGCGGCCCTTGGACGGCGGCGGGAGATGGCCGGCGAGGATCTTGCCCGGCAGCGCGCGGTCGACCGCGACGCGGTAGAGGTGCTTGAGCAGCGCGCGCGGGTCGTCGAGCAGCGCCCGGGTCCGTGCGTCCGCGGCGTCCATGGCATTCGATGACGCGTCGCCGGACGCGGGGAAAACAGCAGGGCCGGCAGCGCCGGAGGCGGCGGCCCGCGCCGCGTCGGAGGTGGAGCTCATGGGCGCCGATTGTGGGCAGCGGCCGCTCAGCCGGCGTCCGTAGTGCTACCGACCTCGTGGTTGCCCATGACCTCGAGCGCCCGCACCAGCGCCGAGTGGTCCAGCTGGTCCCAGCCCTGCGCCGCGGCAGCCTGCATCAGCTGCGCGGTGCCGGCGGTGTTGGGCAGCGCCAGGTTCATCGCCTTGGCGCTCTGCAGCGCCAGGTTCAGGTCCTTCTGGTGCAGCGCGATGCGGAAGCCCGGGTTGAAGGTGCGCTTGATCATGCGCTCGCCATGGACTTCCAGGATGCGGCTGGAGGCGAAGCCGCCCATCAGCGCCTCGCGCACCTTGGCCGGATCGGCGCCGGCCTTGGAGGCGAAGACCAGCGCCTCGCCGACGGCGGCGATGTTCAGCGCCACGATGATCTGGTTGGCGACCTTGGTCGTCTGGCCGGCGCCCGCGCCGCCCACCCGCGTGATGTTCTTGCCCATCAGCTCGAACAGCGGCTTGATGCGGGCGAAGGTGGCCTCCTCGCCGCCGACCATGATGGACAGCGTGCCGGCCTTGGCGCCGACCTCGCCGCCGGAGACCGGCGCGTCCAGCCATTCGGCGCCCAGCGCCTCGATGCGCCGCGCGAAGTCCTTGGTCGCCATGGGCGAGATGGAGCTCATGTCCACGACGGTCTTGCCGGCGCTCAGGCCCGCGGCCACGCCGCCCTCGCCGAACAGCACGCGCTCGACGTCCGGCGTGTCCGGCACCATCGTGAAGATGACGTCGGCGCGCTGCGCGACCTCGGTGGCGCTGGCGCAGACGGTGGCGCCGGCGGCGGTCACTTCCTCGCAGACCTGGCTGCGGGTGTGGACGAACAGCGCGTGCCCGCCCTGCGCGAGGCGCACCGCCATGGGCGCGCCCATGATGCCCAGGCCGATGAAGCCGATCTTGATGCTCATGAGGGTCTCTCTCTTTCAGTCCTTGAACTTGTCTCGCAGGGCCTGCGTCGCGGCGCGGAACAGGCCCAGGTCGCTGCCGACGGCCACGAAGGTCGCGCCCTGCTCGAGGTAGCGGCGCGCGTCGGCCTCGACCGGCGCGAGGATGCCCACCGGCTTGCCGGCGGCGCGGCAGGCGGCATGGATGCTCGCCATCGCGGCCTGCACCTCCGGATGCTGCGGATGGCCCAGGTGCCCGTAGCCGGCCGCGAGGTCCGAGGGGCCGATGAAGACGGCGTCGACGCCCTCGACCGCGGCGATCTGCGCGGCGGCGGCCACGCCGGCCGGGCTTTCGATCTGCACGATCAAGGCGATCTGCTCGTTGATGCCCTGGAAGTAGCCGGGCACGGTGCCGTAACGGTTGTTGCGCTGCGAGACCGACACGCCGCGGATACCCTGCGGCGGGTAGCGCGTGGCGGCGACCGCGGCGGCGGCCTGCTCGGCGGTCTCGACGAAGGGGATCAGCAGGTTGGAGAAGCCCGCGTCGAGCAGCCGCTTGATCTCGACGGCGTTGTTGCTGCTCGGCCGCACGACCGGCGCGCTGACGCTGTCCTTGAGCGCCATCAGCTGCGGCACGAAGCTGCTGACCTCGTTGGGCGAATGCTCGCCATCGAGCAGCAGCCAGTCGAAGCCGGCCACGCCCAGCACCTCGGTGCTGATCGGGTTGGCCAGCGAGCACCAGCAGCCGATCAGGCGCTCGCCGGCGCGCAGGCGCTGGCGCAGCGTGTTGGGGAAGCTCGAATAGGGCGTGGTCGGCGTCGGCATGACTGGACTCCTCGGTGCGTCATCAATCGAGCTTGAGCCCGCTCTTGGCCACGACGCCCGCCCACTTCTTGCGCTCGGCGTTGAAGAAGGTGTCCATCTCGGCCGCGTTCATCGTGTTGACCTCGGCGCCCTGGGCGGCCAGCCGCGCGCGCACGTCGGGCGAGCGGATGATGCTGATCAGCGCGGCGGACAGCTTGTCGACATGGGCCTTGGGCATGCCGGCCGGGGCCAGGATGCCCTGCCAGGTGCCGGACTCGAAGCCGGTGGCGCCCTGCTCCGCCAGCGTGGGCACGTTGGGCAGCAGCGGCACGCGGGTGGCCTTGCTCACGCCGATGACCTTGAGCTTGTTCTGCTGCACGAAGGGCAGCGTCGCCAGCATGCCGTTCATCAGCACCTGCGTCTGGCCGGCGATCGTGTCGGTGACGGCCTGCGAGCCGCCCTTGTACGGGATGTATTCCCACTTCGCGCCGGTCAGGCTGGCGACCTGGTAGCCGGCCAGGTGCGGCGCGCTGCCCATGGCGGTGACGGCGAAGTCGATCTTGGACTTCTTCGACAGCTCGACCAGTTCCTTCAGGTTGCCGGCCGGCACCGAGGGATGCACCACCAGCATGTGCGGCGAGTAGGCCAGCATCGCCACGCCGCGCAGGTCCTTGGACGGATCGAAGGGCAGCTTGGTGTAGAGCGAGGGGCTGATGGCCAGGGCGCTGACGTCGCACAGCATGACGGTGTAGCCGTCGTTCGCCTTGGCGGTCTGGTCCGCGCCCATGTTGCCGCTGGCGCCGGGCTTGTTCTCGACGATGACGGTCTGCTTGAGCTGCTCGGACAGCAGCGGCGACAGGATGCGCGCGATGATGTCCGACGAGCCGCCCGGCGTGTACGGGACGATGATCCGCAGCGGCTTGGCGGGCCAGTTGGCCTGCGCGAAGGCGCTGGGCGCGAGGCCGGCGATCGCGCCGGCGGCGGCCGCGGCGAGGACCGCGCGGCGCGCGACGCGGGCCTGCCCGGTCGTCGTGGTCTTCCTGGTGTTCGTGTTCTTGGCGGTCTTCTGATCGTGCATGTCTCTCTCCATGTGGGAAGCCGCAGCCGCGCCCCGCGGGGGAACGGTGAGGCTCCGGGGGTGGTCCTCAGCGGACCATGCAAGGTTTCTTCGGATCGAACTTCCAGCCGGGAATCAGGTGCTGCATCGCGACCGCGTCGTCGCGCGCGCCCAGCCCGTGCTTCAGGTAGAGCTGGTGGGCGGCCTCGACGGCCTGCATGTCGAGCTGCACGCCCAGGCCCGGCGCGGTCGGCACCGCGACCTCGCCGTCGACGATCTTCAGCGGCCGCTGCGTGAGGTGCTGGCCGTCCTGCCAGATCCAGTGGGTGTCGATGGCGGTGAGGCGTCCCGGCGCGGCGGCGGCGGCATGCGTGAACATCGCCAGCGAGACGTCGAAGTGGTTGTTGGAATGCGAGCCCCAGGTGAGGCCGAAGTCGCGGCAGGTCTGCGCCACGCGGACCGCGCCGGACATCGTCCAGAAGTGCGGGTCGGCCAGCGGGATGTCCACCGACTGCAGGCTCAGCGCGTGCGTGAACTGGCGCCAGTCGGTGGCGACCATGTTGGTCGCGGTGGGCAGTCCGGTGGCGCGGCGGAACTCGGCCATCACCTCGCGGCCGGAGAAGCCGTCCTCGGCGCCGCAGGGGTCCTCGGCATAGGCAAGCACGCCGCCCAGGTCGCGCAGCAGGCGCACCGCGTCCTTGAGCAGCCAGCCGCCGTTCGGGTCGAGCGTGACGCGCGCCTCGGGGAAGCGCGCCTTCAGCGCGCGGATCGCCTCGACCTCTTCCTCGCCGCGCAGCACGCCGCCCTTGAGCTTGAAGTCCTTGAAGCCGTAGCGCGCCTGCGCGGCGACGGCCTGCTCGACGATGGCCTCGGGCGTCATCGCGACCTGGTGGCGCACCCGCAGCCAGGCGTCGCCGGGGGCGTAGCTGACCGGCTCGTCGTCGGGCGTCTTGTAGGCCATGCCGGTCCTGGCGCGGTCGCCGACGAAGAACAGGTAGCCCAGCATGGCGACGCTGTCGCGCTGCCGGCCCTCGCCCAGCAGCTCGCACACCGGCACGCCCAGGTGCTGGCCCAGCAGGTCCAGCAGCGCGCATTCGACGGCGGTCAGCACGTGGATGGTGGTCCGCAGGTCGAAGGTCTGCAGGCCGCGGCCGCCGCTGTCCAGGCCCTGGAACCGCTCGCGGACCTGCGCCAGCAGCGCGTTCCACTTCGCCACCGGCTGGCCGACGAGCAGCTCCCCGGCCTGTTCCAGCGTCTTGCGAATCGGCTCGCCGCCGGGGATCTCGGCGATGCCGACGTGGCCGGCGTTGTCCTCGAGGACCAGCAGGTTGCGGGTGAAGAACGGCGCGTGCGCGCCGCTCAGGTTCATGAGCATGCCGTCGTGGCCCGCGACGGGGATCGCGCGGGCGGACGTGACGAGGGGACTGCTTGCGCTCACAGGGGGCTCCTGATCGGGATCGCGGGAACGGGGATCAATCGGCGGTGATCTTGCGGGTCTCGATGACCTGCTTCCAGCGGGCGAATTCGGCCTTCTGGAAGCTCTGCGCCTGGTCCGGCGTGTTGGCGACGATCTCGATGCCGATGTCGGTGAACTTCTGCTTCACCGCGGGCTCGTGCAGCGCCGCGACCAGGTCCTTCTGCAGCTGCGCGCGCACCGCCGGCGGCAGGCCGCGCGGGGCGGCCACGCCCTGCCAGGAGTAGACGTCGGCGCCCTTGATGCCGGACTCGGCCAGCGTCGGCACGTTGGGCAGCACGGCCGAGCGCTTGTCGCCGGTGACGGCCAGCGCGCGCAGCTTGCCGCCGACGATGTGCGGCAGCACGGCGTTGACATTCTGGAAGGAGGCGTCGACCTGCGCGCCGAGCAGGTCGGTGATGGCCGGCGAGCCGCCCTTGTAGGGCACGTGCAGGCCGTTGGTGCCGGTCTGCAGCCAGAAGAGCTCGGCGGTGAGGTGGTCGGAGGAGCCGTTGCCCGAGGACGCGAAGGTCATCTTGCCCGGGTCCTTCTTCAGCGCGTCGATGACGTCCTTGACGCTCTTGAGCGGCGAGGCCGCCGGCACGACCAGCACGTTGGGCGCCTGCATGGCGACGGTGAGCAGGTCGATGTCCTTGAGCGCGTCGTACTGGACCGCCTTGAGCAGGTGGGGCGCGATCACGAACGGACCGAGCGAGGACACCAGCAGCGTGTAGCCGTCGGCCGGCGCGCGCTTGACCTGCGAGGTGCCGAGCGTGCCGGTGGCGCCGGGGCGGTTGTCGACGATGACGGTCTGGCCCCACTTCTTCTGCAGCTCGGCGCCCAGGGCGCGGGCGAGCATGTCGGTCGAGCCGCCGGCCGGGAAAGGCACGACGAGGGTGACGGGGTGGTCGGGGAAGCCGTTGGCATGGGCCAGGGTGGCGGTGCACAGGGACAGGACGGCGGCGCCGAGGGCGGCGCCGGCCTTGACGGCCAGGCGGCGGGTCAGGACGGTCATGGTTTGTCTCCGGGAAGGAACCGTGGAAGCCGCTCTTGATGCGCCCCGGTACTCAGTCCGAAGCGGCGGTGGCGGCCTTGTTGTCAGTCATCATACAAGTTGAGTTCCGACGGTGACAAGGCACCGCGCTGCACTTGGAGATCGGGGAAAACACGCAGAACTACCGATTGCGGGAAGTCGCCCACCCATAAAAACTATGGGGTTTGCGCCACACCGGTGGTCCCGCCCCAGCCAGGACGCCTCTAGGATCAATCCCATAAAAATTATGGGCATCCGAGACACGGAGGCGCGACTGAAGTGACATTCAAGAAGTTTTCGATGCCGCAGCTGGAGCGACATATCCGCCGCATCGTGGAGCAGCCCGCACGGATCCTGTGGACCCGTCATGCGAAGCAACGCATGCGCCAGCGCCGCATCAGCCTGGAAGACGCGCTGGAATGCCTGCGCAGGGGGCGTATCGATCTGCCGCCGGAGGTGGACCTTCCCTCGGCGCGCCTGATGTGTCGCCTGCGGTGGTACGGGGCCGAGCGCGATGTCCAGGTGTGCGTGGGTCTCGACGACAAGGACCCGGAACTCATCGTCGTGACGGTGATTGCTTAGGAGAGAACATGACGCTGTATCACTTCACCGAATGCGGACTGGACAACGTCTGGCTGAAGAACGGATTCACCATCAAGGAGACACCATTCGGTCCCGCCGTGTCGTTCGCCGCCCTCGAACAACTGCTCGATGAGATCGCCGCGCACCTGGTCCGAAAACCCGGCCGCCTCACCGGCAAGGAGTTCCGGTACCTGCGGTCGAAGATGCACCTGTCCCAGGCAGCCATGGCCACGCTGCAAGGCGTCAGCGAGCAGAACATCAGCCTCTGGGAACGTCGAGGTCGCGTGCCGAAGTCCAACGACACCCTGCAGCGATTGCTCTATCTGAAGCACGCGGCGGGAGACGAGACCTTGAAGTCCGCGTTCGACCGGATCATGACCGTCGAACGCCTCGTGCATCAGAAGATCGTCGCCACTTCCGGCCGCAAGGGCTGGAAGTTCACGGTGGAGGAAACCCGGCCCAGCGACGAAGCGCCAGCCGTCGCCGACTGAAGCCCGCCGCGGCCGCTGCGTTCAGCGCTGTTCCTGCAACGCCAGCGCCGCGCGGCGGCGGCGTTCACGGCTGTTGGCCAGGTGGGTGCGCATCGCCGCGCGCGCGGCCTCGGCGTCGCGCGCGGCGATCGCGTCGAGGATGCTTTCATGCTCCGCGTTCACGCGCAGCAGATAGTCGCGCTGCGCGATCGGGTCCTCGTCGCCGGCGGCCTGCAGGCTGGCCAGGCGCGCGCGCGGGATGCTCGGCGCGCCCAGCGTCGCCATCAGCTGCTCGAAATGCGGATTGCCCGTCGCGCGGGCGATCTCCAGGTGGAACTGGAAGTCCGCCGCCACCGCGTCGCGGCCCGCCAGCGCCGCCTCCGCGAAAGCGCCCACCGCCGCGCGCATCGCGTCCAGGTGCGCGTCTCCGCGCCGCTGGGCCGCCAGCGCCGCGGCTTCGGTCTCGACACCGATGCGCAACTCCAGCACCGCGACGACATCGTGCAGCGTCGCCATCTGCTCGGCCCCGATGCGGAAGGGCCCGCCCTCCCCCAGCCCCAGCACGAAGGTCCCGATGCCATGCCGCGTCTCGACCAGCCCGGCCGCCTGCAGCTTGGAGATCGCTTCCCGGACCACCGTCCGGCTGACCTCGAACTCGGCCATGATCGCCGCCTCGGTCGGCAGCTTGTCGCCGCTGGCCAGCGCGCCCGCGCGGATGCGGTCCTCCAGCGCCCGGACAAGTCCGAGGGCCAGCGATTTCGGGCGGGTACGGGTCAGCGGCACAGTCATCAGGGGCTCAGTTGTACGACAACATCGGTCCACGCGACAACCGCGTTATCGCGGTGTCGCGCCGATGCAGCGCGAAAAGGGATTGGGACGGGAACGAAGAAGGCCGCGATTGTCCCGTGCCTGAGCCGCCCGGGCTCAGGTGTCGAGCGGGAACTTCGCGCAGCCCAGCCGCGCCGAGATGTCGCGGCTGGCCGCCTGCAGCATCGCCACCACCTCGGGCGCCTTGGCCTCGTCGTAGCGGAAGGTGGGGAAGCTCACGCTCATGCCGGCGATGGGCTGGCCCAGCCGGTCGAAGATCGGCACGCCCAGGCAGCGGATGTGGTCGTCGAATTCCTCGCGGTCCTCGCCGAAGCCCTGCGCCTTCACCCGCTCCAGCTCGGCCTGGAAGGCGGCCGGCTCGGTGATCGTCTTGTCGCGGAAGCGCTGGAACTCCGCGCCGGCCAGCACGCGCGCGCGGCGCTCCGGATGCTCCCAGGCCATCAGCACCTTGCCGATCGCGGTGCAGTGCAGCGGCGCGCGGCGACCGATGCGCGAGTACATGCCCAGCATGTGCCGGGAGTCGACCTTGTGGACGTAGATGATCTCGCTGTCGATCAGCGTGCCCAGGTGGACCGTCTCGCCGGTGGCGTCGGCCAGCATCTGCATGTGGTGCTTGGACAGGTCGACCAGGTCCGGATACTGCAGCGCCTTGGCGCCGATCTCGAAGACCTTCATCGCCAGGCCGTAGCGCTCGCTGTCGGACTCCTGGTGCACGTAGCCCAGGGTCTTCATCGTCTGCAGGAAGCGGTAGACCGTCGCCTTGGGCATGGCCAGCCGCACCGAGAGCTCCGAGATGCCGGTGTCGCTGCGTTCCGACAGGGCCTGCAGGATGGCAAAGACCTTGAGCACCGCGGCCACCGACTCGGGCTGCTGCTTGCCATCGTTCAGATCGTCATCCATGCGCAACGTGTTCCTGGAAAGGGAAGATTTCACCACAGCCGGCCGGTGCCCGCGCCCGCGCGAACCCGGGCCGGCACCTCGGTCGCGGCCTCGATGGACAGGCGGTACGGTGGCGTCCAGCCGGCCTCGCCGGCGACCGACCGGTCCGGATTCGCGGCACGGAGCATGCCCACCAGGTCGACCGGCTCGCCGTTGAAGCGCGAGCCGCGGTCCTCGATCCGGTCGCCCTTGAGCAGCCGCGCCACCCGCCCCGGCGCGATGCCGGCCGCCGCCTCCCAGGCGTTGGCCTCGCTCAGCACCTGCGATTCGAGGCCCACGCCGATCGAGTAGGCGTAGGGATAGTCCCCCGCCGGCGCCGCCAGGTAGAGGTTGTTGGCGACATGCACCTGGCCGTAGCGCACCCGCGGCGCGCGCTCCTTCACCTGCTCCCACAGGTTGTGATGCAGCGTGACGCGCAGGTGCCCGCGGTCGTCGCGATGGCCGTCGCCGCCGCCGATCAGCATGGTCTTGTCGTGGCGGCGGAAGACGTTCCAGGACACGGTCACGAAGTCGGAGCGCCGCGTGATGTCCAGCAAGCCGTCATGGCGCTGCATCCGCTGGCCGAGCACCACCGGCTCGCGCGGATCGGGCCGGGCGCCGTCGTCGAAGACGCAGTGGTCGATCCACACCTGCGTCGCCTCGCGCAGCGAGACGGTGTCGTACTCGGAGTTCCATTCGCCATGCCCGTTGTCGTTCGGGTCCCAGGCGGGGAAGAAGTCGTAGGCATCGGAGAAACGCAGGTTGCGCAGGATCACCTGCGAGACCTTCTCCAGCATCAGCGAGCCGTTGTCGAAGCCCGCATCGGGTGTGAGGCCGACGATCGTCGTGTTGGACGGCACCTTGACGACGACCTGCGCCGCCTGGCGCCGCGCGGACCGCTTGCGCGCCTCCTCGAGCGGCCCTTCGGGCGGGCGACGGCCCCAGGTCGCCGGGTCGTACTGGCGCGCGAAGGCGTCGAGATCGAAAGCCGGATCGCGGAAATCCTCGATGCCCAGCGGGCGGCCGGACGCGTCCGCCGCCAGGTCGATGCGCGCCGCCAGCGCGATCAGCTTGGGCGTGTCGCCGAGCGCCAGCGCGGCATCGAGCTCGGCCCGCGTGCGCACGACGCGGATGGCCTCGACCTTCGCCTTCGCGCCGCCTGCCGTGCCGCCGTTCATCGAGGCCCAGCCATCGCCGGGCGCGATCGCGTCGAAGGCCGCGGCGGGCACCGCGTCGCGGGACGCGGCTGGCGACGCGGCGGTCGACGCGACATTGCGGTACTCGGTCATGCGGTTGGCCGCTTCGCCGGTCGCGGCGAAAGGGCGGCGCGAGGTCGAGGCCGCCCAGGCCGTCAGATGAGGACCGAGCTGGCTGTCCCGGATCACCGCCTGGCCGTTGGGCGTCGACGGCGACCGGCGCCATTCGCCGGCCTTCACGCCGCGGTCCCAGGCCCGGCCCAGGCGCACGCTGCCCGGCGCCACGCCGGGCTCCGCCACCCAGCGCGAACCTTGGACCAGGAAGCCGCGCGGCACGCCATCGGGCGTGCTGGGCGCGAGCACGACGCCGCCCTGCCCCGGCGAGCGCCGCCCGGCGCGGCTCACGATGACGCTGTCGTCGATCACCAGCGTCGCGCCGCCGAAGATGAAATCGACGTCGCCGCGAATCTCGCCGGCATGCACGAACACGCGCGACTCGCTCGCGAGGTCCTCACTGGCGCGCTCGGCATAGAAGGTGTCCTGGTGTCCGAGCAGCCGCACCTGCTCGAGCTGGATCCGGTCGCCGCGCGTCATCAGCGCGACGGCCTGCGCGCCGCCGCTCTCGCCGACGCCGGGCGGGTAGCCCTTTCCGTCGGCCACGTGGTCCATCGCATCGTTGGCGATGGTCAGCCGCGCGAGCTGCACGTCGTCGCTGAACAGCATCACGCTGGCGCTGCCCGGTGTCCCGAAGGTCTCCGCATCGAGCAGCGGCATGCAGCGGTGCGCGACGGCGCCGCGCGCCTTCGGCAGCGCGTTGTAGCGGCCTTCGACGATCACGACCTCGGCGGCATCGCCACGGCCGTACAGCGTGAACGGCGCCTTGTCCTGGATGCAGAGCGGCTCGCGATAAGTGCCCGGCTTGACGAGCACGTAGGCGCGCGCCGGGGCCGCCGATCCGCCCTGCCCCTTGGCCGGCAAGGCATCGATCGCGGCCTGCAGCGTGCGGTGCGTGCCGCTCCCGTCGGCGGCGACGACGAAGGTCGGCGTCCAGCGCGAGGGATCGAGCGTCTGCGGCCGCCAATCGCCGAGGTAGCGCGCGGCCGTGGCCTGGGCGGCCGCGTCGTCGCCGAGTTGCGGCCGGTCCTGCGCCCACGCGGCCTGCAGCGCCGCCACGCACAGCCCCGCCATCACCGCGCCGCGCCAGCCCCGCATCACAGGTCCGCCAGGTACAGCGCCGGCTCGCCCTCGGCATCGGCGCTGAACAGCACCTGCCGCTCGTCGGGCGTGAACGACGGATGCGGATGCGTGACCTGCCGATTGCCCTTGTAGACGCGCCACGAGCTGTCATGCCGCGCCACGCGCCGCTCGGTGCCGGCCTTCAGGTCGAACAGGTGCAGGAAGGGATCGGTCGCGATCTGGTGGCTACCGGTGTCGGCGACATCGGCCGGCGAGTCGCAGCCATCGCCGATCAGCAGCGTGCCGTCGTGGTTGCTCATCAGGTGCGAGCAGGGTGGCATCTTCGTGAGGCGCCGGGATTGAAGCGTCATGGGATCGAGCGCGCAGATCCATCGATCGCGCTGCCCCTTCAGGTAGGAGACGTAGATCATCGCGGAACCGTCCGGCACCCAGAACTCATGCGTGCAGCTTTCGCCCTTGTCTTGACGCCGCCCGCACCGGACGTTGCGGCCGTCCTCGTCGACGAACCACATGCGCGCATCCACCAGATCATGCGGCCCTTCATGGCAGTACGCGACCGTGTGGTCGTCCCCTGGCCGGTACTGCGGATGGCCCAGCCAGCCCTGCTGCTCGAGGATCACCTCGCGCGCGCCGGTGGCCAGGTCGATGCGGATCAGGCGGCAGCGCGGCTTCGCATGGAACATCTGGTGGAACTTCTGCCAGTCGCTGAGCGGGAACCAGTCGCTCGCGGCGATCTCGATGCCGACCATCTTCGTGCAGGCGCTGTTCGAGACCCAGGTGCCGTAACCCACCCAGCCCTCGGGCACGGTGTAGACGACCTCCTCGCTCAGGTCGCGCAGCGACAGGCGGATCAGGCGCCGCTCCGCGCGGACGAAGTACAGGTGCTGGTCGTCGGGGCTCAGGAAGCCGCCGAAGGTGTTCTCGCCCGCCTGGTCGGTGAGCTGCGTCGCGACCTGCGAGCCGAGGTCCAGCAGGTGGTAGTTCCAGCTCGAGCCGGGCCCGAACTCGGCGCCGAAGATCAGCCGCTGGCCATCGTTGGTGAAGCACTTCTGATAGAAGTAGTTGCGGTGACAGGTCACGTCGGTGGGCGTGAGCCGGGTGACGCGCGCGCCGGTATCGGGGTCCTCGCGGGTGACGAAGCGCAGCTGGCGTTCGGTGGCTTTCATGGTCGCTTTGATCCTCGGGGAGACGGGTTCACTTGATCCGTTGCAGGAGGGCCTGGCCTTCGGCGACCAGGCGGCGCGCGGCATCGACCTCGGTGGTCTTGCCATAGGCGACGGTCTCGAAGACCTCGCGCATGAACTTGTGCAGCCGCGCATGCTCGAACAGCGGCGCCGGGCGCTTGAGCCGGCCCGACTCGCGCTGGACCTTGATCTGCTCATGCGCCGCGACCTCCAGCGGCGGCAGGGTGCCGGCCGCCTTCAGCTGCTCGAAGGGGCCGCGCGCCGACGGCAGGCCGCGCGTGCGGCCCAGCAGCGTCGCGGCCTCGGGGTCGGTCAGCAGGAAGTTGACGAGCCGCGCGGCCAGTTCGGCCCGGCCGTTCTTCTCCGCATGGCGGCTCACCGCGTACATCACCGTGGGCCGGCCGAACATGCCGCTGTCCAGCGCGCCGGGCAGCGTCGGGAAGTCGCCGAGCACCAGCTTCTGCTGCTTGTCCAGCGTCGACGCGCGCAACCCGATCACCGAGTCCCAGGTGTAGTTCCCCGCCCAGCGGCCGACCACCCAGTCGGGTTGCTGCTCGGTCGGCTTCTCGGCGCCGCCCAGGCTCGCGCGCAGCGGCAGCGGCGTGGCGACGTGCTCGGTGACGAGCCGCTTGTAGATGCGGACCCAGTCCAGCGCGGCCGCCTCGTTCATCGCCACGCGCGGCGACGCGGGATCGACATAGGGCGTGCCGTGGCGCTGCTGCACCCAGGCCTGGGAGAGCAGCATCATGTCGTACAGCTCGCCGTCCAGCGGGTAGGCGTCCTGGCCCAGGAGGCGGCGGAAGGCCGGTCCGGCGGCGAAGAGCTCGTCCCAGCTGCGCGGCAGCGCCAGGCCCGCGCGATCGAAGGCCGCCTGGTTCCACAGCATCACCCGCGCGCTGAAGGACACCGGCAGTGCGTTGAGCTTGCCCGCGACCTCGCCATACGCGAGGTCTTCCCGGTCGAACTGGGCCAGGTCCAGCAGCGCCGCATGCCGGTGCAGGTCGGCGAAGCCGTTGCCGCGCTTGCTGAACATCGCCAGCCAGGCCCAGTTGATCTGCATGACTTCGGGCTCGGAGCCACCGGCGATCTGCGTCGTCAGGCGCTCCAGGTAGCCGTTGAAGCCCATGTATTCGGCCTTCACCCGCACGCCGTGGCGGCGCTCGAAAAGCGCCAGCGCCTTGAGCGTCGCTTCATGCCGGCCCGCGCCGCCCCACCAGGCGAAGCGCAGCACGGTGGCCTTGTCCTGCGCGCGCAGCACCGCCGGCGCCGTCAGCGCGGCGGCGACCGCGGCGCCGCCCGCCGCCAAGCCCAGCACCTGTCGTCTCGGCAGGCTCATGCGCGCGTCCCCAGCGCGGCGGACATCAGGTTCACGCCACTGCCCGCGTCGAAGAGGTGGCAGGCCGACAGCTGCAGGTGCAGCGTCAGCGCGTCGCCGCGCGCCAGGCCCTGCAGCGCGATCGCCTGCTCGGCCGGGATGCGCGCCGTGATCGGCAGCGCGCCCAGCTCCGCATGCAGGTAGACCTCCGAGCCCATGTGCTCGGTGAAGCGCAGCCGCGCCGTGACGCCGACGCTGTCGCCCTGCACGCGCGGCGCCAGGCCGATGTGCTCCGGCCGCAGGCCGAAGGTCACCGCCGCATCCGCCAGGCGCGGCAGCGCCGCGATGCCCGCTGCCTTGTCCGCGGGCAGCGGCAGCCGCGCTCCGCCCACCTCGACGGCCAGCCCGGTGTCGGTGGCTTGCAGGCGCGCCTCGAGCAGGTTCATCTCCGGCGAGCCGATGAAGCCGGCGACGAAGGCGTTGGCCGGCCGGTCGTAGAGCGCCGTCGGCGTGTCGACCTGCTGGATCACGCCCTCCTTGAGGACGCAGATGCGCTCGCCCATCGTCATCGCCTCGACCTGGTCGTGGGTGACGTAGATCGTGGTGGCGGGCTGCTGGCTGTCGCGCAGCGTGCGGTGCAGCTCGGTCAGCCGCACCCGCATCGCGGCGCGCAGCTTGGCGTCGAGGTTGGACAGCGGCTCGTCGAAGAGGAAGACGTCCGGCTTCTTCACGATCGCCCGGCCCACCGCGACGCGCTGCGCCTGGCCGCCGGAGAGCTGCTTCGGATAACGGTCCAGCAGGTGCTCCATCTCCAGCAGCTTCGCGGCATGGCGCACGCGCTGGTCGAGCTCGGCCTTGGGCGTGCCCGCCAGCTTCAGGCCGAAGGCCAGGTTGTCGTAGACCTTCATGTGGGGATACAGCGCGTAGTTCTGGAACACCATCGCGATGCCGCGCTGCTTGGGCGGCAGCGCGTTGACGGCGCGCTCGCCGATGCGCAGCTCGCCGCCGGTGATGCTCTCCAGCCCCGCGATCATCCGCAGCAGCGTCGACTTCGCGCAGCCCGAGGGGCCGACGAAGACCATGAACTCGCCGTCGCGCACCTCCAGGTCCACGCCGTGCACGGCCTTGAATCCGTTGGGGTACACCTTCTCGACCTTGTTGAGGCTCAGTCTTGCCATGCCGATGTCCTTGTCAGCCCTTGTCAGCCTTTGACGCCCGAGGACGTCGCGCCCTCGATGAAATGCTTCTGCGCCGCGAAGAACACGGCGATCGACGGGATCAGCGCCACCACCGAGATCGCGATCACGTTGGCCCACTCGACCTCCTCGGTCGCGCCGATGCTCATCTTCAGCGCCAGCGAGACCGGGTACTTCTCCACCGAGGCCAGGTAGATCAGCGGGCCCATGAAGTCGTTCATCGTCCAGATGAACTGGAAGACGATCACCGAGATGATGGCGGGCTTGAGCAGCGGCACGATGATGTGCCACAGCAGCTGCAGCGCATTGCAGCCGTCGATCTGGGCGGCCTCCTCCATGTCGCGCGGGATGCCGCGCAGGAACTGCACCAGCATGAAGACGAAGAAGGTGTCCGTGGCGAAGGCCGAGGGCACGATCAGCGGCAGGTAGGAGTCCAGCCAGCCGATCTCGCGGAAGACCAGGTACTGCGGGAGGCGCAGCACGATCAGGGGCAGCATCATCGTGGCGATCATGATGCTGAACAGCAGCTTGCGGCCCCAGAACTCGAAGCGCGCGAAGGCGTAGGCCACCAGCACGCAGGAGATCACCGTCACGACGATGCGCGGGATCGTGATCAGGAAGCTGTTCAGGAAGTAGGTCGCGAAGGTGTACTCGGTGCTGGTCTTCCAGCCCTTGGCGTAGGCGCCGAAGTCGAAGCGGTCGGGCCAGAAGCCGGCGGAGCTGAAGATCTCGGCGTTGCTCTTGAAGGAGGCGCCGACCAGCCACAGCAGCGGGTAGAGCATCACGATGGCGACCGCGGCCAGCGCCAGGTAGCGCAGCGGGCGGTTGCCGCGATCGCGGCCCAGGGTCAGGGTGGGCGAGTGGCCACGGCCGCGGCCCTCACCCCCGCCCTCTCCCGCAAGCGGGAGAGGGGGTTGGAGGGGCGTACTGCGGCGCTGGGGGGTGGGAAGGCGGCTCATCGCTTGGACTCCTTCTCGCCCGAATAGAAGACCCAGTACTTCGAGCTCCAGAAGGACAGCGCCGCCAGTCCGCCGACGAGCGCGAACAGCACCCACGACAGCGCCGCGCCGTAGCCCAGGTTGAAGAAGCGGAAGCTCTGGTCGTAGATGTAGAGCGCCAGCACGTAGGTCGAGTGCAGCGGGCCACCCTCGGTGATCATGTAGGGGCCGTTGAATTCCTGGAACGCGTGGACCATCTGCATGATCACGTTGAAGAAGATCACCGGCGTGATCAGCGGCACGGTGATCTTCCAGAACTGCTGGGCCTTGCTGGCGCCGTCGCACTCGGCCGCCTCGTACAGCGAGATCGACACGTTCTGCAGCGCCGCCAGGAAGATCACCATCGCCGAGCCGAACTGCCACGTGAACAGCAGCACGATGGTCCACATCGAGTAATGCTCGTCGGCGAGCCACGGGATCGGCTCGAGGCCGAGCTTCACCAGCACCAGGTTCACCAGCCCGTTGCGCGCGAAGACGAAGCGCCACAGCACCGCCACCGCGATCGAGCCGCCGAGGATGGACGGGATGTAGAACGCCGCCCGGAAGAAGTTGATGCCGCGCAGCTTGAAATTGAGCACGTGCGCGATGAACAGCGCGAAGCCCACGCGCAGCGGCACGGCGAGCAGCGCGAAGAGCAGCGTCACGCCCAGCGACTTTCGGAACAGCGGGTCCGCGGTGGCGAGTTCCTCGTAGTTGCGCAGCCCCACGAACTGGGGCGGATCGATCAGGTCGTACTGCGTGAAGCTGAGCGCGAAGCTCATCACGAAGGGGAAGAGCTTGAACAGCAGCACGCCCAGCACGAAAGGCAGGACGAACAGGAAGCCCAGTCGCTTGTTCTCATACATGTGCCGTGTCTCCGTCGGCGGGCGCGCGGGGCCTCTGCGGACCCCGTCGCGCCGAACATGGCGTCAGCGGGCGAGCCACCCGCCGTCGACCGCGACGGTATACCCGTTCACGTAGTCGGAGGCCTTGGAGGCGAGGAACACCACCGGTCCGGCCAGGTCGTCCGGCACGCCCCAGCGGCCCGCGGGAATGCGGTCCAGGATCGCGGCGTTGCGGCTCTCGTCCTGGCGCAGCGCGGCGGTGTTGTTGGTGGCCATGTAGCCGGGCGCGATCGCGTTGACGTTGATGCCGTGCGCCGCCCATTCATTGGCCATCAGCCGGGTGATGCCCATCACGCCGCTCTTGCTGGCGGTGTACGAGGGCACGCGCACGCCGCCCTGGAAGGACAGCATCGACGCCACGTTGATGATCTTGCCGCCGCCGCCCTGCGCGAGGTATTGCCTGGCCACGGCCTGCGAGAAGAAGAACACCGTCTTGAGGTTGAGGTCGACGACGTCGTCCCAGTCCTTCTCGCTGAAGCGGATCGCATCCTCGCGCCGGATGATGCCGGCGTTGTTGACCAGGATGTCGACGCGGCCGGTCAGCGACTTGGCCTCGGCCACCAGGCCCTCGATGCAGCTGATGTCGCCGAGGTTGGCGCGCAGGTCCAGAAAGCGCCGGCCCAGGCGCTCGACCTCGGTCCGGGTCTCGACCGGGTCGGACACGTTGACGCCGACGATGTGTGCGCCAGCCTGCGCCAGCGCCACCGCCATGCCCTGCCCCAGCCCGGTGTTGCAGCCGGAGACGATGGCCACGCGGCCATCGAGTTGGAAGTTGTCCAGGATCATCTCGTTCATTCCCTTGGTCGGGTGGGGTCGCGAGCCGCGGCGCTTCAGCGCAGCGTCGTCATCGGCACGTGGTCCATGTCCTTGAAGACCTGGTTCTCGCCGACCATGCCCCAGATGAAGGTGTAGGCCTGGGTGCCGACGCCGGAATGGATGGACCAGCTCGGGCTGATCACCGCCTGCTCGTTGCGCACGACCAGGTGGCGGGTCTGCGTCGGCTCGCCCAGCATGTGGAAGACCACCGCGTCGGCCTTCATGTCGAAGTAGAAATAGACCTCCATGCGGCGGTCGTGCTGGTGGCAGGGCATGGTGTTCCACAGGCTGCCCGGCTCCATCTGCGTCATGCCCATCAGCAGCTGGCAGGTGGGCAGCACGTCGGGCACGAGGAACTTGTAGATGGTGCGGCGGTTGCTCGTCTCGGGCGCGCCCAGCGTCTCGGGCGAGGCCTCGGCCAGCGTGACCTTGCGCGTCGGATAGGACGTGTGGGCCGGCGCGCAGTTGAAGTAGAGCTTCGCCGGGTTGGCGCCGTCGACGCTCTTGAACTCGACGATCTTCGCGCCCTGGCCGATGTAGAGCGCCTCGCGCGGGCCGACTTCGTACTGCGTGTCGTCGACGAAGACGCGGGCCGCGCCGCCGATGTTGATCAGCCCCAGTTCGCGGCGCTGCAGGAAGTAGTCGGTGCCGGTGTGCTTGCCCAGGTCCGCCGAGAAGGTCACCGGCTGGGTCACCGGCATGATGCCGCCGACGATGATCCGGTCGATCTGGCTGTAGGTCAGCGTCGCGCGGTCGGGCTGGAACAGGTCCTCGACCAGGAACTGGCGGCGCAGGCCTTCGGTGTCCAGCGTGCGGGCATGCTCGCTGTGGATGGGTTGGCGGATGTCCATGTCTACCTCGGTGCGGTGGGGGTGTCCGTGCCACGCGGCATCGTGCGGCGGCGGAAGGAAACACCCGGCATCGGGGTGCTTCCGGCGACTGATGGGAGCGAAGCGTACGGGTCTGCGGACTTTCCCGGAACTATGGTTTCTATGTAGTGAACCGCTGTTTCAATTTTTCGCGACCTCGCTATAGTTGCTCGCAACGACGGCCGGGACCCTCCCGGCGCCAGCCGCACCGGCGCTTGCCGGGATCGCGAGGAGACCGCCCCGATGAATCCGTATTTCCTGAACGACGACGCGCCCTGGACCGAGCTCGGCGACGGCATCCGCCGCAAGATCGTCGGCCACACGCCGGAGCTGATGTCGGTGCTGGTGCAGTTCGACGAAGGCGCCATCGGGACGCCGCACGCGCACGACGCGCATGACCAGATCGCGTTCGTCCTGAGCGGCTCCTTCGCCTGCGAGGTCGGCGGCGTGAAACGCACGCTCAAGCCGGGCGACGCCTTCGTCGCGCCGCGGCTGACGATGCATGGCGTCGTCGCGCTGGAGCCCGGCAGCACGCTGCTGGACCAGTTCTCGCCACGGCGCGAGGACTACCTCTGACCCCGACCTGACCCCAGGGTCCGCGCGCGGCGCGGATCGCAGACATCCGCAGTACCGAGGCGGCGATCGCACTGCAGCGACGGCCGCTCCCGACCTGCCGGCGCCCTGCGTGCGCCCGCGACCGACCGATGCCGCGAGAGCGAGGGCCACGATCCCGAGCCCGCGGCCGCAGAAGCACCTTGGAGACAACGTCATGCCCCACCGTCATGGGACTCGCCTCGGGACGACCTCGTCCGATCGTCAGCGCCGCGCGCATCGCGCCGCGTCGCCCACGCCCCGCCTGACCCGCCTCGCCGCCTGCCTGCTGGGCACGGCGACGCTCACGCTGCCCGCCTGGAGCCAGGACCAGGCCGCCCCGGCAGCGGCCGCGCCGGCGGCCTCCGCCGCCGCCAGCGACAAGGCGCTCGAGACGGTGGTCGTCACCGGCATCCGGGCGTCGCTGGAAAGCGCGCTGAACGCCAAGCGCCAGGACCGCGGCATCGTCGACGTCATCAAGGCCGAGGACATCGCCAAGTTCCCCGACACCAACCTGGCCGAATCGCTGCAGCGCGTTCCCGGCGTCGTGATCGACCGCGACGCCGGCGAGGGCCGCAACATCACGGTGCGCGGCCTGGGCGCCGACTTCACCCGGGTGCGCATCAACGGCATCGAGGCGCTCGCCACCACCGGCGGCACCGACAGCTCCGGCGGCGCCAACCGCTCGCGCGGCTTCGACTTCAACGTCTTCGCCTCCGAGCTCTTCAACACCATCACCGTGCGCAAGAGCAGCTCGGCGGAAGTGGACGAAGGCTCGCTCGGCGCGACGGTGGACCTGCAGGCGGCGCGGCCCTTCGACTTCAACAAGCGCGTGATCACCGCCTCGGTGAAGGCGCGCTACAACGACCTGGCGCGCGAGACCGACCCTCGCGCCGCCTTCCTGATCAGCGACGTCTTCCTCGACAAGCGGCTGGGCGTGCTGGTGTCCGGCGCGTACTCGAAGCGCCGCCTGTTCGAGGAAGGTTTCTCCACGGTGCGCTGGGACAACGGCCCGTCCTCGGGCGGCTGGTGCTCGCCGCAGGGCACGACGCCCGCGAATCCCGCCACCACCGCGGCCAACTGCGGCCCGGCCGCGCAGGGCGTGCCGCGCCTGCCGGCGTCCGCCGGCGCGAGCTCGGCCTACAGCCTGGCCAGCAGCGCCGACAACTTCCACCCGCGCCTGCCGCGCTACGGCCGGCTCACCCACGACCAGGACCGGCTGGGCCTGACCGGCTCGGTGCAGTTCAAGCCGACCGATCGCACGCTGCTCACCTTCGACATGCTGTATTCGAAGCTGGATGCGACGCGGCGCGAGGACTTCCTCGAGGCGATCTCCTTCAGCCGCACCGCGAGCCAGGGCGGCAAGCCGCAGACCAGCGTCGTCGAGGCGCAGTACGCGCCCAACGGCGCGCTCCAGTACGGCGTCTTCAACGGCGTCGACATCCGCGCCGAGTCGCGCTACGACGAGCTCACCACCACCTTCCGCCAGCCCAGCCTGACGCTGGAGCAGGAGCTCACCGACCACCTCAAGCTCAACGCCAAGGTGGGCCGAGCGGACTCCAAGTTCCGCAACCCGGTGCAGACCACGGTCACGCTGGATGCGCTCAACGTCAACGGCTACACGCTGGACTTCCGCAACGACGACCGCCTGCCGGTCATCAAGTACCCCTTCGACCCGACGGTGCCGAACGGCGCGCTGCAGATCGTCGGCGTGCCGCAGGTCACCACCGGCACGCAGCCCACCACGGTCGCCAACACGACCACCAGCGAGGTCCGCATCCGGCCGCAGGGCGCCAACAACCGCAACGACATCGCCCACCTGGACCTGGCGTGGGAGGTGCTGCCCGACACGCTGACCCTCAAGGCGGGCTACGACTACAAGAAGTACAGCTTCGACACCTACGAATTCCGCCGCATCAACCAGAACGACACCATCTTCTCGCCGGCGGCCGGATCGGGCGTGCTGACGACGATGCTGACCAACTTCGGTCGCGGCCTGAGCCTGCCGGCGGGCACGCCCACGTCCTGGGTCATTCCCGACCTCAACGCCATCGCCGCCGCCTACGACATCTACTGCAACTGCCTCAAGAGCGGGCCTGCGGGCGGACCGGGCGACTTCACCCTGTCCTCCATCACGAACGGCAATGCGCGCGGCAACAACCGCGCGGTGGTCGAGCGCGACCGGGGCGGCTTCGTGCAGGCGGACTTCGAGGGCCGCGTGCTGGGCCTGCGGATGCAGGGCAACGTCGGCGTGCGCTACGTCGTCACCGAGCAGGAGGCCACTGGCTACCTGGCCACCGGCGGCGGCACCGAGGTCGTCATCGGCCAGAAGTACAAGGACTGGCTGCCGGCGCTGAACGTCTCGGCCAACCTCACCAAGGACCTCATCGCGCGCTTCGCCGCGGCCAAGGTCATGGCGCGTCCGCAGCTGGGCAACCTCAACCCGGGCGGCACCATCAGCACCACGGGCACCTTGTCGATCACCACCGGCAACCCGTATCTGAAGCCCTTCCGCGCCAAGACCTTCGACGGCAGCCTGGAGTGGTACTTCGGCCGCAATGCCTTCATCGGCGTGGGCGTGTTCCAGAAGAACATCGACACCTACATCCAGAGCCTGCGCACCAACGCGCCGTACAACCAGACCGGCCTGCCGCTGTCGCTGCTGCCCTCCAACTTCACCGGCGAGGAGGTCTTCCAGCTCACCACGCCGATCAACACCCCGGGGGGCAAGCTGCGCGGCATCGAGCTGAACTACCAGCAGCCGTTCACCTTCCTGCCGTCGTGGGGGCGCAATTTCGGCACGGTCCTCAACTACACCTACGTCAAGTCGAAGATCACCTACCTGGTTTCGCCGACCAGCAACGCCACCATCACCGACGACCTGCTCAACATGTCGCCGAAGTCGTGGAACGCCACGCTGTACTACGACGACGACACCTTCAGCGCCCGGGTTTCGGCCTCCAAGCGCTCGTCCTTCCTGACGCGGGTGCCGGGGCAGAACAACAACGACGTCGAAGGGAAGAACGCCACGCTCAACGTGGACGCGTCGATCTCCTACAAGATCAACGACCGGCTCACGGTCACGCTGGAGGGCGTCAACCTGACCAACGAGGCGAACGACCAGTTCATCTCCCGGGCCCGCAACAGCCCGGTGGTCTATCACGTCACCGGCCGTGAGTTCCTGCTGGGCGCGAGCTATAAGTTCTAATGCGCGCATGAAGCAGTCATGGTTGCTCGCGCTGGCGCTCCTGGCCGGCGCGGTTCAAGCGCAGGAGACGCCGCCGACGTCGCTCCGCGTGATCCTCGTCGGCGATTCGACGATGGCCACGAAGAGCGGCTACGGCGACGCGTTGTGCGCGCGCTTCCAGCCCGGGGTGAGTTGCCTCAACCTCGCCAAGGGCGGGCGCAGCACGAAGAGCTTCCGTGCCGAAGGTCTGTGGGACCAGGTGATGGCGCTGCTGCGCGCCCGGCCGGCCGGGCAAACCGATGTGGTGCTCATGCAGTTCGGCCATAACGACCAGCCCGGCAAGCCGGGCCGCTCGACCGACCTCCAGACCGAGTTCCCCGCCAATCTCGCCCGCTACATCGACGACGTCGCGCCAACCGGCGCTCGCCTGGTGATGCTGACGCCGCTGACGCGACGCAGCTTCGACGCACAGGGACGGCTCGACAACGCGCTGCGTCCCTGGGCCGAGGCGACGATCCGCGTCGCCACCGAGCACCGCGTGCCGGTGATCGACCTGAACGCGATCAGCCACGCCGCGGTGCAGGCGATGGGAGAAGCGGAGGCCGACACGCTCGCGATGGCGCCCAAGCCGATCGATGCGCCCGCACAGGGTGCCTCCTCGCCCGAACGCGCCGGCGCGGCCAATCCGGTGTTCGATCGCACCCACCTGGGCGCGAAGGGCGCGCAGGTGTTCTCGGCGATGGTCGCCGGGCAGTTGCCCGTCGCGATGCCGGAACTTCAGCGCTGGCTGCGCTGAACGGATCAGCCATGGATGGGAGGTCTCCGATGACTCGACGCGTCGCCGTGATCGGCGAATGCATGCTGGAACTCAAGGGTCAGGCCTTCGGTCCCATGACCCAGGGCTATGGCGGCGACACCTTCAACACCGCCGTGTACCTCAAGCGCTGCGGCGATGCGGCCGGCGTTCAGGTGGCCTATGCGACCGCCCTCGGCGACGACGGCCTGAGCACCGGCCTGCTGGAGCGCTGGCGCGACCAGGGCATCGACACCCGGCTGGTGCGGCGGATCCCCGGACGCATGCCCGGGCTGTACCTGATCGAGGTCGATCCCGCCGGCGAGCGCAGCTTCCACTACTGGCGCGACACCGCCGCGGCGAAGGCCTATTTCGATGAGGCCGTCAGCCCGCTCGAGCGCCATGCCGAGGACTTCGACGCGCTCTACCTCAGCGGCATCACGCTGGCCGTGCTGCCGCCCGCGGGGCGGGAGCGGCTCTTCGCGCTGATGGAGCGCCTGCGCGCACGCGGCGCTCAGGTGGTGTTCGACAACAACTTCCGACCGCGTCTGTGGCCCGACCGCGCCGCGGCACGCGTGGCCTTCGAGCGCGCGTTCTCGCTGGCCACGATCGCGCTGGTGACCGCGGACGACCATCAGGCGCTGACGGGCCTCGACTCTTTGGAGGCTGCGATCGCGCAGGCACAATCGCTGCCGACGCCGGAGGTGCTGATCAAACGCGGTGCATCGCCCACGCTGGTGCACAGCGCGCAGACGCCCGGGCACTGGGCCGAGGCGCCGACGGAGGAGGTGGCGCGCGTCGTCGACACGACCGCCGCGGGCGATGCCTTCGCGGGCGGCTACCTGGCGCGGCGCCTGGCCGGCGCGGATGCGGTGAGCGCGGCGGTCTTCGGCAATCGCGTCGCGGCGCGGGTGATCCAGCATCCCGGCGCGATCATTCCGATCGAGGTCATGGCCGATCTGGTCTGAGCGAGTGGCTCCGGCCCGGGGCGTGCGACGGCGTCAGCGTTCCTTGAACCAGCGTCCGAGCGTCGCCCGCTCCTCGTCGGTGATGCCGGTCGCGTTGTTGAGCGGCATGCTCTTCTGCACGACCACCTGCTGGTAGATCTCGGCCGCGTGCTGCTCGATCAGCTGCGGCTCGTGGAACTGGATGCGCTTGGGCGCCAGCGCCGCGTTGTGGCAGGCCAGGCAGCGCGCATCGACGATGGCCTTCACCGTCTCGAAGGGCACCTTGCCGTCGGCGGCGGTCGCGGTTGCCCCCGTCGAGGCGGCGCCAGGCGTGGCCGGGGCGCTCAGCGCGGGGGCCGCGGTCACGGGCACCATCGCCGGTTGCGGCGCGAGCCACGCGATCAGTCCCGCCAGCAGCATGACCACGGCCACCAGCAGCGGCCAGGCATCGACACCCTTGTGGCGTTTCACGAACCAGGTCCGCACCAGCGCGCCCACCAGCATCAGCAGCACCAGCACCAGCCAGTTCTGCGGATGGCTGTAGAGCATGCCGTAGTGGTTGGACAGCATCGCGATCAGCACTGGCAGGGTGAAGTAGGTGTTGTGCACGCTGCGCTGCTTGCCGCGCTGGCCGTGGACCGGGTCCACCGGCCGACCGGCCCGCATGTCGGCGATCACCTGCTTCTGGCCGGGAATGATCCAGAAGAAGACGTTCGCGCTCATCATCGTGGCGATCATCGCGCCGGTGATCAGGAAGGCCGCACGCCCGGCGAAGAGCTGGCTCGCGCCCCAGGCCGCGGCGACTATGGCCACGGCGACCAGCCCGAGCACCACGCCGTCGTTGCCGATCGAACCGTCGGCCTTGCGACCGAAGCGCCGGCAGATCTGGTCGTAGACGATCCAGCCGCCGGCCAGGAAGCCCAGCGCCGCAGCCACCGCCGCGCCGGCGCTCCAGTCATGGACGCGCTTGTCGATCAGGTAGGTGTCGGCGTTGAACAGGTAGAGCAGCGCGAACAGCGCGAAGCCGCTCATCCAGGTCCAGTAGCTTTCCCAGTAGAACCAGTGCAGCTCCCGCGGCAGGTTGGCGGGCGCCACCATGTACTTCTGCGGGTTGTAGAAGCCACCGCCGTGCACCGCCCAGAGCTCGCCGTCCACGCCCTTGGCCTTCAGGTCCTCGGCCTGCGGCTTGAGCAGGTGGTTGTCCAGCCAGACGAAATAGAACGAAGCGCCGATCCAGGCGATGGCCACGATCACGTGCAGCCAGCGCAGCAGCAGATTGGCCCAGTCAAGCAGGTAGCTGTCCATCAACGAACGTTGAGCAAGTTCCGGACCACCACTGCGGGCGCTGTGAACCGGCAAGCGTCGCGCTGAGAAAAACTGGGCGCCGCGGCGACGTTGAGGAGGGGAGTGTATACAGTTTGGTGCGCTGCGAGCGGCTGCTGGCCCTCACCCCTGCCCTTGTATCTTTCGTTTTGAGAGTACACACAGGTTTGTTTTGGCAGTTGTCCACAGCCCGTCTGCCCTCTGGGATACCTAGCCCGTGGGAGAGCATTTGGCGTGGACGACTGGCCGTCTGTTGAGCAAGCCCGAACAGTTGCTGGACGGCCGACATGCACTGGCGTGCTCGGACCTCGAATTTGCAAGGATGGGAAATGGCAGGCGCACCTGAACTGATTTTTGTTGGTATCGATGTTTCCAAAGCCACGCTTGAGGTGGCCTTGAATGACAGGGACAAGACGCAGACCTTCAGCAACGATGAGCCCGGTTTGAAGTCGCTGTTGGCGATGCTCACTGAGATGCGCGAGCGCGTGGGAGTCGTTCTGCTGGAAGCCACCGGTGGGCTGGAGCAGCCGGCGGCGGCGATGCTGTGCGCGCATGGTTTGGCCGTCATGGTGATCAATCCGCGCCAGGCGCATGACTTCGCCAAAGCGATGGGCTACCTGGCCAAGACGGACCGCACGGACGCGAAGATGCTGTCGCAGTTTGCGCGCACGCTGCATGCCAGCGACCGGCGCGAGCGACTGCTCTACAAACTGCCCACGGACGCGCAGGAGACACTGCTAGCCATGGTGACGCGGCGCAGTCAGCTCGTGGCCATGCGGGTGGCTGAGCACAACCGATTGGCGAGCATGCACGCGTCGCAGCGCAAGAGCATTCGCACCATTCTGAAGATGCTGGACCACCAAATCGGAAAGATCGATGACGATGCGGGCGGCTTCCTGAAGGAGCACTTCAAGGACAAGCTGGAGTTGCTCAAAGGGCTCAAGGGAGTGGGGCCAGGCACACAAGCGATGCTGATGGCTGCGCTGCCCGAACTCGGCCAACTCAAGCGACGCGAGATCGCCAAACTCGTGGGTGTGGCGCCGTTGAACAACGACAGCGGCACATTCAAGGGTCGGCGCTCCACCTGGGGTGGACGGGCCAATGTCCGTTCGGCGCTGTACATGGCTTCGCTCAGCGCTGTGCGTTATGACCCTGTCCTCAGGAGCTTCTACGAACGACTGGTGCAAGCGGGCAAGCCTAAGAAGGTGGCGCTGACCGCCTGCATGCACAAGCTGCTCACCATCATCAACGCCGTCATCAAGTCCGGCACCGCTTGGCAGCCCTCTTATCCACAGCCCGCGCTAGCCTGATTAGCGCTTGACTTGGAACACAGTTGCTCTCCC
>NZ_JBQEOF010000032.1:0-46771 GCF_052044995.1 Roseateles sp. 22389
GGCGTCGATGACTTCCAGCGGCTTGCCATAGGCGTTGTAGCGCGGGAACTGCGTCAGGTGGCCGGCGCTATTTGTCGAGGACTTCAAGTCGCCCTTCGTGTGGTCAGCCGTCGTGTCGGTGTAGTACTCGTTGGTCACCACGACCTTGCCGCGCGGATCGGTCTCGGTGAGCACCTGGCCGGTGGCGTCGTAGGTCCAGCTCGTTGTGCGAGCCGGCGCCCCGGACTGCAGCGTCGCATCGAAGCCTTGCGCGCCGGTCTCGTCGGTCGTTGCCTGCTCCACGCGTTTGCACAGCACGACGATGGGGTTGCCGTCGGGCAGCAACGCGCTGGCCGGCGCGCAGCTCGCCACCGCGTTGCCGTTGAAGGGATCGGGCTGTCCGTTGTAGACCAGCGTCGTGATGCGGCGCGGCTCCGCCGTCCGGGTGGCCAGACGCCAGTCGGGGTGCCATTGAGAACTCACTTTGCGTGCGCCCGCGGGTAAAGCTGCCCCCGCGCTCAACACCGGCGCACAAGCCGCGCCCGCCGTCAGGCCCTCGACACGTGACGACTCCAGATGCCGCACGTCAACATAGCTGTGACAGGTTTGACCACCATTGAAGTCAGTCCTGCGGCTGACATTCCCTTCGGCGTCGTAGTCCAGCGATGAACTTGACGCCTCGCATCCCGCGCCCGCCGGCTGCGACTGTTCCTTCGTTAGTGTGGAGCCTGCAATCTGCTGGCTCGTGAACCCCAGTGCCCGTCCATCAGGACCTGTCACGCTGGCATTCACAGCTTGCAGCACATCCAGCCGGCGAGTGGTCCGCAAGTTGGGAACATCGTCGGTGAGCGTCAGCGTCCACCGAGGGGGAGCCGGCCACTCCACGTGCCACCGCTCACCGTTGCTACCCGTGGCCGTCGTGATGGCGCGACCTTCCGAGTCGTACTCATACCTACCCAGGACCTGACCTCCTTCGTCGACCAACGACGTGATGGCCCAGGTCTGATCGGCATTCTCATAGCCGTAGCGCCGCGACGTGTCGTCCGGATGACCGATCTCGCTCAGGCCGCCAAAGCCTCCATACCGAAACGTGTGACGACGGCCGCCCGGGTCGTTTACAGCCTTGACCCGAACGGTCGAAAAATAGAACGGATCAGGCTCGTACTCGAAGCCCAGCGTCCTCCCCGTCTCGTCGCGGACGGCGCTGATCACGCGCACGCGCATCGTGCCCTCCTCCTTGGCAAGCACGTCGCCATAGAGATAGTCCAGATATCGACCATCGGCGAAATGCACACGCGTGAGTTCCGGGCTCGAATCACCGACATACCGTTCGACGGCAGATGCCGTCACGTCGTAGTAGTTCCAGCCCGCATTGCTTCGGGTGAAGGTCGCCTTGTCGAGCTCCAGCGGCGTCGACGCCGAATCGCCGAAGGACTGGAACGACTTCGACGTCCCGTCGCCGCGCATGAAGACCGGCGTGTAGAGATCACCATTGATCATGGCGCGCTTGAGAAGATTGGCCTGCCAAAGCCTTCCGAAAGTGGCCGGTCCGCCTGGATACCGATCGATGCTCATGGCGGCATCCCGCGGTGCATAGCTGAGGACAAGCTCGTGCCCCCGCCCCCATCCGACAATGCGCTCGCGCTGCGACTTAAGGCCAGTCAGCACACCGATCGGATTCCCCCGATTCGGCGTGCATGTTGGGGCGGGACGCTCATCGCGGAACCTCATGCAGAGGCCGAGCTCGGGTCGCCAGTCCGAGTTCAGGTATCCCCCACAGTCCATCAACACATCGAAGTAGCTGTTGGTGACATACGAGGAGGTCTCTCCGTTTCGCTTATTGCGCAACGTGGTGTTGATGGTGTACGTGCACTTGTGGATCGGATAAGGAAGCACGTCATGGAATCCAGAGGGGAAACAGCGCCCAGGGCTGGCGACGCTGGTCTCTACAGATTCGGGGTAGTCGATGGGCGCTTCAATGATTGGCCTCACCTTTGCCCATAACGCCTCCTTCAAGGCGTCCGCCGTTGGGTAGCAACCCGGCACCCCGCCTGCCGGGCTTAACGCCCGGTGGACGAAGTCGTAGGAGTTGTAGAGCTTGTGGCAATCCTCCGCATAGGAAGAGTGAGCAGCCAGCAAACACAGCAGCACTGTCCCCCACTTCAACCATCTCGCCATTGCTATTCCCTTCTTATCGACGCGGATCAATCTCAATCCCTGCCTATCGATTGTTGTTCCCGGCCCAGCGCGTCATACACGCGCGCCAGGGTCCGCTTGAGCGTGCCTTGTGGGTCTTTGGCCGCTTCGGCCGTCCGGTTGCCGCTCTGGTCCAGCGTGTACTCGATGCGATTGCCTTGGCCGTCGGCCACAGCGATCAAGCGATGCGCATCGTCGTACTCGTAGGTCACCACGGCGCCATCGGGCTGTGTCGTCTTCTTGAGAAGCCCGGTAGGCCAGTACTCGTAGCTGGTGGTCGATCCGGCGGTGGACACAGAGGTCAAGCGCTGACGAGCGTCATAGGCGTAGGTGGTCGAGACCAGGTTGGCGTCAACCACCTCCAGCGGCTTGCCATAGGCGTTGTAGCGGGGGAACTGCGTCAGGTGGCCGGCGCTGTTCACCGAGGACTTCAAGTCGCTCTTGGTATGGTCGGCCGTCGTGTCGGTGTAGTACTCGTTGGTCACGACGACCTTGCCGCGCGGGTCGGTCTCGGTGAGCACCTGGCCGGTGGCGTCGTAGGTCCAGCTTGTCGAGCGGGCCGGTACGCCGGACTGCAGCGTCGCATTGAAGCCTTGCGCGCCGGTGTCGTCCGTCGTCGCCTGCTCCACGCGTTTGCACAGCACGACGATGGGCTTGCCATCGGGCAGCAAGGCGCTGGTGGGCGCGCAGCTCGCCACCGCGTTGCCATTGAACGGGTCAGGCTGGCCGTTGTAGACCAGCGTCGTGACGCGGCGAGGCTCAGCGGTCCGGGTGGACATTCGCCAATCGGGGTGCCACTGCGAACTGATCATCCGAGCGCCCGTCGGCAGGGACGCTGCCGAAACCGTCTCGCACGCTGTTGCCGATGACAGGCCTTCGATGCGCTGCGTCTCCACGTTGCGCGCCGGGTCATATGCCATGCAGCTGCGGTTGCCGTTGAAGTCGTCTCGCTGGGTCGCGTTGCCTGCTGCGTCGTGGACCACTGTCGACGTCGCGGGCTCGCAACCCGCGCCAGCGGGCTGCGAACTCGCAGCCAGGTACGCGGAACTGCCCACTACGACGCTGTCCAGGTCCATCTCCCGTCCGTCGGGTGCGGTGACCCGCGCACGAAGTGGCAGAGGCCGCGGGTACTCGCGAATCACGACATCGAGTTGCGGGTCGTAATACTCGCTGGGCGCGATGTTCGGCCTCTCCGTTTCCCATTTCACCGTCCATCCGGGAAGGGAGCCTGTCCGGGTGAGCACCGCATTCCCCGAATCGTCGTAAGCGTAGGTACCCGCCCGCCGGCCCGATTCATCGATGCGGCCCGTCAGCAGATGCTTCCTCTGCGCATCCTCGTAAACGAACCCGACGCTCGATTGGTCCGCGAAGGTCAACGTCTCCAGGTGGCCGCCTGCGTCATAGTCCATCGACAGCACGCGCCCCGCAGGATCAGTAACCGAGCGGATGGCAATGTACTTGTCGTCGATCTTCGTGTACTCGAACGAGACGATCCTGCCGCTCTCGTCCTGGATGGCATTCACCTGCCGGCCATAGGCCAGCGGGTAACCATTGCCTTGCATGGCGACGCTCGCGTAATCGAGCCGACGCCCATCGGCATAGACGATCGAGGCCAGACTGCCGTCCTCGCGATACATCTCGATGGCTCTCGCGGCCTCGTCGCGATACAGGGTGTACGGAGAAGATTCGGCCCATTGTGGAGACGGATCCCGCTCGCTGAGGTCGGTACTAGGTCCGTTGCTCGGGAACCGCTTCCAGACGCCGTCCCCGCGCTGGAAGAGTCGCTGCGAGGGGTCGGTTCTCCACGCCATCATTTGACGATGCAGATTGCTGGACCACCAACGTCCGAAGGACTGTGCGCCGGCGTCCTCGATGGGATTGATCTCCGGCTTGGGGCGGCTGACATAAGTCAAGGACAGCGAATGCCCGCGGCCCCAGGTCAGCAACGGCTCATGCTGCCGCTTGATGCCGGTGAGTGGCTCGATGGGATTGCCGAACCGCGGACAGCTTGGCGGACCAGGCGGCGTTTTCGTGCGAATGCCTTTGCAAGTCGCTGGCGAGGAGCCGATAGGCGTCGTGTTGAGCGCCGCGCCGCAAGGCATCTGCAAGTTCACGGACGTCTCGCCTGTTTCCGAGGTCACCCGACCGTCGTTCCAATGGAATGTCGCGGTGTAGTTGTACTTGCAAGTCATCCAAGGACTGCTGCCCCACAAGCCCCTGCTGACGCAGCCCGTGAAGCTGAGCGCGTACACGGAGCTATACCGCTCCGTTACCGAGGCAAGAACGGGTTCGGCAATCGACTGGACCGGCGCAACCGCCTCTGCAGGGGAATCCTTGCATTCGAAGTGGAGCGGGTTCAGCGCATCGTCCGCCCATCGAAGAATGCCCTCTGTCTCCCAGACGATCCAGCAGTCCCTGGCTGCCATCGCCGGCAGCGAGAAGCAACCGAGGACGGCCGCCATGAGCAGATGGCGAAGGCACTTGGAGGTCAACAGACTTCTTGTTTCGACAATCACGCAATCCCTCCCGATGTGACGGCTCTCGTCCGCACGCTGTTGTTTTCCATCATTCACTCCCTGCCTGTTGTTTGCTGTGCCCGGCCCAGCGCGTCGAAGACGCGGCTCATGCTCCGCTTGAGCGTGCCTTGCGGGTCTTTGGCTTGTTCCGCGGTCCGATTGCCGCTCTGGTCCAGCGTGTACTCGATGCGGTTGCCCTGGCCATCGGCCACGGCGGTCAGGCGATGCGCGTCGTCGTACTCGTAGGTCCCGATCGCGCCATCGGGCTGTGTCGTCTTCTTGAGCAACCCGGTGGGCCAGTACTCGTAGCTGGTGGTTGATCCCCCGGTGGACACCGAGGTCAGGCGCTGACGCGCGTCATAGGCGTAGGTGGTCGAGACCAGGTTGGCATCGATGGCCTCCAGCGGCTTGCCGTAGGCGTTGTAGCGCGGGAACTGCGTCAGGTGCCCTGCGCTGTTCATTGAGGACTTGAGGTCGCCCTTGGTGTGCTCGGCGGTTGTGTCGGTGTAGTACTCGTTGGTCACAACCACCTTGCCGCGCGGATCGGTCTCGGTGAGCACCTGGCCGGTGGCGTCATAGGTCCAGCTTGTCGTGCGGGCCGGTACGCCGGACTGCAGCGTCGCATTGAAGCCTTGCGCACCGCTCTCGTCGGTCGTTGACTGTTCTACGCGCTTGCACAGCACGACGATGGGCTTGCCGTCGGGCAGCAGCGCGCTGGCCGGCGCGCAGCTCGCCACCGCATTGCCGTTGAAGGGATCGGGCTGGCCGTTGTAGACGAGCGTCGTAATGCGGCGCGGCTCGGCGGTCCGGATAGCCAGGCGCCAATCGGGGTGCCACTGCGAACTGATCATCCGTGCGCCTGCCGGCAGCGACGCCACTGTCACCGACTCGCACGCCATTGCCGACGACACACCTTCGATTCGCGTCACCTCCAGCTTGCGGACCGCGTCATAGGTCATGCAGCTGCGGTTGCCATTGAAGTCGTCGCTGCGCGTGACGTTGGCAGCAGCATCGAAGGCTGATGCCGAGGTCGACGCCGCACATCCTGCACCGGCGGGCTGGCTCTGCGCGCCAAGCAGCTGCAGGTTCCCCACCACCGTGCCATCCCAGGTGGACTGCCGGCCATCCGGTGCCGTGACCAGCGCTTGCATCGGCGTGTTGTCTATGCGCACGTGAAGGCGCACGAACGCGTCGAGATCCGGGTCGTAGACCTCCGTCGGAAGCACGAACTTCGGCGGACTCGGCCAGGTAATCGTCCAGCCATTGAGCGAACCCGTCTGGGAGAAGATGGCCCGGCCCTGGTCGTCATAGCGATAGGTGCCGATGCGGCCGTTGCCTTCATCCAGGCGACCCGTCAGCAAGTGACGGAACGATGTGTTCTCGTACAGGAAGCGCTTCGTCGTCTGGTCCGCGTAGGTGATGGACGTGAGGTTCCCTGCATCGTCATACGTCAGCGGCAGCACGACGCCCGCAGGGTCCGTGATGCTCTGGATGGCTGCGTACTTCGGATCGACCGCCTTGTACTGGAAGGCGATCTGCCGGCCGGCCTCATCACGGATCACGCTGACGAGATTGCGGCTCTCCGAATACTCCGCGCCCGCTGGAGTCGCGACGACGGTGTAATCAAGCCGGCGGCCGTCGATGTAGGCAATGGACGCCAACGTACCGTCGGCGCGATACACCTCGATCGCGCGCTCGGTCGGGTCGAAGTACAGCGTCTGCTGACCGCCGACCTGAGGCCAAGGATCCCGCTCCGTGGGGTCCGCCTGATCCCCGAAGGACTTCCACGCTCCCAGGCCGCGCTGGAACAGATAGATGCGCTTGGGGTTGCCCTGATTGATCCACTGCTTGTGGAGGTTGCTGAACCAGTAGCGGCCGAACGAGTTGGAGCCCCCCTCGTGGATCGTCCCGCTCTCCGGCATCAGCAGGCTCAGGTAGTTCATCTTGAGCGCGTGACCGCGCCCCCAACCGATGATGTCCTCGGGCTGCTGCTTCAGACCGGTGAGCGGCTCGATGGGATTTCCAACTCCCCGCCGTATAGGACAACTGCCACCGACGAAGAGATTCCTGTCGATGATCGGCTTGCAACTATCGATGGCCTTGGTCAGGGGCTTCGTGCGGAACTTCTCTCCACACGTCATCAACAGTTCGAAAAAGTCCTCGCCGTCGGAGTAACTGACTTCGTAGGGCGGCAGCTTGCGAACGTAGGTATTGCGGTACTTGTAGAAGCACGTTGCGGTTGGCCGTCCCGCATGTTCACCGGGAGTGCACCCTTCCGGGAACAGTTCCGTGGTCTGCGTGAAGTCCGAGTAGTCCCGTGGCTTCTGCGCGATTGGCGCGACTGCCGCATACGTGGCTGCCGCCACATCGCCATAGGTGTCGCGGCAATCCTGATACACGCTGATGGTTTCGGGCGTGCTGGTCTGTAGGTAGTTCGATATGGGGCCGCGGGGCGTCCACATGGACCAGCAGTCCTTGGAGGCCATCGCCGGCAGCGCGAACAGGCTCAGCCCGAAGGCGATCAGAAGATGGCCCAGCGGGCTGCGGGTCGCAATGAATCGATGCGTCGGGTCGCTCACGCGAGAACTCCCTGATGTAGTTTGGCAAGCCATCAGGAAGTCGCACACGCCTCAGGGAAACGCCTGCGGCCACACCATGGTCCAACCGGCAAGCGTCTGTCGCGCTCAATGCCAGGTCGGTCTCACTCCCTGATTCAGGGCGGCGATTCTCCATGATGAAGATGTCGATTGCAGGAATCGCTCTGGACAGTTGCAGGTCTCACCACGGCATCACAGACATGCAGCTCTCGCGAGGACCAGACCGGCCAGCGAAAGCACGATGACCGCCTCCGACATTCCTCCCCCCAAGCTCAGCCCCGCGCCGATGCCCCGATCGCCACCGCGCCCCGACGATGAGCGCTCCACGCCCGCCCTTGCGGGCGCAGGAGCCCGCATATCCTCGCGCATCCTTCGCTTCCCTCGCCTCCTTGATCACCCCGGCATCGCCGCCCTGACGCTGCGGCTCCTGGCCGCGCTGTCCATCTCGATCCTGTCCGGCTGCGCGGCGCTGCAACCGCCGCCTACCGAGCGATGGCCAGCCACCGATCCCGCGCCGGTCTACGCCGTCGAGGACATCCGCCCCGCGCCCGGCCTGGGCGGCGAGCCCGCGCCCGACCCGGCCTCGACCGAGCGCCTGCTGGCGCTGGCGCTGCAGGAATGGCAGCTCTGGGGCCGGGGCCGCTGGGACGCCGCCACCAACCTCACCGAACGCCGCCTCGACGAGCCCCGCGGCCAGGAAGCCGAGCCCTACCTCCACGCCCGGGTGCTGCTGTACTGGCTCGGCGTCAAGGGCGGCGACTTCCCGGTCCAGCGCACCCGCCACGAGGACGGCTCGCTGCGCCCCTGGAGCGCCGTCTTCATCTCCTGGCTGATGCGCGGCGCCGGCTTCGGCGAGCGCCAGTTCGAAGCCGCCGAGCTGCACTGGCAGTACATCCGCGCCGCGCTGGACCACGGCGTCCGCGCCGGCTTCGAGGCCCGCGACGCCGCCTCCACCGCCCCTCGCCCCGGCGACCTGATCTGCGCGCCGCGCGACGCGACCCCGGAGGCGCCATCGGGATTCGCCCAGTGGAGCGCCCTCGCCCGCCCGCTGCGCGCCCGCGCCTGGCCCTGGCACTGCGACCTGGTCGTGCAGGTGGACGGTGCCGAGCTCGGCGCCATCGGCGGCAACGTCAGCGACAGCGTCACCTGGACCCGCACGCCGCTGGACGCCGCCGGCCGGCTGGTGCCCACGCCCGAGCGGCCCTGGACCGTCGTGCTGCGCCAGAAGGGAGCCCCGCCATGAGCGCCGCCCTGGACGGCCCGGCTCCGCGCGGGCGGCGGGCCGCGGTGCTCGGTTTCTGGCAGGGGACGGTCGGCCTGGCCACCGGCCTGAGCGTCATCGCCGGCGTGCTGATCTCGGTGACCCAGTTGGTCGAATGGGTCGACGACAGCAAACGCGCCAACCTGACCGGGCGCCTGCAGTCGCTGCAGCACGTGGCCCACCTGCTCGAGCGCGACGAGCGCATCCGGCTGCGCGCCCGCGCCTTCCTCAAGGAGCGACTGCCGGAGATCCTGCCGCGCCTGGACGAGCTGATCCTGCGCGCCGGCTCCGGCGAGGACCTCTACCTGAGCCAGGACATGGAGGACTACGCCGCCGTCCACTTCCATTACGAGCAGCTCGGCGCGCTGGTGAAGCTCGAGTACATCGAGTTCCCGCTGGTCTACGAGGTCATCCCCTTCCCCGACGACTACCTGGCGGCCGTCGAGCCGCTGCGCCAGGCGCTGGCCGATCACTGGAAAGGTCCCGGACGGCCGCTGCCGGATCTGGGCGCCAACATCGTCTATCTGAAGCGTTGTTACGCCTTCAGCCGCGCGCATCCGGACCAGATGGCGCGATGTCCGCCGCCCTGAGCGGTCGCGCCCGACGCGGCGAGGCGGTCCGCCGGCCTCCGGAAGGTTTCCGGAAGGTCGCGCTCCCCGGTCCCGCCTACCGTTGACGGCACCGATCCCCGGATCGCCCCTTCGACACGACGACGCCGACATGGCGCACAGGGAGCTCCCATGAACCTCACCCCGCACCGTTGCCCTCCACCCCCGGCCTCGCCGCCCGCGGGCCGGCCCCGCCAGGGCGGCCTGCCGGCCCGGCTGGCCGCCGAGCACCGGCTGCAGCGCCTCACCCGGCTGCAGACCACGCTCGCGGAAGCCCACGCCGAGGCCGAGCGCCGCGAGCGCGAGCGCATGGCCCAGCTGCTGCATGACCAGGTCGGTGGACTGATCGTCCGCCTGCGCCTGGCCCTGGGCGACTGGCGCAGGACGCAAGCGGACGGAGTCGGTGCTGATGCGAGTTCCGGCTCGGGCTCGGGCTCGGACGCCGGCTCCCAAGCGGACGCGGCCTCGGGCGCCGTCCGTGGCCTCGGCGGCCTCGGCGGCCGTGACGCCACGCAGTCGCACCCGGCGACGCGCTTCGGCGAGTTGCTCGGCGAGCTGTCCGAGACGGTGCGGACGCTGGCCTTCGCGCTGGCGCCGCCGGACTGGCACGGCGACCTGCCGACGGCGCTGGAAGCGGTGGCGGTGGAACTGGGCCTGCGCGGCACCCTGGAGGTGCGCATCGACGGCCGCGCGCTGTCGGCGGCCGACATCGCCGAGGTGCCCGATGCGCAGCGCGCCGCCGCCTGCCGGGTCGTGCGCGAGCTCTGCCTGAACGTGCAGAAGCACGCCCGGGCGACGCGGATCGAGATCACGCCCAAGATCCGGCAAGGCTGGTTGAGCGTGCGGGTGCGGGACGACGGTCGCGGCCTGCCGGCCGCGCCGCGCGGCGCTCACCGTCCGGAGCAAGCCCGCGAGGACGACTGGCACGGAGCCGCCGATGGCCACGGCCTCGGCCTGGGCGGCGCTCGCGCGCAGCTGCAGGCGATGGGCGGCGCGCTGGTGCTGCGCTCCGAGCCGGGCCGCGGCACCAGCGCCACGCTGCTGCTGCCGCTCGCACCCAAGTGAGGCGACCGCCGGGCGCGGCCACGACGCCCGCGCCCCGTCGCCATCCCCTGCCTTCCCCATTCACCGAGGAGACCCCCATGTCCCTGCGCATCGTCCTGGCCGATGACCACCAACTCGTGCGCGAAGGCCTGCGCGCGCTCCTGTCCCGCGATGCGGCGCTGGACGTCGTCGGCCTGGCCGAGGACGGCGCCGCCGCCGTCAAGCTCGTGCGCCACCTGCAACCGGACCTGCTGATCACCGACATCGCCATGCCCGGCCTCAACGGCCTGGAGGCGACGCGGCGCGTGCGCGCGCAGCATGCGGCGGTGCAGGTGATCTGCCTGTCGATGCACGGCGACCAGCGCAGCGTGGTCACCGCGCTGCAGGCCGGCGCTTCCGGCTACGTGCTCAAGGACGCGTCCAGCGAGGAACTGCTGCGCGCGGTGCGCGACGTGGCCGCCGGCCGCATCTACCTCAGCCCGGGCCTGATGGGCGGCCTGGTCGACGAGATCCGCACGCGCCAGCGCCTGCCCGACGGCGCCGCGTCCGCGCCGGCCGGTCCCGCGCTGACCGCGCGCGAGCGCGAGATCGCCCAGCTCTTCGCCGAGGACCTGAGCACGCAGGAGATCGCCGACCGCCTCAAGCTCAGCGCAAAGACGGTCGCCACCCACCGCGAGAACGTCACCCGCAAGCTGGGCGTGCGCGGCGTCGCCGGCATCACCCGCTACGCCCTGGGCGAGGGCCTGAGCGACGGCGCGCCCCAGGGAGCCGGGTCATGCCGCTGATCGTCCACGCGTGGCCGGCCTGGGTGCTGGGCGGCGCGCTGGTGCTGGCCTGGATGGCGATCGGGCTGGGCGCGCAGGCGCTGTTCCCGCGCCGCTGGCGCGAACGAGCCACCGCGACCGACCACCGCGTCGCGCTCGCGTCGCTGGGCGTGATCGCGACGGTCAACGCGCTGCTGCTGGCGGTCTCGGCGGTGTCGGTTCGGGACGCCTTCGCCGCCGAACAGGCGGTCGAGCGCGAGGCCACCGCGATGGCGCAACTGGCGCGCTCGCTGGCGGTCTACGGCACGCCCGAGTCGCGCTTGGCGCGCGAGCGGCTGCGCGGCTACGGCCGCAGCGTGATCGGCAAGGAATGGATCGCGATGCAGCGGGACCAAGCCAGCCTGCCGACGCTGGATGCCTTCGACGACCTCTACCGCACGCTGGGCGACCTGCATCCCGCGGCGGCGTCGGAGGGCGCCCTCCTCGCGCAGATCTGGACCCAGGCCAACGAGCTGCTGAGCCAGCGCCGCGCGCGGCTGTTGGCCGCCCGCGGCCAGGTACCGGCGACGCTGTGGGCGGTGGTGCTGGCCAGCTCGCTGCTGACGCTGGCGCCGGTGGCGGCGCTGCCGGTCAGCGCCTGCAGCCGCGGCGCGATCGTGGTGCTGGCGCTGGTGCCGGGCCTGGTCTTGCCTGTCGTCGTGGCGATGGACCGGCCCTTCCTCGGCGCCGGGCGGGTCAGCGCGGCGCCGATCGAGAACGCGCTGGCCCACATGCAGCGCTGGGACACGCGATGGATCGCCGACGCCCCGTCGTCGTCGTCGTCGCCGTCGCGGCCCGGCGCGGCGCCCCTGCGCTGATGGCCGCGCGACGATCAGTCGTCGCTGCTGCTGCCGTTGCGGATCTCCGGATCGGAGGTCGCGATCAGCGTCTGCGCGTTGCCGGAGGCCGGGCGGCGGAACACCAGCACCACGCCGCGTCGCGTGCCCGGACCGACCGGCACGGTGACCGTGGTCGCCTGATCCAGGCCGGTCGCGACGAAGGTGTTGGGCAGCCCGCTCGGCTTCTCCAGGGTCTTGGCCACCGCGACGAACAGCGTCACGCTGGTGTCCGGCTTGCTGTTGCCGAGTTGCACGAGCACGTCCGGCGACAGCCCCACGGACTGCTGCGCGAACATGATCGCGTTGGTGTTGACGGTATCCAGCGGCTTGGGGCTCGGGATGCGCTCCCAGCGCGCATTGAAGTAGGCGCAGGGAATCACGTTGTCGGCCGGCCCGATCAGGGGCACGACGAAGTACAGCGTCGATTCTTCGGCGTCGGCGCGCGCGAGCGCAGCGGCAGTGAGGTCGTTCATGAGGGTCGCCTTCCTTTCAGGGAGGGAGTTGGGACATCAGCGAAAAGGGCCGCGTGGGCCGGCACATAGCCGCCCGCCGTCAGCCGCCGGGTCCAGCCGTCGTCCGGCGCCTGCGGGCTCGCGCAGGCGCGCAAGGCCAGCCAGGCCTCGAGCACCAGCCCGGCCTGCCCGGCGTCGACCGCCGGCTGGATCTGGTCGCGTTGCCGCGCGCAGCGCGCGCGATCGGGCGCTGCGCCGGCCGCGTCGGCCCGCAGGCCCAGCAGCGCCCGGCGCGCCTGCAGTTCATGGTTCTGCCAGTGCTGCGGCCGCAGGCGCAGCAGCGTCGCCATCGCCTCCTCGCTGGCCGCCAGCCGCGTGCGCACGCCGGCCCAGTCGCCGGCGCGCGCGGCGGTCCCGGCCTCGGCCAGCGCCACCCGCATGAGGGCCTCGCGCCGCAGGAAGTCCCGCGCCGGATCGCTGCCGGTGGTGGCCGGCTCGCCAGCGAGCTGATCGCGCAAGGCCGCCAGCGCCGCGTCGACAGCCTGGCCGGCATCCAGGCGCGCCAGCAGCAGGCTGCCCTCGGCGTGCTGGCGGTCGGCGCGCCAGTAGCGGTTCTCCGGATCGTGCCGCTCGGCCTGGCGCAGCCGCGCGACGCCCTCGGCCATCGTCGCCACCGCCTCGTCGAGGCGCCCCGCCGCGCGCAGCGCCTCCGCGCGGCGCAGCTCCAGCGTGCCCAGGTCGCGCAGGCGCAGCTGCTCGTCGGGATGGGCGGCCGCCTGCGCCAGGCGCTCGGCGCGCGCGGCGTCCAGCGCCACCAGGGCCTCGATCGGCCGGCCCCGCACATGCGCCACCAGGCCGAGCCAGGTCTGGGAGGTCGCGACGCCGTCGCGCAGGTCGGCGTCCGCGGGCGAACGCGCCAGCGCCTCGAGCTTGAGCGCCAGCGAGGCCTGGAACCAGCGCTGCGCGTCCTCCCAGGCCCCGCGCCGGAACGCGATCGAGCCCAGGCTGTTGAGCGCGTAGCCCAGTTCCCCCTGCGCGGTCGCGTCCTCGGGCGCCTGCTGCCGCCAGCGCTCGCTGGCGATGCGGTAGCGGTCCATGGCCCGCGCCGCCGCGTCGAAGTCGCCGGCGTCGAAGGCGATCTGGCCCAGCCAGAACGAGGCCGCGCCGAGGGTGCGGTAGTAGTCGCCGGCGCTGACGCCCGGCACGCGCTCCAGCGGCTCGAGCGGCGCCAGCAGGCGCAGCGCCGCGTTCAGCGCGTCGATGGCGATGTCGGTGCGGCCCTTGCCGCGGCTGCTGTTGACCTCGCCGATCACCACCAGCGCCTTCGCACGTCCCAGCGTGTCGGCGCCATTGGCCACGGTCGCCGCAGTCGCCAGCTCGGCCTCCGTCTCGCCGCCCTCAGCCGGACCGAGCAGCCGCAGACCCTGCTCGCCGATGCGTCCCAGCAGGTCCAGCTTGCCGATCGGCCGCAGGCCGTCCGCCAGCTCGCCGAGCATGAAGGACGCCAGCTGCCGGCTCTGGCGCTCGCGCTCCGCGGCGACCCCGGCCTGCCGCGCGTAACCGATCGCCGCCACGCCCGCGACTGCCGCCAGCAAGAAGGCGCCGGCGCTGGCCGCGCCCAGTCCCCAGCGTCGCAGGCGCAGCCGGCGCTGCGAGCGCGCGATGAAGTCTCGGGCCTCGTCGCCGAGCAGCCCGGGCGCCTCGGCCAGGATGCGCGCGGCGTTCCACAGCGTCGTGCCGCGCGGCAGCAGCAGCGCGCTGGCCTGCCCCGCCTCGCGCCAGCGCGCGACCCAGGGCCGCAACTCGTCGCGCGCCGCCAGCGCGGCGCGGTGCTGCGCCACCCAGGCGGTGACCCGCGGCCAGCGCCGCAGCAGCGCCTCGTGGGCGACGCGGTAGCCGTTGACGCCGCCCGCGTGGTCCGCCACCAGCAGCCGGGCCTCGACGAAGGCGGCGACCAGCGCGCGCTCGGGCGCGTCGCTCAACTCCGCCGCCGCGACCCAGCGGCCGGTCGGCGACGCTTCCTCGCCGGCCAGCGCCACCAGTCGCGGCAGCAGCCGGGGCAGCGCCTCCTGCTGGTCCGCCGGCAGCTCGCCCAGCAGCGCCTCCGCGCGGCGGCCGATCGCGCCCTCCAGGCCGCCCAGGTCCTCATAGGCCGACCAGGCCAGCACCTCGCCCGGTGCCCGGTGCAGGTAGAGCTGCTGCAGCGTGTACTGCAGCAGTGGCAGCGCGTCCGGCGCCTGCATCGCGTCGGCGCAGAGCCGGTCGTCGAGCCGGTTCAGCCCGCTCGCGTCGGTGCCGTAGCTCAGCCCGGCGGCGCGCGCCGGCAGCCGGATCATCTGCGCGATCGCCGACGCGGCGGGCGGCGCCAGGTCGAGGTGGGCGCCGCTCTCCTTGCCGCGCATCAGCAGCGGTCGCCGCGCCATCGCCGGGTAGAAGTCGTTGCGGCAGACCGCCAGCACCACCAGCCGCGCGCTGCGCACCAGCCGCGCCAGCGCGTCGAACCAGGCCGCGGTGCGCGCGTCGTCCTCCTGCAGCAGGGCCTCGAGCCGGTCCAGCACCAGCAGCGGCGGCGCCTCAGCACCGCCGCGCAGCGCACGCGTCGCGTCCAGGCCGATCGCGAGCTGACGCAGCACTTCGTCCGGCGCCTCGCGCAACGCCGCCGACAGCGTGTCGATGCTGTGGCCGGACAGCAGCGGCACGCCCTGGCAGTCCCAGTCCAGCATCGCGCCGGCCAGGCCCGCCCAGGCATCGAGGCCGCCCAGCGCGCCCAGGTCGACGCTGGCTGCGGCGCAGACGCGCAGGCGGGGGACGTCGCCGTCCACATCGCCGTCCACATCACCGTTCCCATTGCCGCGATCCTCGTCGACGGCCGGGCGCGCCAGCGCCGGCACCAGTCCCGCCTGCACCAGCGAGGTCTTGCCCGAGCCGCTCGGCCCCAGCAGCACCACCAGCGGATGACCCAGCCGCCATTGCCGCGTCAAGCGCGCATGCAGCGCGGCGACGGCCTCGTCGCGGCCGAAGAACACGCTCGCATGCGCGGCATCGAACGGCTCCAGGCCGCGGAACGGCGACTGCCCGCGCCAGCCGCCGGCATGGCTGCGCGGCCCCTGTGCCGACAGCACGCCCAGGGGCGCCACCACGCGGTAGCCCTCCTTGCGGATGGTCTCCAGGTAACGCGGCGTCGCGGCGCTGTCGCCCAGCGCGCGGCGCAGGCCGGCCACCACCTTGTGCACCGGGTTGTCGCCCAGCGTGGTCGCCTCGGGCCAGCAGTCCTGCAGCAGCGCCTCGGCGGACACCACCTCGCCCGGCTGGCGGCACAGCGCGACCAGCACCGCCATCGGCCGCGGCTCGAGCACCACGGTCTCGTCGCCGCGGCTCAGCCGCCGGGTCCGCACCTCCACGTGCCAGTCGCCGAGCAGGAACTCCCGCGGCGCGGCGACAAGCACGCCGCCGGCGACCGATCCGTCCGCACCGGCGACCTTCGGCCGGGATGGCGCGGCCAACGCTGGCATGGCGGGCATCTCGGGCACCGGGCCCCCGCCGCTGCTCCTGTCCATGGTGATTGCTCCCTGCGACACGCCTCTGCGGGCGTGTGATGGCGCGGAGTCTAGGAGCGCCGGCCGCGCGCGTCAGCCCCTGCGCCCCGGCAGGGTTGACAGCTTGACAGCCGCGCCCGCATCGACATGCGCAACACCGAGGCGGATCTCGGCAATCGGGACGGCCAACATCCGCATCCGCCGGATGGGCCGCGGCGGGGCGCGCTCCTATCGTTCATCCCATCGACCCTCCGGCGCCTCGCGGCGTCCGAACCTCCCACCCGCCCTCGGCCCCACCATGATCGACGCCGTCCTCCTCCACCTCGCCGGCCACCTCAACGCCGTGCTGCGCCGCTCGCACCAGTCGGCGGAGGACCTGGTCGCGGTGACCGCGCTGCACGAGGCCGACGGCGGACCGGCGGCCGGCGCCTCGCACCGGCTCGCGGCCTTCCTGGTGAACCTGGAACGCGACCCGGTCGCCAGCCTGCCGGCCCAGGCCCTGGGCAGCGGCGAGCGCCTGGCCCGCTCCGCCCCGCCGGTGCAGCTGAACCTGCTGGTGATGTTCGCCGCCAACTACGGCGGCACCACCTACCCGGAAGCGCTCAAGCTCATCGCCAGCACCATCGCCTGCTTCCAGGCCACGCCGGTGCTGGACACGCAGAACTCGCCCGGCATGGATCCGCGCCTGGACAAGCTCACGCTGTCGATCGAGCCGCTGAACCTGAACGAGATGGCGACGCTGTGGGGCGTGCTCGGCGGGCGCTACCTGCCCTCGGTGCTGTACCGGGTGCGCCTGCTCACCATCGACGCCCGCCAGTCCGATGCCCAGCTGCCGTCGGTGCGCACGCCGGGCGTGGGCGTCGGCGCCCGCGGCTGACCGTCAAGGAGCACCTCATGGGCCCCTACCTCCCCCTGCTGCGCATCGACGTCGAGCACGGCTATTACGCCGACGGACGCTGCCGCGGCCTGCGCTTCGTCCCCGCCGGCACCACCGCCGAGCGGCTGCGCCGCGCCGACGCGCTGGTGCGGGCCGACGGCGGCACGCTGCTGGTGCACGGCCCGGCCGAGGCGATCGAGCGACTGCGTGCCGACACCGATCCCGACGACGGCGAGGCCGCACTGGACTGGCTGGTGCATGCGACCGACGACGACTTCGCCTGCGGCACCGAGGACCCCGCCGACCGGCCGCGCGAGCTGCTGTGGGTCGCGCCCGGAGCTCCGAGCGACGACGACGCGACGCTCGTCGCCACGCCCAAGGCGCTGGACGCGCCCGAGGTGACGGCGCTGCTCGCGCCGGGCGACCGCTGGCTGCCGCCCTTCGCGCTGCTGCACCTGCCGCTGCCCAGCCTGCCGGCGCATGGCCCGGCCGACAACGCCACCGCCTGGCCGGTGCATCGCCGCTGGCCGCTGGCGCCGCGCGCCACCGTCTGGAAGTACTGCCTGTTCGGCGACTGGCCGGAACCGGCGCTCGCCGTCGTCGACCTGGCCGGCGAGACCGAGTTCAGCGCGCCCGCCCCGGACCGCCTGGACAACGGCACGCCGATGCTGGCCATCCGTTCCCGCGTCCGGCTGCCGCTGGCCCAGCGCTCGCCGCGACGTTTCCAGCTGCGCAGCCGTCCCGACGGCGCCGGCAGTCCCAAGGTGCTGATCCGCCGTCTGCCCACCGCGGCGGCGCAACTGCTCGCCCGCGAAACGATCGACGGCCTACCGACGATCGTCTCCGAGATCCACGTGCATCGATAACCCGCAGAGGAGGCCGCCATGGCTATGAAGACACCCGGTGTCTATATCGTCGAGAAGAATGCGTTTCCCAACTCGATCGTCGAGGTGGCCACCGCGGTGCCGGCCTTCGTCGGCTACACGCGTCGCGCCGAGAACGGCGGCAAGTCGCTGCTCAACAAGCCATGGCGCATCAGCTCCATGGCGGAGTACCACACCTACTTCGGCCACGGGCCCGATCCGCGCCTGACCATCACCGAGGCGCCCGCCCCCGCCCCGTCCGACTTCCGCGCCGACGGCAAGGACTACGCGCTGACGCAGGCCGACGGCGCCGACGGCGGCCGCTTCCTGCTGTACCGCGCGATGGTGCACTTCTTCCAGAACGGCGGCGGCCCCTGCTACATCGTGTCGGTCGGTGGCTACGGCGGCCAGGTCGAGGCGCCCGCGCTGGCCGGCGGCATCGAGGCCCTGATCAAGGAACAGGAACCGACGATGCTGGTCATCCCCGACGCGGTGCTGCTGCCGCGCGCCGACTGCGTCTCGGTGCAGCAGGCGATGCTGCAGCACTGCGGCGGCAAGATGCGCAACCGCATCGCGATCCTGGATGTCTGGGGCGGCTACCTGGACCGCAAGGACCCGTCCGGCGATCCGGTCGAGGCCTTCCGCAACGACCTGGGCGTCAACTACCTGGACTTCGCCGCGGCCTATTACCCGTGGGTCAACACCACGGCGGTCCAGGACAAGGACCTGGACTACACCCGCATCGCCAATCCGGCACTGCTGGCCACGCTGCTGCGCGCCGAGCTGTCGCTGCCCGAGACCGTCGATCCCAGAACCACGCCGCCGCGCATCGCGCAGCAGGCCCAGGCGGTGGCCGACATCCTCAAGACCGACGACGACTGGACCCAGTACGTCACCGGCCTGGTCAACGCCTCGACCAAGACCGACGAGGAGAAGCAGAAGGCGCTCACGCCGGCCGCGCTGGCGGTCGCGGTGGAGACGCACAAGTCGCTGCTGCACAAGAGCCTGGTGTCGATGAGCCCGCTCTACAACGCGGTGATGACCGAGGCGCGCAACCGGCTCAACCTGCTGCCGCCCTCGGCCGCGATGGCCGGCGTCTACACCATGGTCGACAACAGCCGCGGCGTCTGGAAGGCGCCGGCCAACGTCAGCCTCAACGGCGTGGTGTCGCCGCAGGTGTCGATCTCGCACGAGGACCAGGAGGACCTGAACGTCACCACGCAGGGCAAGTCGATCAACGCGATCCGCTCCTTCATCGGCGAGGGCGTGCTCGTCTGGGGCGCTCGCACGCTGGACGGCAACAGCCTGGACTGGCGCTACATCAACGTGCGCCGCACGATGATCATGCTGGAGGAGTCCTGCCGCCTGGCGGCCAAGGCCATGGTCTTCGAGCCCAACGTGGCCAACACCTGGGTGACCATCAAAAGCATGATCGCCAGCTTCCTCACCGGCATCTGGAAGCGCGGCGGCCTGGCCGGCGCGGTCCCCGACGACGCCTTCAGCGTGCACGTCGGCCTGGGCGAGACGATGACGCCCGAGGACATCCTCGAAGGCGTCCTGCGCGTGACCGTGCTGGTGGCCATCAGCCGCCCGGCCGAGTTCATCGAGATCACCTTCCAGCAGCAGATGCAGAAGTCGTGAGGCCGGTCCGGCCCGCGGCCGGCATCCCGACCCACGACCCCGATTTCCATCCATAACCCTCGCGGAGGCAGGCAATGGCAGACGACGGATCAGCGCAATCGACCACGGTGTGGCCGCTCCCCAAGTTCCGCTTCGAAGTGAAGTGGGACTCGGCGGTGATGTCCTTCCAGGAAGTGTCCGGCCTGGACGTGGAAGCGCAGCCCATCGAGTACCGGCACGGGGACAGCCCCGCGTTCTCGGTGCTCAAGATGCCGGGCATGAAGAAGTACAGCGACGTCACGATGAAGAAGGGCGTCTTCAAGGGTGACAACAAGTTCTGGGACTGGTTCAACGAGATCAAGATGAACACCATCAAGCGCAAGCCGGTGACCATCAGTCTCCTGGACGAAGCCGGCAAGCCGACCATGGTCTGGACCCTGGCCAACGCCTGGCCGACCAAGATCACCAGCACCGACCTGAAGTCCACCGGCAACGAGGTGGCGATCGAGACCATCGTCATCGCGCACGAAGGCCTCACCATCGCCAACGCCTGATGCCGCCGCCCGTGCCACATTCCGCGTCGGCCCCGGCCCCGGGCCCGGCCCGGGCACCGGACGCGCTGCGGGCGCAGCTGCTGTATCCGCCGCCGGCCTTTCACTTCGCGGTGACCTTCGGGTCGAACGCGAAGGACCGCGACGGCGCCTTCCGCGAGGTCACCGGGCTCGGCCCGGAGCTGGAGACCGAGACGGTGGTCGAAGGCGGCCAGAACGCCTTCGTGCACCTGCTGCCCAAGGCCGCGAAGCATCCCAAGCTGGTGCTCTCGCGCGGCATCGCGACCATGGAGTCGCGGCTGCTGCTGTGGTGCCAGGCGGTGCTGGAGGGCGGCTTCGCGCAGCCCATCGCGACGCAGCAGCTGCATGTCTTCCTGCTCGACGGCGATGGCGCCCCGCTGCGGGTCTGGGCGGTGAGCAACGCGTATCCGGTGAAGTGGTCGGTCGAGGCCTTCCAGGCCACGCGCAACGAGGTCGCCATCGAGCGCATCGAGCTGGCCTACGCGGGATCGAGCCGGCTGGTGTGAGCGTCGCGGAAGACAAGGACCAGGACGGGACCAGGACCGAGGACGACGAGCATGAGCATCGAAGTGAGACAACTGCTGATCCGCTCCCAGGTGACGCCCGCGCCGGCCCCGCCGGCGCCCGCCCTGGCGCAGCGCGAGCTGCTGCGGCTGCGCGAGCAGCTGCTGGCCGAATGCCGCGCCTGGCTGGCCGACCGGCTGCACGCGCAGCGGGAGCGCTGAGATGCCGGCCTCGTCCTCCTCCCCCTCCGCCTCGGGCGGCGGCGCCGACGGCGCCTCCACCGAGCTCACCCGGCTGCTGCTCACCCGCTACAGCCTGAGCCGCACCGGCACGGTCCAGCTGGACAAGGCCACCAGCTTCCAGGCGCAGATCAACCCGGCCGAGTTCAGCCACAGCTTCGGCATCCGCTACGACAAGACCAAGGCGCAGGGCTCGTCCGGCGTCGAGCCGAAGTTCAGCACGATGGACGACGAGCGCGTCGCCTTCAACATCGTGCTGGACGGCACCGGCGTCGTGCCGCCGGTGCCCGGCCAGCCGCCCGACGTGAAGGGCCAGCTGGCGCAGCTGAGCAAGGTGGTCTACGAATACGTGGACCTGCGCAGCGAGCCGCCCTACGTGCGGGTGCTGTGGGGCACGCTGATCTTCTTCGGCCGGCTGGAATCGCTGAAGGCGCAGTACACCCTGTTCAAGCCCGGCGGCGACCCGCTGCGGGCCAAGGTGGACCTGAGCTTCGTCGGCGCGATGAGCAAGGAGGAGGAACGCCGCGTCACCCAGCGCGCCAGCACCTCCGAGCAGACGCGCACCGTGCGGATGTACGGCAACGAATCGATCGGCCAGGTCTGCGAGCGCATCTACGGCGATCCCTCGGTCTTCATGAAGGTCGCCCGCTTCAACGGCCTGACCGACTTCCGCAACATCCCGCCGGGCACCGTGCTGCGGTTCCCGCCGATGGAGAAGTGACATGCCCGGCGTCTCCCCCAACCAGGACACCGTCGGCGTCGTCACCCTGGCCGTGCTCGCGGACGGGCAGCGGCTGGAGGCCAGCGCCGACCTGATGTCCGTGACCATCCGGCGCGCGGCCAACACCGTGCCTTCGGCGCGGCTGGTGTTCAACGACGGCGACATGCCGGACCGCGACTTCCCGCTCAGCGACTCCGCGCACTTCAAGCCCGGCGCCCGGCTGACGATCCGGGCCGGCTACGGCCAGCAGGAGGACACGATCTTCGAAGGCCTGGTCGTGCGCCACGGGCTGCGCGTGCAGGGCGACAACGACGCGCGCCTGGTCGTGGACTGCCGCGACGCGGCGGTGAAGATGACCATCGGCCGCCGCAACGCCAACTACATCGACCAGCTCGACAGCGACATCATGAGCACGCTGGCCGGCGCGCACGGGCTGTCGGCGCAGGTCGACGCCACCACCGTCACCCATCCGGAGCTGGTCCAGCACTTCTGCAGCGACTGGGACTTCCTGCTGACGCGGGCCGACGCCAACGGCCTGCTGGTGATCGCGACCGACGGCGCGCTGGCGGTGACCGCGCCCGCGGCCGAGGGCGAACCGGCCCTGGCGGTCACCTATGGCATGGACCTGATCGACTTCGAGGGCGACGTCGACGCGCGCCACCAGTACGGCAGCGCGATGGCGGTCTCCTGGGACCCGAAGGCGCAGGCCGCGCTCGAAGGCAGCGCCGCCGATCCGGCCGCGCTGCCCGCGCAGGGCGACCTGGACAGCGCGACGCTGTCGGCCGTCGTCGGCCTGGAGAGCTTCCGGCTGCAGGCCGGCGCGCCGCAGTCCAAGGACATGCTGACCCAGTGGGCCAAGGCGCAGCAGGTCAAGTCCGGCCTGGCGCGGATGCGCGGCCACTTGAAGTTCCAGGGCAGCGCCAAGGCGCGCGTCGGCGGGCTGATCGCGCTGCAGGGCGTTGGCGCCCGCTTCAGCGGCACCGTCTTCGTCACCGGGCTGCGCCACCACATCGAGGACGGCGCCTGGACCACCGAGGCCGAGTTCGGCCTCGATCCCGACTGGTTCAGCGCGCGGCCCGACGTGCCGGCGCAGCCGGCGGCGGGCCTGCTGCCGCCGGTGCCCGGCCTGCAGGTCGGCGTGGTGCTCAAGCTCGACGGCGACCCCACCGGCGAGCCCCGCATCCAGGTCAAGGTGCCGGTGCTACAGGCCGAGACCGAGGGCGTCTGGGCCCGGCTGCTGCAGGGCCACGCGAGCAGCGGCTTCGGCGCCTTCTTCCTGCCCGAGGTCGGCGACGAGGTGGTGCTGGGCTACTTCGCCGGCGACCCCTCGCACCCGGTCGTGCTGGGCAGCCTCTACAGCAGCGGCCGCACGCCGCCCTACGCGCTGGCCGCGCCCAACGACACCAAGGCCTTCGTCACGCGCTGCGGCCACAAGCTCGAGTTCGACGAGAAGGACCAGGTCATCACCGTCGCCACGCCGGCCAACAACCGCATCGTGCTCAGCGACAAGGACAAGTCCATCCGGCTCGAGGACCAGAACGGCAACACCGTCGAGCTCAAGCCCGGCGGCATCGCGCTGGACAGCCCCAAGGACATCACCGTCACCGCGCAGGGCCGCATCGCGCTGGACGCGGTCGGCGCGGTGAGCATCAGCTCGCAGGCCGACGTCCAGGCCACCGGCCTGAACGTCAACTGCGAGGCCCGGATCGGCTTCACCGCCAAGGGCAATGCCGCCGCGGAGCTCTCGGCCTCGGGCCAGACCGTGGTCAAGGGCGCGATGGTCATGATCAATTGAGCAAGGAGCTGCCATGCCCCCCGCCGCCCGACTCACCGATCTGCATGTCTGCCCCATGGTCACGCCGGGGCTGCCGCCGGTGCCGCATGTCGGCGGACCGGTCATCGGCCCGGGCGTGCCCACCGTGCTGATCGGCCTGCTGCCCGCCGCGGTGCAGGGCGACAACGCGACCTGCGTCGGGCCGCCCGACGCGATCGTGATGGGCTCCACCACGGTGCTCATCGGTGGCCGGCCGGCGGCGCGCGTCGGCGATGCCACCGCGCACGGCGGCAACGTCGCGCTCGGCCTGCCGACGGTGCTGATCGGCGGCTGACGCGCCGCCAACGACGCCCTCGACGCCCCTTCATCGCCCCGTAACCGCCCCACCCCTCACGGACCTCGACATGGACGGCGAACTCGACTTCCTCGGCACCGGCTGGGCCTTCCCGCCGGCCTTCGACCGGCGCACCCGCGGCGCGGTGATGGTCTCCGGCGTGGCCGACGTCGAGGAGAGCCTGCGCATCCTGCTGACCACCACGCCCGGCGAGCGCGTCATGCATCCGAGCTACGGCTGCGGCCTGCGGCGCATGGTCTTCGAGACGATGAACGACAGCACGCTCACCGAGATCCGCAGCCTGATCGAGAAGGCCATCCTGTTCTTCGAGGCCCGCATCGCGCTGAACGCGGTCGACATCGACACCTCGGGCCTGTACGACGGCGTGCTGCGCATCCGGCTGGACTACACGCTGCGCAGCAGCAACAGCCGCCACAACCTCGTGTTCCCGCTCTACCTGCGCGAGGGCGAGGTGCTGGGGAGCGAACCCGCATGACGACCGGCACCGAACAGCGCGAGCGTTTCCCGATGGCCCTGGAGCCCGGCTACTTCCGGCCGGACGACCTGAGCTTCGAGCAGCGCGTGGACATGATGGCGCGGCTCGCGGAGCAACTGCGCTTCATCGACCTCGACGACCAGGAGGACGGCGACTGGCGCGGGCTCTTCGCCACCGACCCGACGCTGGTGATGGCGGGCGTCGCGGCGCTCGATCCCTGGCCGCTGCAGCAGCAGTTCGGACGCGACGCGGACTCGGCGCCGCTGGAGTCGCTGGCGCGCCAGGTGCTGGGCCTGGCGGCGCGGCTGGACCACTGGTGGCGCGCGCTGGCCGGCATCCATGACGACGCGCCGCGCGTGCTGCGCGAGCGCATCCAGCAGCTGGTGGAGCAGCAGCTCGCTGCCGATCTGCGCTGGGTGGAACGTCGCTTCCTGCGGCGCGGCGACGAGGCGGCCGCGAGCCGGCCGACCGGGCCGGTGGAGCGCGACCTCTCGCGGATGTGGCATCGCACGATCGGCGAGGAGCCGGCGGCCGATGCCGCCGCCGAGCGCGAGGACCGCGAGCGGCTGCGGGAGCGCTTCTTCGCCTTCCTCAGCGCGGTCGAGGAGGTCCGGCGGCTGGCGCGCGAGCTGCTGCCCGACAGCATGGCCACCGCCAACCACGAGCCGGCGGCGGCGCTGCTGATCGCCTTCCTGAAGGTCTGCGAGACCGCGCAGCGCGAGGTCAACCGCCTGCCGGCGCGCCACACCGCCTTCTACTACCGCGATTGCCTGGGCTTCGGCCCGGCGCCGGCGCACGCCGACCGCGTCCACCTGGCCTGCCAGCGCGACCCGCGCGCGCCGGGCGACCTGACGCTGCCCACCGGCACCGCCTTCGAGGCCGGCAAGGATGCCGCGGGCCGGCCGGTGCGTTTCGTCAGCGAGGCGCCGATCGCCGTCACCGACACGCGGGTGGCCGCGCTGTGCACGCTGCGGCTGGAGCGGGATCCGCTGATCGCGCCGGAGCGCGACCTCCATTACGTCACCCGCGCGAAGGTGGCGCGTCCGGTCGCGGACGGCCGCACCGTCTGGCCGCTCTTCGGCGCCGCCGGCGGCGCGGGCGCGGAGGACGCGCGCATCGGGCTGGCGGTGGCGTCGCCGCTGCTGGCGCTGCGCGAGGGCGATCGCGAGATCCGCGTGATCCTGCGCCAGACCTCCTCCGGCGCCGCGCCGGACCTGCGCGGCCTGCGCGACGCGGCGCTGCGGGCCGAGTCGGCGTCGGCCTTCCGCGACGCCTTCGGCGACCTGCTGCCGCAATGGCTGCTGGCCGACGGCGCGGACAGCCCGGCGGCCAGCGCGAGCAGCGCGAGCGCCACGACCGGTACGGGCGTGAGCGGCATCGAGATGGACGTCGACGACCTGTCGGAGGCCGACTGGACTGCGCTGCGCCATACCGCGCATCGCCTGACCGGCAACGGCCTGCCGGCGCTGTTCAACGGTCCCGGCCGGCCTCATCGCGCGCTGGTCTTCGACCGGCTGCTGCAGGGCGCCTTCCGCGTCAGCCTGAGCACGCCGTCGGGCTGGCACGCCGTCGAGGCGCGGCTCGAACGCGCCGCCGGCGCCGGCCTGTCGCTGTTCATCCGGCTGCGCGCCGACGCGCCGCCGGTGACCGGCTGCGACCCGGTGGTGCATGGCGCCGAATGGCCCACGCGGCTGCCGGTGCTGCGCCTGGAGCTGGCCACGCAGGCGCGGCTCTATCCCTACTCGCTGCTGGCCCGGCTGCCGCTGGCCGAGGTCGACCTGCGGGTGAAGGCGCGCGGCGTGCGCGACGTGCGGCTGGCCAACAACCTCGGCCGGCTGGATCCCTCGAAGGCCTTCGCGCCCTTCGGCCCGCTGCCGGGCCTGTCGTCCTACCTGGTCGTCGGCTCGCCCGAGGCCGCGCGCAAGACCCTGGACCACCTCTCGCTGGACCTCGAATGGGGCGGCCTGCCCAACGAGCCGGGCGGTTTCGACACCCACTACGCCGGCTACGCCGGCCCGGCCGGCAAGGAGCTGCGGCAGGGCCAGTTCAGCGTCGAGATCGCCTGGCTGCGCGACGGCCAGTGGCAGGACTGCGCCAACCGCTCCGCCCGGCAGCCGCTGTTCGCCGGCACCAATGCCGCCGGCGAGCTGATCGCGACGCAGCACATCGAGCTCGATCCGGGCTCGGTGCGCAAGCTCAGCCGCGCCACCGAGGAGGACTGGTCGACGATGGCGATGCCGCGCAACGGCCTGTGCCGGCTGCAGCTCAGCGGCCCGCGCGCCGCCTTCGGGCACACCGCCTACCCGATCGAGCTCGGCGCGACGGTGGCCGCCAACGCGCGCACGCGCCGGCCGCGTCCGCTGCCGAACCCGCCCTACACGCCGGTGATCGAGCGGCTCTCGCTGAACTACGAGGCGGCCAGCGTCATCGCACTGGACCGCGACGACGACCCGCCCGAGGGCATCGACGGCGAGCGCCTCTTCCACCTGCATCCCTTCGGCCTGCAGACGCTGCTCTCGGCCGTCTCCGGCGGCGGACACGGGCTGCTGCCGCGGCTGGGCGCCGACGGCAACCTCTACCTCGGACTGAGCGGCTCGGACCCGGGCGGCGTGCTGACGCTGCTGTTCCAGCTGCGCGAGTCCTCCGCGCGCGGCCCCCTCAACGGCGCCCGTCCGCGCGCGCTGCAGTGGTGGACGCTGGCCGACGACGACTGGCGCCCGCTGCCACCGACCCGCGTGCTGGGCGACACCACGCACGGCGGCCTGACCTCCGGCATCGTCACGCTGGACCTGCCGCGCGACATGAGCACCACCCACACCGTGATGCCGGCCGGGCTGTACTGGCTGCGGCTCTCGGCGACGAGCGACTTCGACGGCTTCGGCGGCCTGGTCTCGGTGCGCACGCAGGGCCTGCGCCTGCGTCGCGAGCTGCCCGACGACGCGGGCGCCCCGCCGCGCGCCACCGGCGCGCCGGCCGCGCCGCCGCAGCCGCTGGTGGACGGCGTCATCACCCGCCCCACCGCGACGCTGGCGGGGCTGGCGTCGGTCGCGCAGGTGGGGCGCTCCTTCGGGCTGCGCGCCGCGGAGGACGAGCGCGCGCTGATCACCCGCGCCGGCGAGCGCCTGCAGCACAAGGGTCGCGCCTCGCTGGGCTGGGACGTCGAGCGACTGCTGCTGGCGCGCTTCCCCGAGGTGCTCAAGGTCCGCTGCCTGCCGGCCCAGGACGGCAGTGGCGGCGTCACGGCGGTGGTCCTCCCGACGCTGCCGCGCAACCTGCCCGCCCTCGCCTGCGCGGCGCCGCGCTTCAACGCGATCGAGCTGGCCCGCATGGCCAGCGCGCTGCGCGAGATCGGCTCGCCCTTCTCGCGCTTCCAGGTGCGCAACCCGGCCTACGACCGGCTGCAGTTGCGCGCCACCATCGGCCTGGCGCGCGGCGCGCACGAAGGCGCCACGCTGCGCCGCGTGAACCAGGAGATCGTCGAGTTCCTCTCGCCCTGGTTCGACGACGGCTACGGGCCGCGCTTCGACTGGCTGGTGCGCAGCGAGGACCTGGAGGCGCGGCTGCGCGGGCTGGAGGGCGTGAGCTTCGTGACGCGGCTGTCGCTGATCACCGTGGCCTGCGACGACCACGGCGTCTACACGCTGGCCGACACCGCGCGCGCGGCGCTGGGCGCCGACCAGCCCGACGGGCCGCCGGCCATCGGCGCGGCCCATGCGCACGCGCGGCTGCCGTGGAGCATCGCGCTGCCGATGCCGCAGCACATCCTCACCGCGGTCGACCGCTTTCCGCAGACGGTGGCGCCCAGCGCCACCGGCGTGGACCGGCTGGCGGTCGGCAGCACCTTCGTCATCGGCGGACCGGCCGGACAGGACGCCTCGGGCGTTCCGGCCGGCCCCGCCTTCGTGATCGGCAGGGGCGCGCCATGACGACCCGCAACCGCGACACGCTGAAGCAGTTCTTCCAGGAGGGCCGGCTGCCCACCAGCGACCACTTCGGCGACCTCATCGACTCGATGCTCAACATGAGCGACGAGGGTTTCCGCAAGACGCCGGAGAACGGCCTGGAGGTCTCGGCGCCGGTCAGCCACGACGCGCTGCTGAGCTTCTACCGCGAGCAGAGCGGCCGCGAGGCGATCTGGTCGATGAACTACGGCGGCGACAGCGACCAGCTGATGTTCCATCACGGCGACGCGCGCGCCGCCGCGGCGCAGGCGCCGGTGCTGGCGCTGGACACCGCGGGCCGCGTCGGCATCGGCACGGCGCGGCCGCGCCAGACGCTGGAGGTGGCCGGCGTGGTGGCCTCGTCCGGGCGGCTGGGTGACCTGCGGCGCGCCGACCAGAAGGGCCAGCCGCTCAAGGCCGATGGCGAGTGGCACGACCTGACCGGCCCGCTGGGCGGCTGCCAGGCCTTCGAGGTGATGGCCGGCGTCGGGCAGAAGGACGGCGGCCGCTTCGCGATGCTGCATGCGATCGCGATGAACACCTACAACCCGCTGCCGGGCTGGCTGGAGTTCCTCTCGCCGCGCAAGCGCATCCGCAGCCAGCACGCCTGGTACGGCCGCCGCTGCGACCGGCTGCAGTTGCGCTGGGCCGGCGACCACGGCCGGCGTGCCAGCTACCGGCTGCAGATCCGCACGCAGTGCGACTACGGCGAGGACAAGCTGATCCAGGCCGCGGTGACGCAGCTGTGGTTCGACCCCGAGATGACCGGAGGCACGCCATGAGCAGCGGCGGCGCGATGCGCAAGCACCCGGTCTTCCCGTCCGACCTGCCGGGGCCGGTGGCCAATCCCGCCGTGCCGGAGATGCCGGTCCGGCTGAGCCCGCCGACCGGCGAGGAGCGCGAGCTCGGCTTCGACGGCCTGCGCGCCCGCGGCCTGGAGTGGCTGCAGGCGCTCGGCGGCGGCGTGTGGACCGACCACAACCTCCACGACCCCGGCATCACGCTGCTGGAGCAGCTGTGCTTCGGCCTCACCGACCTGGTCTACCGCGCCGGCTTCCCGGTGGCCGACCACCTGACCGGGCCCGACGGCACGATCGACTACGCCGGCCTGTCGCTGCATCCGCCGGCCGAGGTCTTTCCCTGCCGGCCGACGACGCCGGCGGACCATCGGCGCCACCTGCTCGACGCCGTGCCCGGGCTGGACGACGCGACGCTGATGCCGGACGCGGACAGCGGGATGTACCGGCTGCGGCTGAAGCTGTCGCAGGACGGCGGCGGCGCGCCCGGCGCGGCGCCGTCGCTGGCCGCGGACCGCATCGCGGCGGCGCGCGCGGCCTACTTCGCCCGTCGCAACCTCGGCGAAGACCTGGCGCCGGACATCGTGCGCCTGCGCGACGTGCCCTGCGAGCTGCATGCCGACATCGACATCGCCGGGCCGCGCGACAGCGTGGACATCCTGGCCGAGGTCTACGACCGCTGCGCGCGCCACATCGCGCGGGCGGCCGTCTCGCGCACGCTGGACGAGCTGCTGCGCGAGGGACGGTCGCTGGAGGACATCTACACCGGTCCGGCGCCGCGCCACGGCTTCATCGAGGACGCGCCGCCGTCCGAGGCCGGCCACGCGGCCGAGCGGCTGTTCCTGTCCGACCTCACCGCCGTCGTGCTGGCGGTGCCGGGCGTGGTCGACGCGCGCGTGATCGCACTGCGCGCCGAAGGGCGCGAGGCGATGGCGGGCTCGGTCGAGTGGCGCGGCGAGGACTGGGCGCTGGCGCTGCGGCTGCCCGACCGCGACCAGCCCTCGACGATCACCGTGCGCCGGCGCGGCAATGCGGTGCCGGTGGCCTGGAACGACCTGCGCCGGCGGCTGGAGGACCTGCGCGCCGCCGGCCGCGCGCACCAGGCCCGCGGCCAGGCCGGGCATGCGACGCGCGCGGCGGCGCTGCTGCCGCTGGGCGTGCACCGGCGGCTGGACAGCTACGTGTCGGTGCAGGACCACCTGCCGGCGATCTATGGCCTGGGCCGCTACGGCGTCCCGGCCTCCGCGCCGCCGCAGCGGCAGGCGCGCGCGAAGCAGCTCAAGGCCTACCTGGTGATGCAGGAGCAGGCGATCGCGCAGGGCCTGGCCCAGCTGCAGCACCTGCGGGCGCTGTTCTCGGTGGCGCCGGGCGCGCGCCAGGGGTTGTGGTCGCAGCTGATCGGGCCGGACGCGGTGCCGGCGATCGACCGGCTCTACCGGCAGCCGCCGCAGGCGGTGATGGACACGGTCTACCGGCCCTTCGACCGCTCCGCGAAGCGCAAGAACCGGGCGCTGGACCACCTGCTCGCGCTGCATGGCGAGACCTACACGCAGAACTCGATGCGGCAGTTCCTGGGCCACCTCGGGCCCGAGGAGGCGGAGACGCTGCTGCTCGAGAACAAGGCCACCTGGCTGCGCGACATCGTGACGCTGACGCGCGACCGCGCCGGCGGGTTCGACCCGGGGCGTCCGTCCTGGGACGCGCCGGACAACTGCGGCGGCCTGCAGCGCCGGGCCAGCCTGCTGCTGGGTTTCCGCCTGTGGCACGACCGGCCGCTGACGCGCGTGCTGCGCGAGCAGCGCTTCACGCTCGTCGAGCAGCCGGGGCCGGCGCACCAGCCCTGGCTGCTCGACGCGGACGAGGACGCGGTGCGCCTGGCGCCGGCGGCCGGGCAGGCGGTGCAGCCGGCCGACCGGGCGCAGGTGCTGGCGGACCTGCAGCGCATGCCCTGGCTGCGGCTGCCGCTGCCGACCGGCCTGCTGCGCGCCGGGCAGCACGGCGCGCGCTACCGCCTGTTGCCGGGAACGGGCGGCGGTGTCGACGGTGTCGGCGGCAGCGGCAGCGGCAGCGGCAGCGGCAGCGGCGAGCATGGCCCGCGCCGGCTCGCGCTGGGTCCTGACGAGCACGGCCGCTGGTGGTTGCTGGGCGAGTTTCCGGATGCCGACGCCGCGCGACGCGGCGCGGCGAGCCTGCGCCTGTACCTGCGCCACCTGGACCAGGAAAGCGAAGGCCTGCACGTGGTCGAGCACCTGCTGCTGCGACCGACGCAGCCGGGCGGCCCGGCGCATGCGCGGCTGGACCTGCCGGAGGACTTCCACCGGCTGCGCGTGACGGTGGTGCTGCCCGGCTGGACGCAGCGCTGCTCGCAGCCGGCGTTCCGGAACTTCGCGGAGGAGACCTTGCGCATCAGCTGCCCCGCTCACCTGACGCTGCGCTGCCTGTGGCTGGACGCGGCGCCGATGCAGCGCTTCGAGGAGGCTCATGCCGCCTGGCTGGAGGCGCGCATGGCCTGGGTCGCGTCGCCCGAGGCGGCATCGGCGCAGGCGCTCGCGGACGAAGCGGCCTGCCGCGTGATCGAGTGCCTGCCGCTGTCGCCAGATGAAAAGCCCGCCACCGCGCGCGGCAACGGCAACGGCAACGGGAGTAGCGGCAGCGGCAGCGGCAGCGGCAGCGGCGACAGTGACAGCGACGGTCCGGTGGTGCAAGGCCATGCGTGACTCGCCCGCTACCACCGCGCACCTCGTCGAGCGCCTGACGGTCGACGCCGGCTTCGGCGCGGGCATCGCGCCCGGCGACGCGGAGACCCGCCTGGTCGCCTGCGCCCAGGGACCGCTGCTGCGCGTGATCGACGAGGTCTTCGATGCCTGCTGCCCGCCGGACGAGCAGTGGCGGCTGGATGAACTGGAGATCGACCTGGGCGAGTTGCCCGCCGCCGACTGGGAGGCCGAGGCACCGCGCCTGCTGCGCGAGCGCCTGCGCCGCGTGCTGGAGGAGCTGCGCGCGCCGGGCGGCGTCAGCGCCAGCGGCCGCGCGACCGGTCTGCGGGTCCGCACGCGGCCCCAGGCGCGGCTGGACGCGCTGCTGCACTTCCTGCGCCACGGCCGCCTGCCCTGGCAGGGCCGCGGCGACGACCCCGCCGCGCTGATGCGCGACGCGCTGCGCGAGGACCCGGCCGCCCTCGCCGCGGGACTGCGCGCCGCGCCGGACCGCGCCGCGCTGCTGCGGCGACTGGCCGCGCAATTCGACGAGGACACGCTGGCCGCGCTGGTCCACGCCTGCATGCCCGGCGAGCCCGCCGCCGCGGCGCGGCTGCTGGCCATCGTGGCCCAGGCGCGTCGCGACGGCCGCGCGCCGCGCACGCTCGCCGCGCTGTGGGAATCGGTGCTCGGCCAGGCGATGGACCACGCGGTCGCGCCACGCCCGGCGGCGCTGATGCTGCTGCGGGCCCAACTGCTCGCGGCGCTCGACGCGGACGGCAACGCCACGGCCGGCAGCGATCCGCTGCAGAGCGTCGCCCATGCCTGGGCACCGCTGCTGCGCGAGGACCGGGACTGGCTGCGCGCGACATTGCAGCGCGCGGCTGAGACGGTGACGCTGCGCGAGCGCCTGTCGCAGGCGTTGCCGGAAGCGCTGCTGCCGCGACTGCTCGCTCTGTGGATGACCGAGCCCGAAGTGCGCGCCGTCACCGACTGGATCGCCGCCGTGGCGGCCGGCGACATCGCGGCGATAACTGCGAACGGGAGCTCGCCGAGCGCCTCGATCGCCTTGAGCACGATGGCCGCGAGGACCGCGGCCGGGACGATGGCGGCCGGGGCGACGACGACAGCGACCGCCACGGCGACGGTCGTCGCGGCTCGGCGGCGTCGCCTGTGGCAGGCGACGCTGGGCCACGCCGCCCGGCATTCGTCCGCGAGCTTCGACGCGATCCGCTACGAGACGCAGGTGCGCGAGGACCTGACGCGCCATGCCGGCGCCGGCACCGAGCCGCCGGTGCGCTGGTACGACCGCGTCGTGCGCCAGGCCACCGCGGTGCTCGCCGCGGCACTCGGCGCGCTGCGCCTGCCCTGGCGCAAGGCCGCGCCGCCCGCGGCCACGGCCACGGCCGGTGCGTCCGGGGCGGCGACTCAAGCCGCCTCCCCCCCGACCGCCACCGCCGAGCCGCTGCCGGAAGTGATCGCCGTCGACAACGCCGGACTCGTGCTGCTGTCGCCCTACCTGCCGCGGCTGTTCTCGATGCTGGCGCTGGCCGACGACCGGGCCTTCGCCGGGCCCGAGGCCGCCGCCCGCGCCGCGCTGCTGCTGCAGGCGCTCGCCACCGGCGAGGCCGCGGCGCCCGAGCCGGCGCTGGTGCTCAACAAGCTGCTGTGCGGCGTGCCGCTGGACGCGCCGCTGCCGCGCGAGATCACGCTCACCGAGGCCGAGCGCACGGCGATCGACGGCCTGCTCGGCGCGGTGATCCAGCACTGGCGGATCCTGGGGTCGACCTCGCCGGCCGGGCTGCGCGACACCTTCCTGCGCCGCGCCGCGCGCCTGGAGCGCCGCGACGACGCCTGGCAGCTCGCGGTCGAGCCCGGGCCCTTCGACATGCTGATCGATCAACTGCCATGGGGTTACGCGACGCTGCGGCATCCGTGGATGGAAAGGGTGATTCATGTGGACTGGCGCTGACCCGTCGCCAAGCGCGGCCATCAACGCGCGGGCCCTGGAGGCCGAGCTGCGCTGGCTGGACCGCGCGCTGCAGCTGCGGCTGGCCGGGCATTTCGGCCACGAGGAGGCCGCGGGCGCGACGTTGCTCCCGACCGCCGCGAACGGCGCGACCGGCGCAATCGGAGCGACCGCCACGATGGCGCCCTTGCCCGATCCTCCCGCCCTGCCCCGCGACGGCGCGGCCGACGACCACGACCTCGCGCGCCTGATCCGCCAGGGCGGGCTCGGGCCGGCGGAGCGGCTGGTGCTGGCGCTGGCGCTGGCGCCGCACCTGCGGCCGCAGCTGCTGGACCTGCTGTTCGTCAGCAACCGCAACCTGGACCGCGGCTTCTGCGAATTCGGCGGCTGGAAGGGCCGGCACCACGGCGGATTCCTGCCGACGGTGGAGACGGCGGCCTTCCTGGTCGCCGGCGAGGACCTGGCGCGGCGCTTCGAGCTGCGCCGCATGCTGGACGAGGCCGCGCCGCTGCGCCGGCTCGGCCTGGTGAGGCTGGTGCACGAATCGCCGGGCGAGCCCTGGTACGGCGCGGCGCTGGTGGCCGGCGCCGACACGCTGGACCTGCTGTGCACCGGCGAGGCGCGCAAGCCCGACTACAGCGCGCAGTTCCCCGCCAAGCTGATCGAGACGCGGCTGGACTGGGACGACCTGGTGCTGGACGCCGAGGTGATGGACGAGGTGCAGGCCATCACGACCTGGGCCCGCCACGGCGAGGCGCTGATGCGCGACTGGCGCCTGGAGAAGTCGCTCAAGCCCGGCTACCGCTGCCTGTTCTTCGGGCCGCCCGGCACCGGCAAGACGCTGACGGCGACGCTGATCGGCCGGCAGGTGCAGGCGGACGTCTACCGCATCGACCTGTCGATGGTGGTGTCCAAGTACATCGGCGAGACGGAGAAGAACCTGGCCCAGGTCTTCGACCAGGCGCAGCACCGGCGCTGGATCCTGTTCTTCGACGAGGCCGACGCGCTCTTCGGCAAGCGGACCGCGACCTCCAGCAGCAACGACCGCCACGCCAACCAGGAGGTCTCCTACCTGCTGCAACGGGTGGAGGACTTCCCCGGGACGGTGATCCTGGCCAGCAACCTCAAGGGCAACATCGACGACGCCTTCGCGCGGCGCTTCCAGTCGGCGGTGTACTTCCCGATGCCCGATGCCGAGCAGCGCCTGCGGCTGTGGGAAGGCATGGTGCGGCACACCGGCCGGCTGGACGCCGGGGTGGACCTGCGCGAGCTCGCCGAGCGGCACGAACTGGCCGGCGGCGCGATCGCCAACGTGGTGCGCTTCGGCGCGATCAACGCGATGCAGGCGGGACGCGAACGCATCCTGGCCGCCGACCTGCGCAAGGGCATCGCCAAGGAACTGCGCAAGGAAGGACGCACGGTGTAGCCGCCATGGGGACACGCTCCTTCTTCAGAATCCCGCGACTCCCGCGCGCGTGGCGCGCGACCGATGAATGGGCCGAGGCCGCCGGTGACGCGGGCCTCGGCGCGAGGGTCGACGCGGCGGTCGACGCGACACGCACCGCGCCGGCCGCGGGCGCGGCCTGCCGCCATTGCGCGCGGCTGCGCTGGTTCGTCGGCGGCTCGCTGCTCGCGGCGGGGCTCGTGATCCTGCACGCGGCGGCGCAGGCTCCGGCCGGTGGATCGGCCTCCGACGCGACGCACTACGTCGCGACGCCACGACCGCTGCCCGAGCGCCCCGTGCTCCCCTGGACGGCGACGACCATGCCGGACGCGCCAGCGGCGAAGGCCTCGGCGCCAAGCCCGGCGATGGCCTCGGCGCCGGCGCGCGACGACCTGATGTGGCTGGTCTACCAGACGGTGCCGCTGCCCAACGCCCGGCTCCACCAGCCCTACAAGGCCCGCGACGTGGTGCGCGGCGGCCGCGCGCCCTATCGATTCAGCGTGGACGGCGCGCTGCCGCCGGGCATGTTCCTGGAGGAGGACGGCGTGCTGGCCGGCACGCCCACTGCCACCGGCACCTTCCGCTTCCTGCTGACGGTGCGCGACGCCTCGCGGCCGCCGCACCTGGACCAGGCGATGTACGTGCTGCGCGTCGTCGATCCGAAGCCGGCCGCGGCGACGCCTGCCGCGCCACCGGCGACCAAGCCGGCGGCCGCTGCGGCGCGTCCTGCCAAGAGCCGGCCGGACAACACGCTGAAGTCGGTGACCGAGGACCAGACCAACCTCACCGTGCCGCGCGATCCGCCGCTGCCGTTGACCTATGTGCTGACGGCCGCGAAGCTCGAGACGATCTTCAAGAACGCCGAGGCCTCGATGGGCGAGTCGCTGATGACCGCGGCCAATGCCGCCAACGCGGCCGACGCCGCCGACGGGACCGCCGTCGGGAACGAGGCCTCCGCGCCCCGCCCGCTGGCGGTGAAGCCGCCGGTGCTCGGCCCGACGCTGGACCAACTGCGCGAGATGCTGACGCCGCTGCAGGACGTCGAGCATCCGACGCGCGCGGTGTTCCAGGACTCGCTGCGGGCACGGCAGTGCGAATACTTCCTGCGCCACGTCAACGCGTTGGCCCTGGAGCAGCACAAGGACGCGATCCGTCGCTGCCCGCGCCGGGAGGACCTCGCCGAGACCGATCGACCGCACCTCGCGGCGAGCGGCAGTGCCGCCACGGTGAAGGCGACGAAGGCGGCCAAGCCCACCCCGCCCACCACGCCCACCTCGACGCTCGCCCCCGGCAGCCTGCCGGTGATGACCTTCCTGGACATGCTGATGCCGCCGCATCTGCTGGAGGAGATCACCGACGTCGCCGGCACCGAGCATCCGCTGTCTCAGGCGCGGCCGCTGCGGCTCAAGCCCGATGGCTGCGGCTGCAGCCTGCAGGACATCGAGAACGACGTCTTCGGTTTCCTGCCCTACTGGATGGGCGGCGAGACCGACGCGCCCATCCCGGTGCGCTTCGACAAGTTCACCCGGCTGCAGTACATGGGCGTCCTGCTGCGCAACAACGGCGAGTACCTGCGGCCGACAGGCTGGGACAGCCCCGGCGGCGGCTTCGCGCGGCGGGTGGACCAGCACGGCGTCGGCCTGGACCTGGTGCTCTACCGCCGCGACTTCCGCGCGCTGATGCGCCTCACCGACGAGGAGCGCAAGACGGTGCTGGACACCACCGCGGCGCAGGTCGGCGAGATGCTGGACCTGCGCCACGGCGACCTGCAGGGTGGGCTGGAGACGCTGCTGCCGCCGGGCTGGCGCGAGGAGGCGCATGTCTACGACGGCCTGACCGTGTTCTTCGAACCCACCGACGACGAGGCCGCGGACCCGCGCTTCGAGCAGTTCCTGCTCGCCTACCTGCATCGCCTGACCGAGACCATGCAGGCCCGCGGCACGCGCGCCTTCCACCTCAACCTGGTGATTCCGCAGCACCTGCTGGGGGAGACGTCGACCGCGTTCCGCTTCAGGAACCTGCTGGCCATCATGAAGGCGGCGGAGCGCCAGCGCGGCGTCGGCGACGACAGCGGCCGCAAGGAACGCAGCGCGGCGGCGGCGACCTACAAGTCCTCGCCGGACTACGTCGGCACCAGCGACATCACGGTGAGTTTCCTCGCACCGCTGGGCACCGGCTCCGACATCGGCAAGATGCAGCTGCGCTCGCGCACCGACTTCAATGACGAGCTGGCCGGCCAGGACCGCATGGCGGTGCTGGGCAGCGTGGTGCCGGTGCTGCTGCACCCGGGCGGCAAGCCCGAGGCGCTGGCGCCAGAGGAGCAGGAGTCGCTGGACCGCGACCTGGTCTACATCGGCTGGTCCTTCGGCGGCGTCGCGCTGTGGCCGCTGCCGGTCGTGGGCATGGGCGCCGGCGAGAGCGTGCTGACGGCGCTGGACCATCGCTTCTGGTCCTTCCTGGACCAGGACACCGGCTTCTGCCGCATCGTCTGCCCGATGCGCATGCCGCTGCGGCTGGCGCTGGAGGCGCTGATGGTGCTGGTCGGCACGGCGCTGCTGGTCTACGGCTGGAACTGCCGGGTGCGACGGATGGGCCGCGTCATCCTGATGGGGCTGTGGGCCGGCGCGATCGCCACGCTGGCGGTGGCCTTCGCGATCTTCTCCTGCGACCCGTCGCTCAACGAGCTGCGCAAGGGCAACACGCTGCTGGTCGCGATCATCCTCATCCTGGTGGTGGGCGGACTCGTCGTCACCTTCAAGCCGCGGGTGGAGCCGCCGTGAGCGCGACGGACACCGCGGGCGCCGGCAGCGCGGGAAACACGGGAAACGCGGGAAACGCCGACCACGCCAGGCGCGCCGTCCGGCGGCGCATCGATCACCTCAAGGGGAGCAGACGATGAAGGACTCGACCACGGACAGCGGCACGCGGGAGCAGGTGCCCGCGGCGACGACGACGGCGCAGCGGCGCGCCGGAATGGAAGGCGGCGAGCTGTCGGAGGCCATCGACGCATCGCCCCGGCAACTGGCGCAGCGCCAGCGGATCGACGCGACCTTCGGGCCGGTGGCGCAGCGCGCGACCGACGCGCTGGAGGAAGACGAAGCGGGCACCGCGCAGGCGAAGGCCGCGCCGGTACAGCGGCAGGAGAACCGCACCGGCATGCCGGACGGCCTCAAGGCCGGCATCGAAGCGCTGTCGGGCACCGACCTGTCGGACGTGCGGGTGCATCGCAACTCGGCGCAACCGGCGCAGCTCAACGCGCTGGCCTACGCGCAGGGGAACGACATCCACCTCGGCCCCGGCCAGGACCATCACCTGCCGCACGAGGCCTGGCACGTCGTGCAGCAGCGCGAGGGCCGCGTGCAGCCGACGATGCAGATGGCCGGCGTCGACATCAACGACGACGCCGGCCTGGAGGCCGAAGCGGACCGCATGGGCGACGAGGCGCTGCGACACGGCGGGTGACGCGCCGCTGGTCCCGGCGGGCCACTCCGCGGGTCGCCGCGCGGCGTGACGCGCGGCTGACGCCGTCGAGCGCGCAGCGAGCGCCGACGCGAACTGCGGCGTCGCCCGCATGGCGGCGCTCGGCCGTCTGATTCATTTTTTTACGACAACCTTTTTCGAGCCCCCCGGAACACACGCAGAACGTCACCGACTTCCGCCTGTGTCCATGCCGACCTTCCTCCTCGCACTGCCCCCCTGGGAGACGCTGCTGCGGCAGCTGCTGCTGGCGCCGTGTCTGGAGGAGATCCTCTTCCGGCTCGGCCTGCAGGACCTGCTCGCCGACTCCCGCGCCCTCGCGGCGCGCCGTCATGCGGTCACGCTGACGGCGCTCGCCTTCGGCGCCGCGCACGCGCTCGCCCTGCTCGTCGCCGCGGCGCCCGGCCCCTGGCCGACGCTCCCCGCACTGCTGCTCGCGCTGGCCACCGCCGCACCGGCCTGGTGGATCGGCCACGGCTATCGCCGCCATCGCTCGCTGCCACGCTGCATCGCCTGGCATGTGCTCTTCAACGCCTGCTGGCTGCTGCTCGCGGCGCCCGTGGTCCTTCCGCTTCTCTCCACCTCCTGACGAGGCTCGCGCCATGATGACCCTGCCCCGCTCCCGCGCCCTCCCCGGCGCCCGCTCCGCTGTCGCCGCCTCTGCCGCTTCGCCAGCTTCCGCCGCGTTCTCCACGCTCGCCGTCATCGCCGGCGCGCTGCTGGCGGCGCCCGCCTTCGCCGCCGACCCGGTCGCCGGCCAGACCCGGTTCTCGCAGGTCTGCGCGGCCTGCCACACCGTGGCCTCCACCGCCGTCGTCGACCGCGGGCGCAACAACCCCGCGATGATCCAGAACGCGATCAACACCATCCCGGCGATGACCGCGGCCGTCTCCGGCAACGTCAGCGCCACGGACCTGGCCGACATCGCCGCCTACCTGGGCAACTCGCCGGCCTCGATCAGCTTCGCGCAGACCACCGTCGGCCAGACCAGCGCCGTCTCCACCGTCACCATCAGCGCCAGCCGTCTGGCCGCGTTGAGCAGCCTCACCGCCGTCGCCAGCGGCGACTTCGCCGTCCAGGGCGGCAGCTGCGGCACCAGCGTCCCCGCCGGCACCAGCTGCACCGTCGGCGTCGTCTTCAAGCCGACCGCCGCCGGCGCGCGCAGCGGCGCCTTGACGATCACCCACAACGGCATTTCGACGGCGATCCCGATCGCCCTCAGCGGCACTGCCAACGGCGCGCTGCAGGCCGGCCTGTCCGCCGACGCCAGCAGCGTCGACTTCGGCACGCAGACCGTGGGCGTCGCCTCCGCCGCGCGCACCGTCACGCTGACCAACACCGGCACCGCCTCGCTGGACTTCGGCAGCATCGGCGTCAGCGGCGCCAACGCTGGCGACTTCACGCGAGGCGGCAGCTGCGCCGTCGGCACGCCGCTGGCCGTCGGCGCGACCTGCACCGTCACCGCGACCTTCTCGCCGGCCGCCGCGGGCGCCCGTTCCGCCTCGATCGCCGTGGCCGCCACCGCGCCGGCCGCTGGCGGCGCCGCCGCCAACGTGAACCTCGCGCTGAGCGGCACCGGCCAGATCGCCGCCGCGCCGGTGTCCAGCCTCTCGGCGAGCTCGCTGAGCTTCGGCACGGCCACGGTCGGCACCACGACCGCCGCGCAGACCCTCACCGTCACCAACACCGGCAGCGCCGCGCTGAGCTTCAGCGCGATCGCGGCCAGCGGTCCGTTCGCGGCCACCCACAGCTGCGGCGCCAGCATTCCCGCCGCCGGCACCTGCACCGTGTCGGTCACCTTCACGCCGACCGCCGCCGGCGCGGCCACCGGCGCGCTGAGCCTGACCAGCAACGCCGCCGGCTCGCCGCAGAGCGTGGCGCTGGCCGGCACCGGCGCGCTCGCCAACACGGCGATCCTGGGCTGGAGCCCGGCGGCCGGCGCCGACTTCGGCACCGTCACCGTCGGCGCCGACGGCGGCCTCAAGCACTTCACGCTGAGCAACACCGGCACCGCCGCCGCGACGCTGGGCAGCTTCAGCCTGGCCGGCGCCGCCGCCGCGGACTACCGCGTCGACACCGCCTCCACCTGCGTCGCCGGCGCTTCGCTGGCCGTGGGCGCGAGCTGCGACCTGGCGATCGGCTTCAGCCCGCGCGCCGTCGGTGCCCGCGCCGCCACGGCCAACGTCGTCGCCGACAACGCGACGCTGCCCGCCGCGCTGGCGCTCAGCGGCACCGGCCAAGGCGCGCCGCAACCGGCGCTGCAGCTGTCGGCGACCTCGATCGACCTGAGCGCGGCCGACACCGCCGGCCGTCCGCTGACGCTGACCAACAGCGGCAACGCGGCGCTGCACATCGCCTCGCTGGCGATCAGCACGGCGCGTTTCTCGATCGACACGAGCGGCACCGGCAGCTGCGGCGCGGCGCCGTTCACCGTCGCGCCCGGCGCGAACTGCCAGGTGACCGTGCGCTGGCTTGGCGCGGGCGCGGCGGCCTCCGACGCCGCGGCCACCGACACCGCCACGCTGACGCTGCNGGGCGACATGTCGCCCGCCACGGCCACCGTCGCGCTCAGCGGCTCGGCCGGCAACACGGCGATGTCCAACAGCGGTGGCGGCGGTTGCACGATCGGCGCCGGCACCGGCGCGGCGGATCCGCTGCTGCTGCTGATGGCCGGACTGTCCGGACTGATCCTGTGGCGCCGTCGCGCACGCCGCTGAACACGGCCGCGCTCTCCCACCCTCAACGCCCTGGAGCCCCGATGTCCACTCGCCCAACTTCCTCCCACGATGCCGCGCGCCGCGGCGCGTCGTCGCGCGCCCTCACCACGATCGCCTCGCTCGGCGCCGCGCTCTTCATGACGCTGTCGCCGGTCCACGCCGCCGACGTGGGCCAGGCGCTGCCGGTCGCGAGCGTCCCCGGCGCCGACGGCGCGCCGGTGCCGCTGTACGACGGCAAGGCCAAGCTCACCTACGTCGACTTCTGGGCCTCGTGGTGCGGCCCCTGCCGCGAGTCCTTCCCGTGGATGAACGAGATGCAGGCCAAGTACGGCGCGCAGGGCCTGCGCATCGTGGCGGTCAACCTCGACGCCCGCCGCGACGACGCCCAGGCCTTCCTCAAGGAGGTGCCCGCCAAGGTCGCGCTGGCCTTCGATCCGAAGGGCGGTTCCGCGCAGCGCGTCGGCGTGCGGGCGATGCCGAGCTCGGTGGTGCTGGGCCCCGACGGCCGCGTGCTGATGGAGCACGCCGGCTTCCGCGCCGAGGACAAGGCCGAGCTCGAGGCCCGCATCGCCGCGGCGTTGAAGGCGCAGAAGGCGCCATGAATGCCCTGAGCGCCCGAGCTTCCCGAGCGTCCTGATCGCGCGATGGCGCCACCCGGCGCCGCGCCCCGACACCCGCCGGCGCGGCCCACCCGCGCTCCGCCGCTCCCCCTTGCTTTCACCCTGGAGTCCCACGATGTCCCTGCCTCCGACGCCCCGCCGCCGCGCCCCGCTCGCGACGGCCGCCCTGGTCGCCGGCGCGACGCTGCTCGCGTTCGCGACCACCGGCTGCGCGATCCAGCCCCCCAAGCCCTGGGAGAAGGGCGCGCTCGCCCGCCCCGAGATGACGATGGGCGGCGACGTGCTCGGCGACCGTTTCGCCCAGCACATCTACACCAGCAAGGAAAACGCCTCCGGCGGCAATGGCGTGGGAGGAGGCGGTTGTGGCTGCAATTGAGTTCGAACGCGCCCCTGCCACGGGAGCCGTCGACGCGCCCGCGACGCGCGATGCCGGCGGCCCCGCTGCCGACACGACCGCGGCCCGCGCCGGCGCCTGGGGCGGCGTGCTCGCCGCGGCGCTGCTGCTGCCGGGACTGCAGCCGGCGGCGCAGGCCGAAACCGCGCCCGAACAGGCCGAGGTCGCCGTCAAGCTGCTGTCCTACCGTGACCGCCAGCCCGGCTTCGACCGCATCAAGGTGACCGCGCCGTCGGTCTACCTGATGGTGCCGGTGGCCGGCCGCTGGTCGGTCGAGGGCTCGCTGGTGACCGACAGCGTCTCCGGCGCTTCGCCGCGCTTCCACAGCGCCGTCTCGGGCGCCTCGCGGCTGGACGAGGAACGCAAGGCCGGCGACATCCGCGTCACGCGCTACAACGACCGCGACGCGTGGTCCGTCGGCGCGGCCTACTCGACCGAGCACGACTACCGCTCGCGCACGGTCTCGGCCGACTACCGGCGCTCCAGCGAGGACAACAACACCACCTGGAACATCGGCGCCGCCTTCGGCGACGACTGGATCGGCTCCTCCAACGACCCGACGCTCAGCCGCGGCCGCAACACCACGCAGCTGACCGCCGGCGTGACCCAGGCCTGGACCGCGGTGGACCTGGTGCAGCTGAGCCTGGGCGCGAGCTGGGGCCACGGCATGTACTCGGACCCCTACAAGTTCCCGGACCGCCGCCCGGACCGGCGCGAGCAGTACACGGTGATGGCGCGCTGGAACCATCACTTCAGCGACTGGCGCGCGACGCTGCGCAGCAGCTGGCGCTATTACGCCGACAGCTTCGGCGTGCGCGCCAACACGGTCGAGGCCGCCTGGGTGCAGCCGCTCGCCGGCGGCTGGACGCTGACGCCGATGCTGCGCTACACGACGCAGCGCGCGGCCAAGTTCTATTACGACCCGCTCTACGACCCCGCGCTCGGCGCGCCCTTCCCGCCCGGCTACACCGCCACCTCGCCGCAGTACCTGTCCGGCGACCAGCGCCTGTCGGCCTTCGGCGCGATCACCGCCGGGCTCAAGGTCGCCTACGAGTTCGCGCCGCGCTGGACCGCCGACGTCAGCCTCGAGCACTACGAGCAGCGCGCCGCCTGGCGCCTGGGCGGCAGCGGCTCGCCGGGTCTGGACCGCTTCCAGGCCGACTGGCTGCAGATCGGCCTCTCGCACAAGTTCTGAGGCCACGACGATGCTGCGCGACGCCACGACCTCGCTGCCCTCGGCGGCTGCCCCGGCGGCTCCCCTGCCGCCGGACGGCCCTGCCGAACAGGAGCATCGCCACGCCTTCACGGCGATGGCCTCGCCCAACGAGATCGTGCTGGCCGGCGTCCCGCCGGCGCAGGCCGCCGACGCCTGCGCCTTCGCCGAGGCCGAGGTCCGCCGCATCGAGCGCAAGTACTCGCGCTACCGCGACGACAGCGTGATCTCGGCGATCAACGCGCGCGCGGGCCGCGGCGGCGTGACCGTCGACGCGGAGACCGCCCACCTGCTCGACTTCGCCGCCGAGCTGCATCGACAGAGCGACGGCCTCTTCGACCTCACCAGCGGCTGCCTGCGCCGCGCCTGGGACTTCAAGGCCGGCCGCGAGCCCTCGCCCGACGCGCTGGCCCTGCAGCTCGCGCGCATCGGCTGGCACCGCGTGCAGTGGGACGGCCGCGCCATCGCGCTGCCGCAGGCCGGCATGGAGATCGACTTCGGCGGCATCGGCAAGGAATATGCCGCCGACCGCGCCGTCGCCGTGCTGCGCGAGCTCGGCTTCCGCCATGGCTTCGTGAACCTGGGCGGCGACCTGCGCGTGCTCGGTCCGCGTCCGGACGGCCAGCCCTGGGTCTTCGCCATCCGGCATCCGCGGCGCGAGCACGAGGTCTGCGCGCGCATCGCGCTGGGCAGTGGCGCCCTGGCCACCAGCGGCGATTACGAGCGCTTCTTCATCGCCGCCGACGGCCGGCGCTGCTGCCACATCCTCGATCCGCGCACCGGCCAGCCGGTGCGCCACTGGCAGGCCGTCAGCGTGGTCGCGCCGCTGTGCATCGCCTCCGGCGCCCTGGCCACGATGGCGATGCTGATCGGCGCGCCGGCCGCCACGCGGCTGAGCACGCCGGGCGTGGGCTTCCTGCTGATCGATGCCGACGGCCACCGCCACACCCACGATCCGGAGCAGCTCCTCCACACCCCGGCCGCGGGCCTGGCGACGCCGCCATCGACCGCGTCCGCGCCGGCCCTGCACGCCACTTCCCTCCCTTCCACCACTTCCTCCACGCCGTCATGAGATTCCTCGCCTCCTTCCTCGCCGGCGCCGCGACCGCGATCACGCTGGTCCTCGCCGCGCCGGGCAGCGCCCGCGCCGCCACCGATCAGCCGCCCTTCCTCGACGTCGTGCAGGCCTTCCCCGGCCAGGCGCGTGTCGACGACGCCGGACGCGGCCCGCTGCTGGTCCAGTTCGACGTCCCTCCCGGCTACCACCTCTACCGCGAGCGCTTCGCGATCGAGGCCGAGGGCACGGCGCTGCCCGCGCCGCGCCTGCCCGAGGGCAAGGCCGAGTTCGATCCCAACTTCAACAAGACGATGACGCTGTGGGCCGGCGCGGTCCGCATCGCGCAGCCGCTGCCCGCCGGCGCGCTGCCCGCGTCGCTGACGGTGCGCTTCCAGGGCTGCGCCGACCGCGGCCTCTGCTATCCGCCGCAGCAGGCGCTGGTGCACCTGACGCGCGGCGGCGATGGCGCGGTGACGGCCCGCTGGGAGTCGCAACCCGATGCGCTGACGGCGCCGGTCGATGAGTCGTCCACGTCAGCCGCACCCGCCGCTTCGGCGTCGCCCGCGCCGTCCGGCGCCACGACGGCGACGGCGACCGGAGCCGCACCGGCCACCGCGGCCGCCACCGCAGCCACCTCGGCGGACGCGCCCGTCGACCGCAGCGCCGCCGCGCTGCAGTCGGGCAGCCTGCTGCGCGTCATCGGCATGTTCCTGCTCGGTGGCCTGCTGCTGTCCTTCACGCCCTGCGTGCTGCCGATGCTGCCCATCCTGTCGTCGATCATCGTCGGCCAGGGCGCGCCGGTCTCTCGCGCCCGCGGCTTCACGCTGGCGCTGGCCTACTCGATGGGCATGGCGATGGTCTACACCGCGGCCGGCGTCGTCGCCGGGCTGCTGGGGTCGGGCTTCGCCGCCGCGCTGCAGAACCCGTGGGTGCTGGGGTCCTTCGCGCTGCTGCTGTCGGTGCTGGCGCTGTCGATGTTCGGCGTCTGGGAATTCCAGATGCCCGGCTTCATCCAGGACAAGGTCAACAACGCGTCCAACCAGCTCAAGGGTGGCCGCCACATCGGCGTGTTCCTGATGGGCGGGCTGTCGGCGCTGCTGGTGGGCCCCTGCGTCGCGGCGCCGCTGGCCGGCGCGCTGGTCTACATCAGCCAGACCCGCGACGTGGTGCTGGGCGGCTCGGCGCTGTTCGCGCTGGCCTGCGGCATGAGCGTCCCGCTGCTGCTGCTGGGCCTGTCCGCCGGCACGCTGCTGCCGCGCGCCGGCCGCTGGATGGAGCACGTCAAGACCTTCTTCGGCGTGGTGCTGATCGCGGTCGCGCTGTGGCTGGTGTCGCCGGTCCTGCCGACCGGCGCGCTGATGTTCCTGATCGGTGCCGCGGCGCTGATCCTGGCGATCTGCCTGGGCGCGTTCGAGGCCGGCAAGCCCCGCGCGCTGAAGGCGGGCGGCGCGCTGGTGGCGCTGTGGTCCATCGCGATGATCGGCGGCGCGCTCTCGGGCGGTGACAGCGTGCTGCAGCCGCTGCGCCACCTGGCGCGCGGCACCGGGTCCGCGCTGCCGATGGCCAGCGCGGAGGCCGCCGCCGCCACGCCCACGTTCGAGCGCATCACCACCGTCGCGCAGCTGGACGCGGCGCTGGCCTCGACGGACCGGCCGGTGATGCTGGACTTCTATGCCGACTGGTGCGTCGCCTGCAAGGAGATGGAGCACCTGACCTTCGCCGATCCCGCGATCGCCGCCCGGCTGCGCCAGGCGCGCCTGCTGCAGGCCGATGTCACCGCCAACAGCGCGGACGCCAAGGCCCTGCTCAAGCGCTTCCAGCTGTTCGGGCCGCCGGGGATCCTGTTCTTCGACGCCCAGGGCCGCGAACTCGCTGCCGCGCGCACGATCGGCTTCCTGCCGGCCGATGAATTCGCCCAGCGCCTGGACCGCGCCAAGCTGTGAATCGACAGGACACCCCATGAGCACCGCCACCCGCCACACCGCCCTCCTCATCCTGGGCTCCGGCCCCGCCGGCTACACCGCCGCCCTGTATGCGGCCCGCGCCAACCTCAAGCCGCTGCTGGTCACCGGCATGGCGCAAGGGGGTCAGTTGATGACCACCACCGAGGTCGACAACTGGCCCGCCGACGTGATGGGCGTGCAAGGCCCCGAGCTGATGCAGCGCTTCCAGCAGCATGCCGAGCGCTTCCAGACCGAGATCGTCTTCGACCACATCAACAGCGTCGACTTCTCCAAGCGCCCCTTCACGCTGACCGGCGACAGCGCCGTCTACACCGCCGACACGGTGATCCTGGCCACTGGCGCCTCGGCGCAGTACCTGGGCCTGCCGTCCGAGGAGTCCTTCATGGGCCGCGGCGTCAGCGCCTGTGCGACCTGCGACGGCTTCTTCTATCGCGAGCAGGAGGTCTGCGTGGTCGGCGGCGGCAACACCGCGGTCGAGGAAGCGCTGTACCTGTCCAACATCGCCAGCAAGGTCCACCTGATCCACCGCCGCGACAAGTTCCGCGCCGAGCCCATCCTGGTCGACAAGCTGATGGACAAGGTCCAGGCCGGCAAGATCGAGCTGCACCTGTTCCACACGCTGGACGAGGTGCTGGGCGACGCCAGCGGCGT
>NZ_JBQEOF010000033.1:0-41915 GCF_052044995.1 Roseateles sp. 22389
GACAAGCGCCAACGGATCTGCCCAACCGATGCGGATGACCGGTGCTCGGGCGATGAGGTCATCCATGGTGGCGAACCACTGCGGTATGAACTCCAGGCCAAGTCCTGCGAGCATCAACACTGCGACGGGAACGAACAGAAGAAGTACTTTGCGGGCTTGCTTGACCTCTTCGGCGGTCACCGTGCTGCTCACTTCAATATCTCCTGCAGACTGGGCACATCCAGTCCATCATCTCGCGCCCGATCTGATTGCTTTTATCCCGCAGCTTGCCAGCGATGGCGTCACGCAGATCTGACATCCAGGAGGCGCTCGTCTGGTTGATCTGATAGATCCCGTTCGCTGTCTTCTCGGGAATCATCTTCAGGGCCTCGATGACCCGACTTTTGACGTCATACTTGTTGTCGAGATAGTTGATGAACGTGGCAGCCACGAATCCCACGAGCACCATAGTCACCAACGGCGCGACCGCCGCTGTCGTGGCGACACCCACAGCTGCTGCGGCGGCGTAGCCGGCGAGTGCCCCGAGTCCACCTTTCACCGCCTCGACGCCGATGCTGCCAACGAGGTCGGCCATGGTTTTCTCGTCCTTGAAGAGGAAATCCGTCACCTCGATCGTGGACGAAACCACGATGCCCAGCACGAAGCCGCCCTTCGCCATACCTCGCAACCCCTTCATCCCCAGCCCGAACCTCATGACAGCCGGGTTCGATGCCAAGTACCGCGTCCCAGCAAGGAGTGGGCTTCTATGGGCAGGGAAGCCTTTCAGAATGATGTAGGTGCCCTTGGGTGTGGTCTTGATGTAGCTGGTTACACCAGCGATGCCCAGCGCCGTGAAAGTCTTGGTGACGGCAAACGCGTCAAGCGCGCTCTGCGCAGTTGGGGTGACCCAGGCCTCGTTGATGTTGGGGTACAGCGTTTTTCGCCAGTACTGCCCGAAGGCGGTCTTGTCCAGGATCTGACTTAGCGACTCCCGCAGCTTTGAATTCCCTTTGGACTTGTCGTGCAGGATGCCGATGTACTCGTCGACAGACAAGACCAGGACATCCGCCTGATTCTGATCCATGGAACGAGCAAGTTCCTGCGCGTAACCTACGGTGTAGAAGGTGCTCGCCAAAGCAGCGCCGCTCATAGTCTTTTCTCCCTTTCAGCCGGCTTCATTGTGCGGACGGCAGAAACGCGGCCGTAGTGTAAGCGTGCTGCGAAGTCAGGTTGACAGACGGTCGCGGCGCCCAGTCGCGAACCGCTCGCTATGTTGACGGCAAGGTGCAACGCGCATCTAACGAGGAGCGCTCGCGCCTTCGATGATGGGGCGAATGTTGAGGGTAGCGCCGTTTGCCGTTGCGGATGCCGGACTGATAGATACCGCGAAGGGACGGCCGCCGAACGCTACGGTGCGCTCGCCGGAGCTGTCTGCGGCCTCAGCGCCGAACAAGGCGTGGACTCGCGCGAAAACGGCGCTATAGAACTCGCCAGGAACTTCGAACACAGGTGCGCCCGACACATCAGCGCCCGAATGTACATATGAGCTAGTTGGGGGAGTCGGCGTAGGCAGGAACAGCTTGTGGTGCCCGGCTATTGCTGAGTCGTGCACGAGCTTGCTCGTAATGCGCGTCACGTACCCCCCGGTACGTCCGGGGTAAGTAGGGTCTTCCAACAGAGGCGGCCGCCCTTCAGCGGCTTCAGTCTTGCTGCTCACAAAAGCCTTCCCAGCGAAACATGGAACGGAACTCGACCGCCACATTCGGGCGGGCCCGGTCGCTCGGTCCCTTACCCAACGATATGGCAACAGTTGATCAATATCGCATGCCCGCTGCGTTGGAAGTCGCTGCAACACGTCCTTCAAGTAGGCATAGGGGTCGTGCCCGTTCAGCTTGGCCGTTTGGATCAAGCTCATGATGGCCGCGGCGCGCTGCCCCGCAAGCAGCGTCCCGGCAAAGAGCCAGTTCTTGCGCCCCGTGGCCCACGGCCTGATCTGCTGCTCGTCGAAATTGTTGTCGATGGGCAAGGCAGGGTCGCCCAGGTAACGCGTGAGCGCCGCCCAGCGGTGCAAGCTGTAGTCCATGGCCTTGGCGGTGGCTGAGCCATCAGGCACCTTCGGCCGGACCTCCAGCAACCACTTGTGCAGGGCCTGAGCGACCGCCGCCGCTCGCGTTCGTCGTTCTCGCAGGCGATCCTCTGCTACCAGGTCCTTCGCTTCCCGTTCGATGCCGTAGAGCTGCCCGATGAACTCGATGGCTGTGGCCGCCAAGGTGCTCTTGTTTGCCAGGTGCAGTTCCACGAACTTGCGGCGCGCGTGGGCCATGCAGCCCACCTCGGTGATGCCGCCGTCGAGAAACAGCGCCTTGTAGCCGGCGTAGTCGTCGCAAACGAGGCTGCCCATCCAGGCACCGTCGGTGCCGTGACCCAGGAACGTCCGCGGATGCTGGCCCGAGCGGCTCTCGGTGAAGTCGTAGACCACCGCGCGCATCTGCTCGAAAGCGCCGCTGGCGTAGGCCCAGAGATAAGCGCGATGGGTCTTGCCTGTGCCGGGCGCGAGCATCGCCACCGGCGTCTCGTCGGCGTGCAGCACCGGCAGCCGCAGCAGATCGGCCTTCATGGCGTCCACCAGAGGTTGTAGGCGCACACCGCACACGCCCACCCAGGCGGCCAGCGTCGAGCGCGGGATGGCGAGGCCAGCGCGCTCGAGGATCGCTTCCTGGCGGTAGAGCGGCAGATGGTCAGAGTGCTTGGCGACCAGCACATGGGCGAGCAGGCCCGAGGTGGGCAAGCCCTTGTCGATGATCTCCGCCGGCACGGGCGCCTGGGTCAGCGTGCGGCACTTCGCGCAGGCCCACTTGCCGCGCACATGGCGTTCTACGGTGAAGCTGCCAGGTGTGTAGTCCAGCTTCTCGCTGACGTCCTCGCCAATGCGCTTCATCTGGCAGCCGCAGGGGCACGTCGTGTCGCTGGGTTCGTGGTGCCGCTCCACGCGCGGCAGATGGGCGGGGAGCGCGGCGCGCTTGGGCCGCTCGGGCGCAGGCTCGGTCTCCTTGCGCTTGGCGGCCATCAGCTCGGCCAGTTGTGCTTCGAGCGCGGCAAGGTCAGCGTCGACCGCCTCGTCGAAGAGCGCCTTCTGCTCGGCGTCGAGTTGCTCGCTCTTCTTGCCGAACTTCACGCGGCGCAGCTGCGCCATCTCAAAGGTCAGCTTCTCGATCTTGGCGTCGCGCCACTCAATCTCGTGGCGGTCATGCGCCTGTCGATCCAAGAGTGCTCGCACCTTGGCGCCAATGTGCCCAAGCCCCGCGGCTTCCAGCGAGGCAAGGTCTTCGGCACTGAGGGGCGCGGCGACTGCCATGACGGCAGTGTGGGGCGAGCGCGGGCCACGCGCATCGGCGCGAGCACCGATTGCGTCACAGCAACCGGATCGCGCCGTCGTCTTCCACGCGCTGCCACGGCAGGCCCAGCACCAGGGCCTGCAGCTGGGGCTGGGTCAGCGGCATCTGCTCCAGCGTGACATCGCGCGGCCACACGAAACGGCCCTGGTTCAGGCGCCGCGCAGCCAGCCACACGCCAATGCCGTCATGTACGAGTACCTTCATGCGCGTGGCACGACGGTTGGCAAAGAGGTAGGCATGGTGCGGCCTGGCGGCGCCGAAGACCTCGACGACGCGGGCCAGGGCGGTCTCAGTGCCGGCGCGCATGTCAAGTGGCGCCGTCGCGAGCCATACGGCGTCGATGCGGATCAACGCAGCAGCTCGCGCATCCAGGCCGCGCACGCATCGGCGGCGGCAACTGGCCACGTCACCGCGACGGTGGTCGAGCCACGGCGGACCTCGATGCGGATTGGCTCACCGCTCGGCTCGGGCTGAGCGGACGGTGCTGGCATCGGCAGTGCGATGAAGCCGACGGGCTTGTCCCCGACGGCCACTGCGTCGACAGGCGGCTGAGCCCTCTCATGAACCCAGCGCCGAAGCAGGTTGGCGTTGATGCCGTGAGCCATCGCCACGGCGGCCATCGAGACGCCCGGCTGCTGCGAGGCTTGCACTGCCTGCGCCTTGAACTCGGCGCTGTGAACTCGCCGCCGCCGGCCTGGCGCTGCTTGGTCCATAGTGCGTACGTACCCATCAAGTCGTTGATGGATACGAGCATCCTAGGCACGGCTCAGCAGTTCAACATGACTTGCCAGGACGCTTACGCCGTAGTGACTAAGGACACGGGGCATCGGTTCGTCTACCGGTTTCGTCACTGGTCCCGCCACCCACTCTGAAGCGTCATCGTGAGGCCGTTACGCGCTGCCCGTTCAACAGCCGCCGCTTGTCCGCCGGATAGAGTCCCACCGCTCGCGGGCATCATCAGGATGCGGCAGCATTTCAGCGAAAGCGAATTTCCTCAACCGCAGCGCATTCGGGACTTGCTGCTCCTAAGCCAGAGCTTGGCGGCGGCGCCGCCAGAAGGCCCAGACGACGAACAAGCCGCTGACGAAGCCGAGGGCGAAGCCGGCCCAGCCGAGGATCCAGCCCTCACGCTCAATGTTGGCGTTCGGATTGGCCACGAGGATGAGCACCATGCCGCCGAACGCGAACGCCAACGGCACAGCGATGGACAGCAGTAGAAGGGCGAGCTTCTTCATGTGAAGTTCTGCAGTTCTCCCGAGCAAGAGCGGTACAAGCCACCCATGATTCAGCGCTCGATGCGATAACCGACTCGCCTTGTTCCTTACCTCGTTGACGACGCTGGCCAGATGCTAATCTGCGCAGCGTCAGTCCGGATCATCAAGCGGGGGTACCACTCAATGTGAGGCAGGCTGCCCGGCACCTCGTCCAGGGCGGCGCAAGCGCTTTGCCATCCCTGGCAAGTCTCTGGAAGCTGAACGAATCGAGGAGGTGCATCGAACTCCAACAGCAATGTGATCACAGTTCCACCGTAAACATCGAGCTTCATCGCCGCTGCATGGCTCAGGCATCGGACGTCCAGCATCTCCCGCTCGCCGCTGGACAAGTAGAGCAGTAGGCTTGGGCCTCTGGCCTCGACGCTTTGGATGGACGCCTCACCGGCGCACTCGTGCGCACGCGCAAGGACCATGGCGTTCAAGCGGTGGAAGAGGCTCATGATCCTCTCCGCGGCTCACACGGCGCGGAACTCTTCCCGACTACGCCCCTGAATCTCAAGATCAGCCAGCCACTTTGGCGCCCGACCTCGGCCGGACCAGGTCTCAGTCGGGTTGGCAGGATTGCGGTAACGCGCCGGCGCGGCCATGCGGCCTTGGCTGGCCGCTGGCAAGTACGGCTTCAGCGCCTCCGCACCTTCCGCGACGGTGAATCCTGCAGCTTCCAATTTCTTGGCAAACCCGTCCACCAAGACCTTCAGCTCTTCGCTCCGCTTTTCGGCGATCTGCCGCTCCAGCTGCTTGCTCAGATCGATCAACTGGGCATACGAGAGCTTAGTCACATCAACGTTCGACATGGGATTCATGGGGCAAGTTATGCGGTCGGTGATCGTACCTGTAGGATATTGCCACCGCCTCCCGTCCTCAGCGGATTGCGTGGGTTGCCCGAAGCGATCACGTCAGCCGCTTCAGCCCGCAGCCAGGGCCCCAATCTGCCCTGCGGACAAGGCGCCGAAAACAGACGAAAGTCCTGCAGTATCCCCTTGAAGTACGGATCTTCGGCGTACTGCGAGCGGCTGAGCCAGTTCAGCGCGGTCCGGCCAAGTTGTCACGGGGCGACCGCGAAGTGGTCACTGCTGTCCACGACAGCGCCATTGACGAACAACTTAGCGAGCGTTCCCGAAAGCGTCACCGCAAGATGCGTCCAAACGCCCATTCTCGGCCCGGGGGCGGCGAGGCTGCGCTCGGCGAAACGGTAGTTGGCTGTGATCGCGCACCTCCGGGTGGACCTTCCCGCACCGTCGTAATGAAGCATCAGCGCGAAATAGGCGATGTCGTTAGTGCCGAAGTCGAAGATGCGCTGGTCGCCCTTCGAGCCTTCTTCGGGGCGAGCCCACACGGCAACCGTGAAGTCGCCTATGTCGCCCAGCAGGCCCGCGGACAGTGCCAGGTGGCCACCGTGGAGGCGAGCAAAGTCTTAAGCTTCGACGCATTCTCACCAACCGTGCAGCTCAGAGGCCTCACCATGGCCATCAAAGTCGACGGCGGTGGACTCACGGGGACATCGCTGAATGCGCCCACCGACTACGTGCGCTGGCTTGGAGAACTCCGGGCAGGCATGCGTGGCTGATCCTGCGCCGGACTTCCTCAAGAGGTTGCGCGTCTTCCAGGCGTCAGACCGGCGCAGAGCCGGTGGACGGTGACACGCCCACGACGAGGTAGTTGAATTCGGGAGTCGCTTCGGGCTGGCCCTTCAAATGAAGGGCCATACCTCCAGGGTTCCATTCGTAGTCGTCCCAGTCCCACGAGGATGCGGCGTCGGATTGAACGACCACATAGGAGCCGTGGCGCAACCGCGCGGACGTGGCGCTGCCTCGAAAGTCCAGTCCGAGCTCAAACATGTGAATCAACGCGTTCTGGCGCCGCTTCATGACCGCGCCGACCGTCGCGGCCGCCAGGCTAGCAAGAGGCTTGAGCGCCGGCTGCGCAGTACTGAGCAGCGTGAGGCCGTGCTTGAACGCCGGGGTGTCCAGCGTCGCCAGCACAACATCGTCGGTGGAGTTGCGCACGTTCACCACGCGCCCCTTGAACGAGATGCCGTCGCTACCGACCGTCAGTCCCATGAAGATGGGCGCGCCGGCGATGCTGGGGCTGGTTCCATCCCGCGTGTCAAAGCGCAGCGCGAACGAGAGCTCCTCGGACTCACCGGCCACCTGGTTCTTACCGTTGAACTCACACAGCACCGTGTGCGTGCCCCAGCCTGGGTACTTGTAGACGAAGAACTTATCCAGAGTCACCTTGATCTGAGTGCCAATCAGGGCCTCATCAGCCGTGACGGCGGAGATACTTTGAATGCTTGTGGAGCCCGGAGCGGCGGGAATGAATCCCAGCACCATGCCCGTGCGAGCGTAGGGTCTAGCCTCCAGACCGAACGATTGACCACCTGCACCGCTCAGGAAGTGGGCGGCTTCCTCATCGTCCCCAATGTCTTGCAAATAGGCGGCGATCTGTGCGGGCGAGCGCGAGCCCAGCAAGTCCCCGATGTCGTAGTTGGACATGTGCATTCTTCCCCTGTTGTGAATCAGCGTTGGCGGGTCCGGGCGCGCTGGCGCACCTGTTGCTCGACCTCTGCGTACAGCGTGCTGCGCTGCTGCTGGGCCAATTCCAGCGTCACCGCCAGCGCGTAGGGCACCTGCTCCTCTTCGAAGCCTGCCTTGGCGGCTGCCTGAACGCAAATCACGATGCGACCGTTCGCCGGCATCTTCTTCTTGCCGTCTTGAACGATGTGGATGACCGTTCCGCGGTTGGCTGTGGTGATGTTGGGCTGAGGCTTGCCCGAGCGGTCCACGCCTGCCCAGAAGGCGCTGGCGTTGTCCTCGCCGCTGAGTTGCAAGACGACGGCTCGGTGATCGGTGGTGGTGTGCGTCGTCGGGCAGCTCCAGGACAGCGTCACGGTGCAGGACCGAATGTCCCGGTTGCCCACCATGGATGGCGGGACGGGCAGCACGTACGTATGACGCTCCGCGGCTTTGATCTTGTCATCGGCCAGCAGTGTGATACGGTTTTGGCCGCCGCGAACCACCCGACCTGTGTCGAGTTGACCATAGCCCAGGAAGCGAGTGATGGTGTTGCGCCTTGCGGACCAGAGCTTTGACTCCCGTGGCGGATACGCGGCGTGCAGCACGTCGCCCACGGGTCCCCAAGAAGCGCCATGAACCAGCAGGGTTCTGAGGATGACGGCGCGCGTGTCCAGGTCAGTCCAGTCAATCCCTTCTGTGCCGAACACTTCTTCGACGGCGTCGGCAATGAAGTGCGCCGCGCGCGTCACCAAGGCCGCAGCGTTGCTCGTGCCAGCCGTGCGCATCCGACGGTTCAGGGTGCCGGTTCTGGAGGGTGAGGCGACCTGTTGGCCGTAGTGTGCGCTGGGCTTGGCATGCACCTCGATCCCGCCTGCAATGTTGGCCACGCCTGCGGCGAAGCGCCCCCCGTGCTCGAGCACATCCGGCTTGACGCTCCGGTTGGCGCCAAGCCCCGTCGCCGATGCGAGGTTGCTCATCGCAAACGTCGGATACGGGTCGATCGGAGCGGCTGGGTCGATAGGCGCATGGTCCGCGTGGACCGCGCCAACTGTGAGCGCATTGACCGCCTCGGCCGGGGTGAGGAGGCCGCGCGTCCCCTTGGCCATCTCGATCGCACCCAGAATCGCGGCCTGGCGGGTATCAGGGTGATCAGCTGCGAAGGCCGCCAAGTTGGGGTAGGCGCTCACGGGGAAGCTGGAGGAAATGTTCCCCGCGCTGATCACGATCAGCAGCCTGTGCCGGTGCGCGAAGTAGTCAAGCAAGGTAGACCAAGGCGAAGGTCGCCGCACGAATGGCGCGAAGTCGTCGCAGATCGAGTGATTGATGACGACGACCTTCTCCAGCTCTGGCGAGTCACCATCGTTCATCGTGACGACAGCGCTGAGCGCGCGGTAGATGACACCGATGGGCAGCTTTCCGGCTGGCGTGGATTCCCGATGCGCGAGGGACGGTGCCACCAGCACCGGGATGACAGCAAGCGGGCGTTTCAGCGGCGTGCTCGCTGGGGACTCCAGATCGCCGTGAACGATCAGCGAGGCCATGGAAGTTCCGTGATTGCGCGTGATAGCCGGCGCATCCGCGGCCGTCACGTCCACCTCGGTGACGGTCAGGCGACCGTCGAGCAATTCGTGCCGCTCGATCGGATACCCATCTAGTAGCGCGGCGATGCAGGCTCGGTCGAGCTCCGGTTCGTCCGGCGCCCCCTGTGCCGCCTGGTCCTGATCGAGCTCGATCTTCGATTCGTAGGCCGACTGCGGACGAATCGTCATAACGTCGTTGAACTCGGCGATGCGACCTTGCCCTTGAGCCAGGCGCCGAGCGACCCGCGGGGGGACCTTGACAAGCGCACCTTGATAGCTGATCTCTGCGATGTCCACAGCATCAAGCAGCTCGCCGCCAACTTCTTCCAGCATCTCCTGCAACGTCTGCAGGGACTGGTCGCGCCGCTCGGCTTCCGTGCGGTACCAAAGATCGAGCTCGATGACGACATCGACGCCCGGCCGGTCCTCGAGTGCGCTATTCACGTAGAGCGAGAGCGTGGGATCCAGGCGGTCTTCGACGGACCAAACGCGCAGACCGTGTAGGTAATCAAACAGTTTCCAAAGCGACTTGTGGTCGTCGTCGGGCGGCTGCTGACCCTTCTCGTAGCGCTTCCACTGGCGAAGCAACTTGCCCAGCGCGCGCTCGGTGGGCATCGTCAAATACAGCCGCTGTACGGGCTGTTTGGCCGGATCCCTGGTCTGAACTGCCTCGGCTTCTTCCAGCCCATCGTCATCCGGCTGGGCGACTTCAGTGGCGAGCCACTCCAGGCCCAGCGCCTGCGCGGCGAGATTGAACTGCGGAACGTCGCCGAGCAGCTCGAAGACTAGGCAGCGCTCGGGAACCACAGCTCGTGGATCGACTGCGACGTTAACGCCCTGCGCGTATGCCGTCAGCCCCTTCTGTGCTTCTTCGAAGACCTGTCCGAGGCGCTGCGCCTGGCGGTCGTATGGAATCCTGGCCGGAAACCTAGGTTTCCTGTTGCCCTTCAGCCTTGGTCCTGCGCTTGCGCGCTTTAGACGGACTATTGGATAGTCTGTCGGCATTGCCGTCCTCCCTGCTCACTGTTGTGTTTGCAAGGATGTTACTTCTCCTCATCACTAGGCGAATGGCTTCAGCGGGCTGGAGTTTGCTTCTGGACAACACAAGCTTGCGGCGGACATCAAGCGTGAAGCCCTCCACAGCGGCCATGCTCTGGCCGTGCATATAGTCGGCGAATTCGCGTGCCGTGATTCCAGCGGGTCCCGGGAGGGACGCTTCGAAGTTGTGAAACCACTGGATGAGCTGCTCGGGGCCCGGCTTGTTGATCTCCAACTTGATCTCAAAGCGACGCCAGACGGCGCGGTCAAGAAGCTCAGGATGATTGGTCGCGCACACAATGAGAGTGTGACTGGGCAGGCGGTCCATCTGGACCAGAAGCGACGAGACCACGCGCTTGATCTCGCCGGTTTCTTGGGCATCGCTGCGTTCCTTACCGACCGCATCGAACTCATCAAAGAAGAGCACGCACGGCGTGTCGGTGGCGTAGTCGATCAGACGGCGCAACCGGTTGGACGTCTCGCCCAGGTAGCTGTCCACGATGGCGTCATAGCGGATGGACAAGAGCGGAAGCGACAGCTCCGTGGCCAGCGCTTCCGCCAGACTCGTCTTACCATTGCCCGGCGGGCCCAGAAGGAGCAACGTGTGGCGAGGCTCCAGCGAGTGCGAGCGCAGCAGAGCGGACTGAGAGAACTCATCGATGAACTCTTCGATCACCTCGACGACGTCTGGAGCCAAGACGAGCTCGGAGAGGCGTCGCTGCGCGGGTATCTCATGAACCAGTTCAGCTACGCGCTCGGGCAATTGGCCCACGGCCGACTGTGGGCGACCCCGTAGGGTCGGCTCCAGCCCGGGCAAGAGCGCTTGAGCGGCTTTGGCAGAGCTGCGGCGCGACTCGTTGATGATCGCTTTCATCGTCTGCTGCAATGCATTCCGGTCGCTTTTAGCCACAGTCATACCTTCCACCTTCCCCCGCATTTTTGTTCCGGCATTCCAGGTCTGCCTTCAGCCCGCGCTTTTCAGCAACTGAGCTTCGTACGCGCTCACCAGCGCCAAGAGGCCTTCGCAGGTCTTCTTAATCTGCTTCAACTCTCGCTCATTAGGCAATCCCGGAGCCTCGTTGAAGCTTGCCGCTCGCACAGGCGCCTTATCTGCAACAAGAGTTGCGGTTTTCTGCACTTCCCGCGCAAGAGCCGCGCGATAGCTCGCCCTCGTGTTCCCATGTGCCCGGCCGGTTTGACAGAAGCGCCACAGCTTGGATCGCTCGAGGCCCAACCTCCGGGCAGCGCCGCCTGGCGTGAGGCCATTCGCCTCGATGTAGTTCTGAATCGCGGCCTGCAACTCTGAATCGCGTTCGCACTTGGGCATCTCACGCAGCAACATTGATTGTAGAACTTCGCTAAGCATAAATCGCATCAATCGCAACCGCAACGTCTTCGTTGCGTATACGGCATATGTTGCATTTCAGCCGGGATGCCCGCCAGTGCCGTGTTCCCCCGTAGAGCCCCCCGGATAGCCTCCTGCCAAAAATGGACGTGGGACGCGACCACAGCTTCATGCAGGAAAGTCGAATTTGCGCCCGGCGTGCGCCCGGCGGTCCCGTCTGGCCGCCCACAGCGACTCACACGCGGGAAGGAGGACAGACTCAACGCTCCGTCAAGCCTCACTTATCACGCAGTTCCAGTGCCTCAATCCGATTGGGCAAGATGGCCGTGACGCGCAGGCCGCCTCGCTCACGGCGCGACACCGAAAGCGACCCGCCATGCGCTTTGCAGATTGCTTCCGCGATGGCCAGGCCGAGCCCCGATCCGCCCGACCCCCTGGATCGGGACTGATCCGCGCGCCAGAACCGGTCGAGCAGGCGCGGTAGATCCTCCTCGGCGACGCCCGGTCCGCGGTCGGCCACGATCACCTCCACCGCTTCGTCCGCGGCCACCGCGCGGATCTCGAGAACGCCGCCCGAGGCGGCGTGCCTCAACACGTTCTCCATCAAGACCAGCACCACCTGACCGACGCGATCACGGTCACCGTGGACGGTCAGTTCACCCTCAAAGACCACCGTCGGCCGGACGCCCGCGTCCTTCATCGCGATGTCCAGCCACGACAGACGCTCGCGGACCAGGTCGGCGAGGTTGAACGGCTCGTGCTCCAGGCGAAGCTGACCAGCAAGGGCGAGGGACAACAGCCGCAGGTCATCGACCAGTCGGTTGATCTGCTCGAGTTGGCGGTAGACCATCGCCAGCTGGGCCGCGTCGCGCGGAAACACGTCGTCCAGCATGCCCTGCACCCGGCCCATCGCGGCATTGAGCGGTGTGCGCAATTCATGCGCCAGCATGGCGCCGGACTCGCTCAACTCGCGGTCGTACTGCGCCAACTTCGCTGTCATGTCATTGAAGTCTTCGGTCAGCTCGACCATCTCGCGCGGTGGTGTTCCCTGCACCTTAGCGCGGACGCGGAAGTCCCCTCCCGCGACACGTCGGGCGGAGCTCGCCACCTGACCGAACTGCCGGGACAAGTTCCTCGAGGCGAGAACGCCGAACAGCACCAGGAACGGGACCTCACAAGCCACCAGCGCACCGACCATGAGCCAGTCGGGATTGGCAAGTCCCGGAATGAACTGCTCGATCGAATAGTGCTGCTGCGCCAAGGACCACAATCGCTCCTCGTTGCCTTTCGGGTGCTCGCGCAGGCGCAGGATCTCCTCGCGCGCTGCCGGCGGCACGCGACCCAGGATCACCCGATCCTGAAGGTGGAAGTACGCCCACATGCCGGCCGCGACTGCAATGACAGCGCCGATGGCCAGTGCGCTCATGCGCAATCCCATCCACAGCCACAGCGGCATGGGTCCGCCGCGGATCCAGAGCAGGCGCTTGAGCTTGCGCGTTGCCATCATTGAAAGCGGTAGCCGACGGCCCGCACCGTGACCAGCACGCCGGTGATGCCCTGCTGCTCCAGCTTGCGGCGCAGGTTGTGGACATGCGTGTCGACCACGCGCTCGAGCGCGTCGCTGTCCGGAAGACAGGCCTCCAGCAGCTCGCTCCTCGTGAAGGCCTTGAACGGCGTCCTCAGCAGCGTCACCAGCAGATTGAACTCCGTGGGCGTGAGGTCGAGCACCTGAGGCGCGCCGCCGTCCGAGGCATCAACGGTGGCGACCACGGCATCGGCATCGACACTCAGCCGGCCGTGGCGCAACGGGCCATCGACGGCCCGCGCCGGCGACGAGCGCCGCAGCACGGCATGCACCCGCGCAACGACCTCCTTGGGGCTGTAGGGCTTGACTACATAGTCGTCGGCGCCGTAGCGCAGCGCGCCAAGCTTGTCGGGTTCGTCACCGACGGCGGTGACCATGATGACGGGGGTGTCGCCCGCGCGCCTGAGGCTGGAGAGCACCTCGATGCCGCTGAGCCGCGGCAGCATCACGTCGAGGAGCACGATGTCGGGCCGCCACTGGCCATGCAGCTGCACAGCACTCTGGCCGTCATGGGCCAGCATCACGGCGAAGCCGTCCTTGCGCAGGTAGGCCTCCAGAATGCTGGCGCTGTCCAGGTCGTCCTCGACGACCAGCACTTTCTTGTCGTTCATCACGATAGGTGTCAGCGACTTCGGGAAAGGAAAAGCACCGCGACAACGCGGCAAGGCCGGCCGCCGGCGTGACAGGCACGGCGTCCGGAAACGGCCTTGACGAAATCTTGATGATTCGCCAAAGCCGTCTTGAAACTGCGGAGCGACGCTTCGGGTCATGGACACCCTTGAGCGTTCGCGCATGATTCCACACTCCGCCCCTCGGCCCGGGCGTCACCTCCGGCGGACGGCGATGGCCGGCCTCCTGAGCGCGCTCGCGGTCGCCGGCTGCTCCTTCGCTCCTCCCGCCCAGCGCCCCGAGATGCGCATGCCTGCCCGCTTGTCCGGCGACGGGATTCCAGTGAGCGGGCAGCCTCGCCCGGACGTGGCGCTCACACCGCAGGAACGTGATTTCATCAGCGCGCTTGCGCCCGATCGCGATCTGGCCTCGCTCGTTGCCTGGGCGCTGGCGGCCAACACCGACCACCGACTGGCACTGCTCCAGGTCGAGCAGTCCCGGGCTCAGTACCGCGTGCAGCAGGCAGACCGGTGGCCCACCGTCGGCCTCTCGGCGACCCAGACGCGGCAGCGTTTCGACAGCGCGGAGCGGGACGGGCGATATGGCCAGAAGCTGGTCTCGGCCACCGTCGGCATCAGCGACTTCGAGTTGGACCTCTTCGGGCGCCTGAAGTCGCTGTCGGACGCGGCGCGCGAGCGCTACCTCGCGTCGTCCCAAGGACAGCAGGCGGTTCGAGGCGCGCTGGTCGCGGAGGTGCTGCGGCTTTACATCCTCGAGCGCAGTGCAGCGCAGGCGCTGGGCGTGACATCCGAACTCCGTATCCAGACTGCGGAGCTGCTGTCGATCGGGCAACGCCAACGATCGGTAGGTTTGGCCTCGGACAACGACGTCGATCGCCTTCGAGCGCAGGACGACCGGGCGGCCATCGCCGAGGCACAGGCGCGGGAAGCGCGTCTCGGCGCGCTGCGTGCGTTGAAGCTGGTGGCTGGCGTGGACGTCACGCCGGCCGGACCGCTGGAGCCGCTCGCCCGCGTGCCGAGCCCCCCCGGAGCTCTGCGTGACTTGGACTCACGGCTGCTCCTCCAGCGCCCGGACGTGCAGCAGGCCGAATCCGAACTGCGAGCCGCACACGCCGACATCGGCGCCGCACGAGCGGCGTTCTTCCCTTCGGTCCGCCTCAGCACAGGCATCGGCACGGCCAGCGAAGGCCTGCGTGGCCTATTCGGCGTAGGCAGCGGCGTCTGGAGCTTCATCCCGCAGTTGACGCTGCCGCTGTTCGATCACGGTCGCCGTCAGGCCGAGCTGGATCTCGCCCAGGCACGGCGAGAAGCCAGCGTCATCGGTTACGAACAGGCAGTCCAACACGCATTCCGAGAGGTGCTCGAGGCCCTCGACGCCCAGGCCACCGTGCGTGAAGCGGAACGCCGTCAAGCCGATCAGGACGATCGCGTGCAGCGTCGCATGCAGCGCGCAACCGCGCGCGCCGAGGCCGGCTGGGTCGACCGCGCCGATCTGCTGGCCGAGCGCATCGCAGCCCAGCAGTCAGCGCTGGCCCGCCTCGAGTCGCAACGCGACCTCGCGTTGAACCGGGTGGCGCTGTTCCGTGCCTTCTACGGCGTCTCGCTGCCCGCGTCCGTCGCCTCCCTTTGAACCTCGTGCTGATGCGCCCGGCGCGTCAGTGGCACACATCCCCGGAGTCCATATGCCTCATCGTCCTCATTGCGTTTCCCTCGTTCTTTCGCGCACAAGCGTGGCACTCGTCGCATCGATGGCCGCTACGGGCGCCGCTATCGCAGCCGATGGCCAGTCAAGCTCCTCGCTGCTCGGCGACAAGACCGAGGTCACCGTCGGTGCCGCCGCCCAAGTCGCGCCACGCTACGCCGGCGCCAACCGCACGAGATTGCAGCCGGTCCCGGTGCTGGTCGTTCAGCGCGGCGTGCTCTTCCTCGACACGACGCGCGGCGTCGGTGTGCAGTTCCAGACCGATTGGGGGCTGTATGGCTCCCAGTCGATGTTCTACGACCTCGGACGGTTGCAGCGCGACAGCGACTGGCGTCCCGGCGACCGCCGCCTGGCCGGCATGGGTGACGTACGTGGATCGCTGACCACGCGCAGCTTGCTCGTGCAGGACCTGGGTCATGGCCTCTCCGCGAGCATCGAAGCGGAGTTCGCCTTGCGCGACGGCGCGCGGCGTAACCGCTATCGCACCGGCGTCGAGTACGAAGTGCTGAACGCCGGTCGCGAGCGCATGACGCTGGACGTCGACGCCCTGTGGGGCGATCGCCGCTACAACCAGGCGTACTTCGGCGTCACGCCATCGCAGGCGGCCAGCAGCCGCTTCGCCGCGTTCAAGACCGGTGGTGGCCTGTACGCCGGCAGCGTGGCGGCCACCTGGGAACACCGCTTCGACGCGCATTGGACCGGGTCGCTGGAGCTGCGCGGCACGCACTACGTCGACAACGCGGCGCACAGCCCGGTGGTCGAGCGCCGCAATCCCGTGTCGGCCGCCCTGGCCGCCACCTACACCTATTGATTCGAGCCGCGTGGAGCTTCCCTTGAGTACCGGAACCCTCATTCGCGCCGCGAGCGCCTGCCTGGTCGCCCTGGCCGGCGCGATGCTTGCCGGCTGTGATCGCGAGCACACCGCGCCGCCCATCCCGCCGCGCGTCGTGAAGCTGGAAACCGTCGGCATGATCGCCGGTGGTGACGCAACCCGCTTTGTCGCCACGGTGCGGCAGGAGCAACGCGCCGACCTGGCGTTTGAAGGCGGCGGCCGCATCGCGATGATGACCGTCGATGTCGGCGATCGAGTGCGCCGGGGACAGTTGCTGGCACGCCTGGACCAGGCACCGATCCAACTGAAGCTCCGCCAGGCTGAAGCGCAGGTGCGCGCCGCCGCTGCGCAATGGCGTGAGCGCGACAGCCAATGGCGGCAGCAACAGGCGATGTTCACCGATGGCTCGGCATCGCGCGCGACGCTGACGTCGGCCGAAGCGGCGCTCGATGCCGCGGCGTCTCAGAGGCAAACCGCGGAGGCCGAGCTCGCGCTGGCCCAGCGTGCGTTGCGCCAGAGCGAGATCCGGGCCCCCTTCGACGCCAGCGTGGTCGCGCGCCTGGCGCAACCCCAGGGCGATGCGGCGGCCGGCCAGCCGGTGCTGCAGCTCGAAGGCGTCGGCCGCCTCCAGGCGGTGGCCGTGCTGCCCGCCGAGGTCGTCAGCCGGCTGCAACCGGGCAGTGTGATACGTGCTCGCCGATCCGGGGTCGCCGATCCCCTGTCCTTGCGGCTGCGCGGCGTGTCCTCGCGACTCGACGCCGGTGGCAGTGCGCAAGCGATCCTGGACCTCCAGGGGCCGGCGCCCGCGCTGCGCAGCGGCGACAGCTTGTTGCTCGACCTCATCGAGGGGCCGGCCGGCGCGCTGACGGTGCCGCTGTCGGCCGTCGTCGCCGAGACTCGTGGTGGCAACGCCGCCGTCTTCATCTACCACGCAACTGCCGGGCGCGTCACGCGCCGCCCGGTCACCCTCGGCACGATCTCGGGTGAGCGGTTCGCCGTCCATGCCGGCTTGAAGCCCGGCGACCAGGTCGTGGCGGCCGGGGCGGCCTTCCTGAGCGACGGGCAGGCGGTTCAGCCGTTGGCTACGGAATCGCGCCTTGCCACGGGAGGTGCGCAGTGAAGCTCACGCATTCCGCCCTGCAAGCGAGTCGGCTGACGCTGTTTACCGCGGTGCTGCTCTTGCTCGCCGGCATCGCCACCTTCCTCGACTTCCCGTCGCAGGAGGAGCCCTCCGTCACCGTGCGCGACGCGCTGGTCTCGGTCGCCTTTCCGGGCATGCCCAGCGAGCAAGTCGAGCAGTTGCTCGCCAAGCCGACGGAAGAGCGGCTGCGCGAGATCGGCGATCTCAAGAAGATCGTCACCACCGTGCGCCCGGGCAGCGCCGTTCTGCAACTCTCCGCCTACGACCGGGTCACCGACCTCCCGGCACTCTGGCAGCGCGTCCGCGCCAAGGCCAGTGAAGCCGCCGCCAATCTGCCGGCCGGAGCGGTGGGACCGTTCGTCGAGGACGACTTCGGCCGCGTCGCCGTCGCCTCGATCGCCGTCACCGCGCCGGGCTTCGGCATGAGCGAGATGCGCGAGCCGCTGCGCCGGATGCGCGAACAGCTCTACGCGCTCCCGGGTGTCGAGCATGTGGCGCTTTATGGCCTGCGCGAAGACCGCGTCTATGTGGACTTCGACCGCGCGCGGCTGATCGAGGCCGGTGTGACCCCAGCGGCGATCGCGCAGCAGCTGCAGGCACAGAACGTCATCACGCCAGGTGGACTGATCTCAGCCTCCGGCCTCGCGATGACGGTCGCGACCTCGGGAGAAATCCGCGGAATCGAAGACCTGCGCAGCTTCCTTGTCGCGGTGCCGGCGGCTTCGGGAACTCGGCAGATTCCCCTGGGCCAACTGGCTCGCATTCAGGTCCTGCCGGCCGATCCGCCGGAGAGCGCCGCGGTCTACCAGGGCCAGCCAGCCGTCGTTGTGGCGGTGTCGATGGCCCAGGGACGCAACATCGCTGCCTTCGGGAAGGCGTTGAGGGTGAAGCTGGAAGAGACCCAGCGCTTGCTGCCGGTGGGCTTCGAACAGCATGTGGTCACCTTCCAGGCTGACGTCGTCGAGCGCGAGATGGGGAAGATGCATCACGTCATGGGCGAGACGGTGGTCATCGTCATGGCCGTGGTGATGCTGTTCCTGGGCTGGCGCACCGGACTCATCGTGGGCGCGATCGTGCCGCTCACCATCCTCGGCGCGCTGATCGCCATGCGCGCGCTCGGCGTGGAGCTGCAGACGGTGTCGATCGCGGCGATCATCCTGGCGCTGGGCCTGCTGGTCGATAACGGCATCGTCATCGCCGAGGACATTGAACGCCGCTTGGTCGCGGGCGAGGAACGCCGCCACGCCTGCATCGAGGCCGGCCGCACGCTCGCGGTTCCGCTGCTCAGCTCGTCGCTGGTCATCGTGCTGGCCTTCTCCCCCTTCTTCTTCGGCCAGACCGCCACCAATGAGTACCTGCGCTCGCTCGCGATCGTGCTGGCGGTGACGCTGCTCGGATCGTGGGGGCTCAGCCTCACCGTCACGCCGCTGCTTTGCTTGTACTTCGCCCATGTGCCGGCGACCCACGGCGCATCGGACGGCGCCGCGGACGAGCCTCGCGAGTCGCGCTTCTATCGTGGCTACCGCGCCGTGATCGCGCGCGTGCTCGATCACAAAGCGCTGTTCATCGGCAGCATGGTCGCGCTGCTCCTCGCGGCAGGAGCGGTGCTGTGGCACATCCCCTACGATTTCCTGCCGAAGTCGGATCGGCTGCAGTTCCAGATGCCGGTGACCCTGCAGCCGGGCAGCGACTCCCGCCAAACGCTGCGCACGGTCGAAGCGATGAGCCGCTGGCTGGCCGACCGCAGCGCCAATCCAGAGGTGGTGGACAGCATCGGCTACGTGGCCGACGGCGGTCCACGCATCGTCCTCGGGCTGAATCCGCCGCTGCCGGCAGCCAACATGGCGTACTTCACCGTCAGCGTACGCCCTGGTGCCCAGATCGACGAGGTGATCGACCGTGCCAAGCGCTACATGCGGCTTCATTTCCCTGAAGTGCGGGCGGAGCCCAAGCGCTTCTCGCTGGGCAGCACGGAGTCTGGTGTCGCGGTCTACCGCGTCTGCGGTCCGGACGAGGCGGTGCTCAGGCGCATCGGTGGCGAGATCCAGGCAGCGCTGGCTTCGGTGCCGGGCAGCGTCGATGTCTACGATGACTGGATGACGCGCGTTCCGCGGCGCGTGATCCAGGTGGATCAGGCCCGCGCCAGGCAGGCGGGAATCTCCAGTGACGACATCGCTCGGGCTCTGCAGATGCGCTATGACGGGGTGGCCGCCTCGGTGATCCACGACAACGGTGTCTCGGCGCCCATCGTGCTGCGCGGTGGCGCTTCCGAACGCGCCACCGACGGCACCCCCGCCGACACGCTGGTGTATCCATCGACCGGCAGCACGCCGGTGCCCCTGTCGGCAATCGCCAAGGTCTCCAGCGACACCGAGCCGTCAACGCTGGTGCGTCGAAATCTCGTACGCACGCTGACCGTGACGGGTCACAACCCGGCCAGAACCACCAGCGAGCTCGTGCAGGCGCTGGCGCCGCGTATCGCCGCGATCTCGCTGCCGCCGGGCTACCGCATCGAACTGGGGGGAGAGATCGAGGACTCGGCCGAAGCCAATCAGGCGCTGCTGGAGTTCATGCCGCATGCGCTGATCGCGATCCTCCTGCTCTTCATCTGGCAGTTCAACTCGTTCCGCAAGCTGTTCATCATCGTTGCCAGCGTGCCATTTGTGCTGATCGGCGCGACGCTCGCGCTGCTTCTCACCGGTTACCCGTTTGGCTTCATGGCGACCTTTGGCCTGCTGGCGCTCGGCGGGATCATCGTCAACAACGCGGTCCTCTTGCTGGAGCGCATCGAAGCTGAACGCGCCGCCGGCCTGGAGCGGCGCGAGGCGGTGATCGCCGCAGCCGTCAAGCGGCTGCGGCCCATCGTGATGACGAAGCTGACCTGCATCGTCGGCCTGATCCCGCTGATGCTGTTCGCCGGCCCCCTGTGGACGGGCATGGCGATCACGATGATCGGAGGGCTCGCGCTGGGCACGCTGGTGACGCTGGGACTGATTCCGTCGCTGTATGACTTGCTGTTTGCAAGCACAAGCAGGAAGTTGGCCGATGCAAACCCGTCCGCCGGCTGAGGCCCGCCTAGGCGTCGCCGAAGCGGAAGCACGAGTAGACCTTGCCTCCGATGAGTTCCCGGAACGTTCCTTTGCCGGGCTCGTCAAGGCCTGCTCCGGCAGCCACCATCAGAGGCAACAGGTGCTCGGGGCGAGGATGACAGCGCATGCCGCTGGGAGCCATGGTCCAGTCTGCCAGACGCCGGCGCCGCTCGGGTCCGTCACTGGCCACGGTGTCATGGAGCCAGTCGTCAAACTGTATGGAGGCGGTCGGCTGGCCATCCCAGATGTGGCGCAGTCCGTGATAGCTGCTGCCGCTTCCGATGATGAGGACCCCTTCGTCGCGCAACGGGGCGATTGCTCTTCCGACGGCGAGGTGGTGTTCCGCATCGAGCCTGCCATCCAGCGACATCATGACCACCGGCAGTTCTGCGGCCGGGTCGATCTTGAGCATGGGAACGAATACACCGTGGTCGTAACCGCGCTCAGCGTTTTCCGCCGCCTCGATGCCGCTGGCATGTAGGAGCTGCAGTGCTCGCCGCGCCACTTCCGGAGATCCAGCTGCCGGGTAGTTCAGCTGGTAGGCCTGCGATGGAAACCCCTGGTAGTCGAAGAGCATGCCGGGAGACGCGGCCGTGCTGAGCGTTGGCGAATAGGCCTCCCAATGAGCCGAGACGACCAGGACCGCCTTCGGGCGGACAGACAGGGTGCCGAGCAGTTCCTCGAAATGCCTGGCCAGGCCGTCATAGGCGCCGCGGCCAAAAGGCAACGGCAGGTCCACCCAGAAGCAGGGGCCTGCACCGTGGGTCAGAAAGAACGTAGGCTGGCGCATTTGGTTATCCCAGGAAAGACCAGATCGAGCCGCGTCGCATCGGGCGCAGCGCGAGGGGACCGTCGCCAAGCAGCGATAGAACGATCAGAGCCAGCGCCCAGAGCGCTGGGAACTCCCAGCCGCCTCCCGGATTGGAGAACACGAAGCCATGCTTGCCATGCTCCATGACAATGGTTCCCATGAGCTCACCTGCCAGGGGCAGGCAAATGAGGGGCGCGTAGATGCCGAGCACAAGGCAAAGTCCTCCGGCGACCTCCAGCGCGAGCGTCGCGTACGCGAAGACGGCAGGCAACCCAAGCGAAGCGAAGTAGCCGAGGAAGCCTGGCATCGTGAACACGAACACCTTGATTGCCGCGTGAGCGAGAAACAGCAGGCCTAGCCCGATGCGAAGCAGCAGCGTTGCATAGAGGGTGGCGTTGGGGACGGAACGGGTAGCGATCACTTTTTCCATGTCGGAACACTCCTAATTTTCAAGTTGATGCTATGCGGCAAGACGATCTCCGCGAACAGCCAACTCTGCTCATGCACCGCGCAGGATTGAACAAGCGTCGCAGCTGCGGCCGATCGACAATCTCGGCGCTGCTCCATCCAACCAGGCCCCACCATGGACAATATTGACTGGAACGATCTCCGATACGTCGTGGCGGTCGCCCGCGAGGGCTCGGCGGCCGCGGCGGCTCGCACGATGAGCGTCTCTCACGCGACCGTGTTGCGGCGCGTTGCTGCGATCGAGCAAGGCATCGGCGCGGCGCTGTTCGACCGCCTGCCCACCGGCTATGTGCCCAGTGAAATCGGGCGGACCCTGGTGGAGGTCGGTGAATCGTTCGAGCGGGCGCTCATCGATACCCACCGACGCATTGAAGCCAGAACCGCCGAGCTCAGCGGCGTCGTGCGGCTAACCACCACCGACAGCCTGGCGCATTGCGTCGTTCCCACGCTGCTGACCGGCCTGCACGCCCGATATCCGGCAATGGTCGTTGAGCTGGTCATCACCAACAGCCGGCTCGATCTGGCCCGGCGCGATGCGGACGTCGCGCTGCGGCCGACCACGGTGCCGCCGGAGAACTGGGTCGGCATGAGGCTGGCGCACAACGACTTCGGCCTGTTCGCGGCGCCGGGCTTCCTCGCGGAGCGCGCCGAGATGTCCTGGGCGGACTATGAGTGGGTCATGCCCGACGGCGAAAGCGGCGGAAACCCTATCAGCACCTGGCTACGAAGTCAGGTGCCATCGGCACGGGTCGTCGCCACCGCCAATTCCTTCCTCGCGTTGCGCGAACTGGCAGTCAAAGGCCTGGGCGCGGCACCCCTACCGATGTTCATGGCCGGCTCCGACCTGAAAGCCATCGCGCCAGTGCCTCGCACCGCGACCGGCGACCTCTGGGTGCTGACGCATCCCGACATGCGCCGGTCGGCACGCATTCAGGCCTTCATGGAACACATCGCCGCCGGCGTGCGAGCCATGCGACGGACGATCGAGTCGGAACTGAACGCTTGAGCTTGCACGCCCGGACGCACTGGTCTCACCTTGCCTGATCGGCCCGGGCGTCTCGCAGGAACGCCTGGGAGGCGTAGCTCCTTTCGATGGCCTCGGCGCCGCTCTCCACCAATGCATCCACATCGCCGGGGTCCAGGCGCAGGCGGGTTGGAATAGTACTCAGGCGCGACGCCTTGCTCGGCTCCAGGTCGTCAAAAGAGATACGCGTCACTTCAAAACGAACGTCATCGCAGCGCCAGCCCGGCTTCTGCTGAACAAGGGCGTCCACACGCTCGGCCGGCAGCGTGCACCGGTATCGAACGATGGCGGCCTCCCACGCCTTGATCTCGGCGAGAAAGCTGTCGTAACTCAGGCGAGCGTTGGTGTCGATGGCCGCGTCGATCGAGGCCGACGCCACGTCGACCGCGTTTGGCCCCGCGATGCTTTGATTCCATCGCACATCGGGGCGGCGACCGCTGTCCACGACGATGAACAGCAGCCTGCGCACTCGCAAGGCGTCTCGTTCGGTCCAAGGGCCATAGGGTGTGCCCAGCAGGATCCGCATTTGGTGGAGGCTGGTCAGTCCGAGGTTGTCACTGATCCCGCCATCGACGAGCTTCAGATATCGCCCGGCGCCGCGATCGCGCGCACTCTTCACTGCCGACAGCAGGGCCTTGCTCAGCAAGGACGGGTCGGACGACGCCGCGTGCTGATCGACCCAGGCCGGCAAAGCCTCGGCGCAGCGCTCGGGGAAGTTCTCGAGCACGACAGGAGAGAAGACGAGCGGGACCGCCATCGATGCCGCCACCGCCTCGGACAAGGGATAAGTCGCGATGTCGCTGCACATCGCCTCCAGCGTCCGCTCCTGGAAGGGGAACGCGATGCGCTGCTCGAGATTGGTGGCGTTGATCCAGATCAGCGGCTTGCCCCGCTTGTACATGTCGCCAAAAGTCGCGTCGCCGAACACCTGTCCTTCCAGCCATTCCTTCAGGTCCTCGCGGGCGTTCAATCCTCCGGACCACAGCCGCCAGAGATTCAGCGGGTTGAACAGGCTCAGGCGCAGTGTCGCCTCGCCGTCGCCGTCCTTCAGGAGTTGCTGGAATTTGAGCAGTCCCTCCTTGCCATGCAGCCCGTAATAGGCCGAGGTGAGGGATCCCCCGGACACACTCGTGATGAACGAGAGCCGGTCCAGCAACGAGCTGCGCTCGTCGAGCGCCTGGCGATCCAGGCCTTGGAGAATGCCCAGTGAGAAGGCCGCGGCCCGGATACCGCCACCGGAGAACGAGACGGCGACAGAAACGTCGTCCAGCACGTCGGTCGGCTCGTGTGGCTGCTGGCGAGCCTCGGGCGGCCGCGCCGGCAGGGGCTGGTTGCGCGGCAGGTTGTACGGGCCCGCTGCGCAGCCCGCCAGCGCGGCTGCGAGCACCATCAAGCACAGTTGCGACGCGCTCGGCCCTCTCATTTGCGGTCGTACCGGTGCTGGGCGACGAACTGCCGCACGTCAGGGCTTCAGGGCGCTGTCCGGGATATTCGGGGCGTCGGTGAAGGTCGACACCACCACTGCCATCACGGTGGAGTGCGTGAAGGCATCGACAGCCGCCAGCTCGTTGCCCCACTTGGCAATCAGTCGGGGTGTCACCTTGTCGGCGATCTCCTTGAACCAGATCGACTGCGCGAGCCAGAGATTGCCGGGCTCGGCCTTGCTGGGATCGAACGGCGTGGCGGCGATCGTCTCCTTGGTCCAGTTCCACAGATCCAAGAAGAAGGCCCGCGATACCTCAACGTCATGACGGTTGCCGATCCGGTAAGCATGCCCGGCCAGGAAGACGTCGAAGTCCAGCGCCAGCAGCGCGTCATACGATTTGAGAAGGCCGGGGATGTGGTCGGCGTTGCCCCAACCCAGATATGGCGCCCATCCAGGAGCGAAGAGGTCGGTCATCATCGCGATCCTCTGCTCGGGGATGTAGACGATGATGTTGCCGGTCTCGTGATTGGGCCCGGGATAAATGAGCTGGAAATGCGTACCGCCGACCTTGAGGTCGTAGCGTGCGCCAGAGAACGTCAGCGTCGGAATGGGCCGCTTCGGGTCCGGGTAGACACGCATCAACTCGGCGGTAAGGGCGTGGGCAACGATCTTTGCACCCGGAAAAGCGCTCGCACCACCTGCATGGTCAGCGTGATCGTGCGTCAGGATGACGTGCGTCACCGGCTTGTCCGTCACGGACTTGATCGCCTTGACCAGCTTGTCAGCCAGCACCGGCGGAGCGTCAACCACCACGACGCCGGTCTTCGTGACAAAGAAGTTGGCCTGGACCACGCCGGACATCACGACGTAGCCGTTGGTGCCCACTCGTTGCAGCCGATAGCCTTCCGCCGGTTCAGCGACAGGCTTTGCCTGCTCAGGCAGCGGCAGGAAGTCGAACGGTTCCTTAGCAAGCGCCGAAGTCGCGGTGGCACCGCCGAGGCAGAGAAGCGTGACCCCGAACCCGAGCGTCTTCGCTAGCAGCCATTTGCGCAAAGTGTGGAGAGATCCCATGTTGCTTTTCATCGAGTTGAAGTGCGGAGGGTCGGCCCGGTCCAAAGGGCCCCATGCCCCAAAAGCGCCGCAGGGGCCGACCAGGTTCATCACTGCATGGACCAGCCGTGACTGACCACGACGGATTGGCCGGTCAACGCGTTGCTCCGGAAGCTTGCGAGCATCAAGGCGACGTCGGCGACGTCATCGACCGTCGTGAACTCGCCGTCCACCGTCTCCTTGAGCATCACGTTCTTCACGACGTCGGCTTCGCTGATTCCCAATGCCTTGGCCTGCTCAGGAATCTGCTTGTCCACCAGCGGCGTGCGCACGAACCCGGGGCAGATGACGTTGGCGCGGATTCCATGCGGACCGCCTTCCTTGGCCACGACCTTGGACAGGCCGATCAGGCCGTGCTTGGCCGTGACGTAGGCGGACTTAAGCAAGGACGCCTCCTTCGAATGCACGCTGCCCATGTAGATGACGCTGCCGCCGCCGCGCTTGAGCATGTGCGGCCATGCGGCTTGCGTCGTCAGGAACGCGCCGTCCAGGTGGATGGCGAGCATCTTCTTCCACTCGGCGTAGGGGTACTCCGCGATCGGGTGCACGATCTGGATGCCGGCATTGCTGACCAGCACGTCGACCCCACCCCAGGCGTGCGCGACCTCGTCGATGGCGGAGCGAACCTGCAGTTCGCTGCTCACGTCCATCATGACCGCCATGGCCTCGGCGCCTCCCGCAATGCATTCGTCGGCGACGGCTTGCGCGGCGCTGAGCTTCAGATCGGCGATCGCCACCTTCGCGCCCGCTCTCGCATAGCGCAACGCGATCTCCCGACCGATGCCGCTTGCCGCTCCGGTGACGATGCAGATCTTGTCCTTCAGATTCATGAAATCCTCTTTGTCGGTTGAGTGCCGGGCTGATGGGACTGCCCGAAGTCGCCATTCGGCCCGTCAGGCCGCCACCATGGCGGGGTTGATCTGCTGCAGGCTGGTCGCCCCGGCCTGCCGCAAGATGGTCTCGAATTCACGCTGCAGGATGTCGAGCACCGTCGCCACGCCGGGTTGGCCGAACGCGGCGAGCCCCCAGCAGTACGGACGTCCGATGCCCACGGCGGTTGCTCCCAGCGCAAGCGCCTTGAAGACGTCCGTTCCGCGGCGGACGCCTCCGTCAATGAGGACGGGGATCTTTCCGCGAGCCCCTGCGACCACCTCCGGCAAGGCGCCGATCGTCGATTGCCCGCTCGCCTCGGCACGCCCGCCATGGTTGGAGACGATGATTCCGTCCACGCCGGCGCTCAAGGCCCGCACGGCGTCATCCCTGGTCATGATTCCCTTGAGGACCACCTTGGCCTTCGTGGCTGCTCGCAGCTTCGCCACGAACTCCCATGTCATGCCAGTGCCGTACAGGTTCGTCACGTGAGAGACGTCAAGGCGCTCGAACACCGGCTTGCGTGCCACCTCGTTGGAGAATCCAGCGGTGTGGCAACCCATGCATTGACGCGTGTCCACGCGTCGGGCGCGGAACAGCGTCTCCGTGTTACGGCCCCCTTGCCGGTCCACCGTCAGGACGATAGCCTTGGCCCCCGCCTCTTCCGCACGCCGTATCAGCGCCTGCGTGACGTTCCAATCGTCCGTCGGATACAGCTGGAACCAGATCGGCATGCCGTGCGCACGAGCGACATCCGCAGGCGCGGAATTGCTCGATGTCGATAGCACCATCAGCTGCTTCTTCGCGCCAGCGGCGCGCGCGACCGCCAGCTCAGCTTCGGGATGGAACGCGCGCTGGCTGCTCACCGGGGACAGGAAGATCGGACTCGCGTACTCGGTGCCGAACAGCTGCACCCGCGTGTCGATGTTTCGCGCATCGATCAGCCGCCGGACCTTGATACGGATCTTCTCGAAGTCCTCGTGATTCGCTCGGAGCGTCGAGTCGTCGTCCACGCCGGTGGCCATGTATCCCCAGTGAGCGGGCGCGGCGGCGAGCGCCTTCTTCGCCGCGGGCTCGAAGTCCATGACGTTCAGGGCGTGCTCGGGTGCCTCGATGATCTCGCCCACCTTCGGCGCCTGGGCGCGCAGCACGTCATAGCTTTGAGCCGCCACTTCTCCTGGCAGTGCCGCGGCCAATGCCGCCATCAGACCGGATGCGGAGGATCCCATCAGCAGCGGGCTGCCGGAGAGAAACTTCAGAAAATGCCGTCGGGCGTGCGAGGCATCTTCAAGGGCCGGAGTCGGCCCGGATTCGATGTCATTCAAGATTTTTTCCTCAGGAATTGCCCCGGCTCATCGAGCCAGGTAGTCGTGCACCACGGTGCCCATGCCGAGCGTCAGGTCGGTCACGATGTGCGTGCCGGAGATGACTTCCAGCACTGGAAGCTGCGCAACGGGCGCCAGGGCGTGATGCGCCAGTTCCAGCGCGGCGGGCCCGGTCCAGGCACCTTTCACAGTGACGTCTTCGAGCTGGTACTGCACCAGCTCACAGATGCGCGGGCTCCCGTCGACGTGGGGAACGATCTTCAGCAGGAACCCCGGCTCCGTCAGCGCCGCATGGACCTTCTGCGTGTCCAGCGGGCGCCATTTGTAGCCCATGGTGGCCGTGGCGACGCGGACGCTGCCGTAGTCCAGCTTGCCCAGCAGCGTGTCCTTCTCCACCTCCAGCGATACACAGGCGAGCTTTTTGGGGAAGCCCCACAGCTCGCGTCCTCCAGCGATCGGCGCCTCGTCGTTGAGAAACATCGAATGGACGTAGCCGCCGCGCTGCCCGCGAAAGCTCACGGGAATCACCTGACCCGACTCCGTGTAGTCGCCAAAACCCGTGGAGTCGGGCATCCGAATGAACTCGTACTTCACCAGCGGTTCGTCGATCTCCAGCGGCTCGGGCACGACAGCGCGCAACGCGTCCGGGTCGGTCCGATACGTGACGATCAGGAACTCCCGATTGATGAAGCGATAGGGGCCGGGGGGAAACGCTGGCGCGGTCAGCGGCATGGCGTGGGCGCGCTGCGCCACCTGGTCGATCTTCATCGTCTTACTCCTTGGGTTGGGTGCGTCGGGAGGGACGAGCGAGATCGAACACGCGCACCTCGCCCGTAGAGGAACCGCGACCCGTCCACCGCGGGTCGGCCAGGGATCGACTCATGTCCGATCTCCCGCTCGCCCAGTGCTCGCGCATCGTGAGCCGCGAGAACTCATAGTCCTTCGTCTGGCTCTCGTAGGACCGGGTGCGATAGATCAGATGCATGATGTCGACGCCCGCGCACTCGCTGTGCAGCGCGGCCAGCGCCTGGGCGTCCGGATCGCTGCGCAGGCGCACGGGCAGCTTGCGGAGCAGTCGCTGCGCCGCCTGGGCGATCTCCTGCCGGCTCACGCTCTGCTCGGTGTTCCAGCGCGTGCGGCTCGAGAAGCGCACGTCCTTCTCACGCTCCCCCACGTCGTCCATCGTCTGCGGCAAGCGGCCGCGTGCGGGGAACAGGTCCACCTGAAACACCGTGCGCTGTTTCCCGCCTGGCTGATCAAGCACGTAGTTCAGCGGCGTATTGGAGACAAGACCACCGTCCCAGTAGTGCTCGCCATCAATCTCCACTGGCGCAAAGGCGGGAGGCAGTGCGCCGCTGGCCATCACATGGCGCGCGTCCAGGCGTTGGCGGGCGGAGTCAAAGAACTCCAGGTTGCCGTTGCGTACGTTGACGGCGCCGACAGCCAGCCGGACTGGCCCGTCGTTGATGCGATCGAAGTCCACCAGCCGCTCGAGCGTGCGTTTGAGCGGCGTCGTGTCGTAGTAGCTGATGGCCTCGATCGTTCCTTTGCGATGGAAGGGCGCGGCTGGGAACCGCGGCGTGAAGAAGCCGGGGATGCCCATTAGCATCACGTGCGCCGCACTGGCGGAATTGATGTGCGAGCGCAGCGGACTGGTGAATCGAGCGAAAAGACGCTCAGCGGCCGGCGGCGTCGAGTGCATTCCCGACGTGACGAGGTCCCAGAACTCGCGCAGCCGCTCGAGTCGCCGCTCCGGCGCATTCCCGACGATAAGCGCGGAGTTGATCGCTCCGATCGAGATGCCAGCCACCCAGGTCGGCTCGATACGTGCCTCGACCATCGCCTCGAAGATGCCGGCTTGGTAGGAGCCGAGCGCCCCGCCGCCCTGCAGCACCAGAGCCACTTCCTCGGCATGGCGAGGGATCGTCATGACTCGCTCCGGTGGCGGACGCTCTGGAGCAGATCAAGGATCACCTGGTCAAGTGCTGAAGCGCTCCGCGGATTGAGCAGTGCTCCGTTGCCGTCGAACGCCTCATGAGCGGCAGGCACGGAGACCATCGACGGGAGGACACATGCGCCGAAACCGAGCTCGAGCCATTGGCGCAGTTGAGAGAGGCCACGATACCCACCGAATGCGCCGGGCGACGCCGCGCCAAGCGCGAAGACGGGGCGACGGAATGCGGCCGCGAGCCCTCCCTCGGCCGCGTACCGGGATACCCAGGTGAACGCGTTGACCAGCACCGGCGGCGGGCCGGAGTTGTATTCGGGGGAAGCGATGAAGACGCCGTGGTGCGAGCGCAGGGCTTCATGCAGCGCAGCCGCCTCCTGGGGAACGCCCTGACTGGACTCGACATCGCCGTCATAGATGGGCATCGGAAATCGAGCGAGATCCAGCAGCGACACGTCGGCGCCATGGAACCTGAGCCGTTCAGCGGCAACGAGGATCAGCTTGCTGTTCAGCGACTCGCGACGAGTTGATGCCGAGAAGACGAGGATGCGCGGTGAGGTCATTGGGGAGTTGCTTTCGGTTCGTCGAGGGCGCATTACTGGGAATTGAGGGGCGCGATGCTCAGCGCGTGCCCCGCGTGGACCACCTTCGCCTCCAGGTAGCGGCGGTTATGACTGCCGACGAAGACACCGGTCCGCTCTTGGCGAACGACGTCGATGCCATGCGTGACGAGCTGGGCGACCTTGTCCGGGTTGTTGGTCAGCAGCGTCACGCGACGCACGCCGACTGCCTTGAGCATTTCCGCGGCCACGCGGTAGTCGCGCTCGTCNNATCGAGTCCGAGATCCTGCAGACCGTAGGCATCGAGCTTGGACATCAGTCCGATGCCTCGGCCCTCCTGACGCAGGTACAGGAGATACCCGCCACTGGCCATCCGAAGCATCGACTCGTGGAGTTGTGGGCCACAGTCGCAGCGAGCGCTGCCGAAGACGTCGCCCGTCAGACACTCCGAATGCAGTCGCACCAGCGGTGCGGTTTCCGACGATGGATCGCCGAACTTGAGCATCAGATGCTCGCGCCCATCGGACATGCCGTCGAAGGTGATCACCTTGGCCTGCGCCGTGCTGCCGTCGGGGAGATTTAACGGAACTCCAACCATTGCGCGCACTTTGATCACGGGATGGCTACTGGTCGTATGCATGGATTGCCCTCACTGATCGGGAAGCATTCAATGGATCGTAGGAATGCGATCCCCGGGCGTGAAGCCACATCGCCGCAGACGGGGTGAGCAAGAATGAACAGCCCGAATCTCCGATCCGAAGATGCGGCTACGCCTCGAAGCCGGGCGAGATGGCTTCGTACTGAAGGATCAGCCGGACATCAGTGCCAATCAGGTCTAGCGAGCGGATCCTTAGCGTGATCGCTTCGTCAAGGGTTTGAAGCGTTCCAATCGCGGCCAGGCCGGCACCTGCGCCCAGCAGCTTTGGCGCGAGATAGACGAGCAGCTCATCGACAAGTCCGGCGCGTAGCAAGGCGCCGTTGAGCCGCGCGCCCGCCTCTACATGGATCTCCTGGACGCCGGCGCTGCTCAGGTCCCGCATCACGGCCGCGAGGTCGATCTGGCCGCTGGCGTCGGCCAGTTCGCGAATGACAGCGCCGCGCTCGCGCACTGGGATTCCCCTCGGGTCGCTGATTCCACCCGTGTAGATGCGTATCGGCCCAGGCGCATCGAAGAGGCGAGCGGTAGCCGGCGTCCTCAGCTTGGAGTCCAGCACTACGCGCAAGGGCTGAGACTGTGCTGGGACCAGGCGGACATCGAGCCTCGGGTCGTCAGCCAAAACCGTCCCGATGCCCGTCAGGACCGCATCGGCTCGATGGCGCCAAGCGTGGCTGTCGATCCGAGATTTCTCACCATTGATCCACTGGCTCAATCCGTTGTCCAGAGCGGTGCGGCCATCCAAGCTCACGCCCGCTTGCAGGCGCACCCAGGGCCGTCCCCGGCTTCTTGCAACGTCGCGGCGCTGATCGGTACATGTCTGCATGGGCGGCCTCACCATCCCATGTCTTGGCCACCGTTGATGGCCAGGTTGGCTCCCGTGATCCAGGCCGCGTCCTCCCCGACGAGGAATGCCACGGCGTGCGCGATCTCCTCTGGCTTGCCCAGCCGGCCCATCGGGATCTGCGCCACTATTTTCTCGCGTACCTCCTCTGGAACGGCCATCACCATGTCGGTAGCCACATAGCCAGGCGACACGGTGTTGACCGTGATGCCGAACTTGGCGTTCTCCTGCGCGAGCGACATGGTGAAGCCGTGCATGCCTGCCTTGGCGGCGGCGTAGTTGGCTTGGCCGTACTGCCCCTTCTGCCCATTGATCGAGCTGATCTGCACGATGCGGCCCCACTGGCGCCTACGCATGCCTTCGATCACGGGTCGCGTGACGTTGAAGCAGGCGTTGAGGTTGGTGTTCACCACATCCAGCCATTGCTGGTGCCCCATCTTGTGTAGTGCGGCGTCGCGGGTGATTCCCGCGTTGTTGACCAGAATCTCGACAGGCCCCAACCGAGTCTCGATCTCTCGCGCCATGGCTTCGCACGAGTGGAGGTCGGAGACATCGCCTTGGAAGATATGGACATCGAGATCCTCCTCCGTCATTGCGGCGCCCCAGGCATCGGCTTTAGCAGGATCACGGAAACTGGTGGCGACGCGATGCCCTAGCCGCGCCAGGTGTCGAACGATGGCAGTGCCGATCCCGCCTGTTCCCCCCGTCACAAGAACCGTACGTCCATTCATCACTCAAGCCCTCTTCGTTGGGGGGGGCCGCCGGCCCCGCGTTGCCTGTCACGCATGACAGCGTGTACGGGCTGGAATGCTAGGAGCCGCTGTCGTCACCGCGAATGCTCGTTCCTGCGAACCGGCGGTGCAAAACCGAACAGGCTTCCGCCCCATACTCGCGTGCTGTTCATTTCTGACCGGTGGCTCGACACTTTCATGCATTCCCATCCAAGCCGCCAAGACGAAAAATCGGACCACCGCACGCTATAGGCGTGCTCTCGCAACAGTCACCCGATCGGACCTCGACCGGTACGGTGTCATTCCAACCAGCTAGCAACGAGGTCATGCGCCTGAGTCATTGGCCTTGGATGGTGAGTGCCTTCCCCCGCCTGAGCCTACGCACCCGCTATTTCTCGGGTCTGGTGCTGTTCAGCTACGTCGGAATGCACCTCGCGACGCTGGCAATGGGATTGCGCTCGATCGACGCCATCGAAGCGGTACGCCCCTGCCTGATGGGTCCATGGACGCAGGGCGTCGGGCCGTTCATACTGCTCGCCGCCGCAGTGCTGCATGGCATCTTGGGCTTGGCGGCAATCGCTGGACGGCGCACCCTTCATCTAAGTGCGGGAGACTGGGCGCAGGTCATCCTGGGACTGCTTATCGTCCCGCTGCTCCTCGATCACCTGTTCTTTGTTGGATCTGCCCAGCGCACCGGTCTCTTTTCCCGCGCCTACGGATTCATGCTCGCCACCTACTGGGAGGTCACACCAGGCCATGCCTTGCAGCAGGTTCTTGTCGTGGTGGTGGTCTGGATCCATGGCGCGATCGGCCTTCATCGCGGGCTAATGCTCAAGCCGATCTGGACGCGAGTGGGGCCGTGGCTTTCCCCACTGCTGTTCTCATTTCCTACCGCCGCGCTGCTGGGCTTTGTCAGCGCAGGGCGGGAAGCCTTGGACAAACTGGCCAGCGATGAGCGCTGGCGGGTCAGCGTTCACCTTGCCGTTGACCAGGTCCTCGTGGCTGACTCGAAACTGGAGCCAGTGCGCCTAGCCGTCCTGTACGGCTATGCCGCTCTAGCGCTGGCAGCGGTGTGCATCCTGCTGTGGCGCACGTCGAGAGCTCGAAGCGGATGCGCCACCATCGAGTACGACGGGGAACTGGAAGTTCGCGCGCGCTTTGGCCTCTCACTTCTCGATGTCAGCCGCACCAACGGGATTCCTCACGCGTCGGTATGTGGGGGGCGTGGACGGTGCGGTACTTGCCTGGTCTTCGTCGGGCATTCTCCGGAGGCACTGACACCGGCGCGAGAATGGGAACGGCAGACCTTGCGACGCGTTCACGCGCCTGACGGAGGCCGCCTGGCATGCCAGGCCCGCGTATGCGGACCCCGAATCGCGCTGGCCCGTCTTCACCCCGCTCATGCCGATGCATCACTTGCGCGGGATCTCGTAGCTGCTGGCGACGGCGGCAGGACCGGCGTCTCCACATGAGTGTTCGCGTCCGACTCAACGAGTTGGCCGGGGCGCTGAGTACCGGTCCTTCGGAACTTGTGCGGGTTTGGCAACACGCCGGCGACGCGCTCATCAGTGGCGCTGGCCTCGTCGCCTTGACCTACAGCCTTGTCCTCTTCCTGATGAGCGCCGGGGTAGAGTGGCTGTACTGGACCTATGCCGCCTCGCCGCTGCGCGCGATCGAGCTGGCTCCAACGCCAACGCCAGCGCTGGGGTTCAGACAGGCATGGCATCGTCTGGCGCTTCTAGCGCTGGGTCAGGTTCTCTTTGCCGGCACGGCTCTCGGGGGCTTGGCCTTCTTCCGGTGGCCACCGGGCTTTGACGCCGTCCTGCCTGATGGCGTCCAGCTCGTCATCGCGCTTCGAGCCGCCTGGTTGATCGCAGACACCGTATGGGCTCCAGGACGCCCGCAAGGAAGACTGCTCAATCTAGCCCCCCAGTTTTCGCGCCGCGCGGTGCTGTGTTCTGTGGCTATGTCGTTCCTCTTGGGCTCGAGCTGGCTCCTGGCCCCGCTTCTCGAGAAGGCCGAAGCGGGCCACGCCGCGGACCTGTATCGACTGGTGGCCGCCACAATCACCTTTGTCCTGACCTGGCGCTTCAAGTACCTCTTCCCCCTGTGGCCAGGCAGCGCGGCGCGGCCGCCAGGCCACAAGACGCTGCAGCTTCCGAGGTCCATCATCTTTACGACGGTGTTGACCGCCATCTACGGCGTCTGGCTCGCCGCTGGAACTGCGCCGACCGTCTTCGTGGCGGACATCGTCCTGCTGGCGATGGCGCAGTGGTCGTTGCGCGCCATCTTCCACTTCTGGCACCGCCCGGCCGCCGAGGGCCAAGGCGAGCTGGGCAGCGGTGCTTCGACCCTGAGCCTCACGGCCACGATCGGTCTATCTGTAGCACGCCACGGCGCCGTGGCGATCGCCGCGTGTATCGCCTTGTCGAGCTTCGGCGTTCCGCTTGATCAGGTACTTTCCGGACACTCGCCCGCAGCTCCATTCGTTCGGGATGCAGCCGGTCTATTGACACTCTCCCTCGCGACGAATGTCGTCTGGGTCGCCGTGCGCATTTCGATTGACCGGCGCCTTGCAGCCCTGAAGCCGTCCGTCACGGGACAGGACCACCATGCACGGCTACGAACGCTGTTGCCGCTCGTACGCACAGCATTGGGAATCCTGCTTCTGACCACGTTCATCCTCACCGCGTTGTGGGACCTGGGGATTCAGATTGGCCCGCTGCTCGCTGGTGCTGGCGCCTTTGGCGTCGTGTTCGGCTTCGGCGCTCAAGCGCTGGTGCGGGACGTCATCGCCGGAGTCTTCTATCTGATCGAGGACGCGTTCCGGGTCGGCGAATACATCGAGATCGGCGCAACGATCAAGGGCAAGGTTGAGCGCATCACCTTGCGGTCAGTCGCACTTCGGCACCACGACGGCCCATTGCACTTCGTTCCGTACGGCTCGCTCGGCACCGTTCGAAATAACTCGCGCGACTGGATTGTTCAGAAGTTCGACCTGCCACTGCCCATCGATGTCGATAGCGAGCTGATCATGCAGATGATCCGGCAGGTCGGTGAAGCGATGCAGCAGGACCCGGCGACCGCGCCGGCTTTGCGCGAGTCGATGAAGGTGAAGTTGTATCGTATCGATCCTGGCATCAAGATCTTCCGCTGCAAGATCGAGACCGTTCCTGGCGAGCAGTTCGACATGCGGGTCGAAGCCCTCAGACGCATCGAGATCGTCATGCGAGAAGCGGGGATTCCATTCGCCAGCGGGGTCCAAACGATCGTCGTCCCCCCCGGTCAGAATGCCCAGCCGGACTGACGATTGTCTGCAGGGACGGTCCGGAAGCCGTGCCGGATGGGTCTCGTGAATTGGACGAGCCCCACGGAGACGACGCTGCCACATTCATCCGTCGCAGTTTAGGAGTCCGCGTGGTCACGGGGCAGTCGGATGCTGCCTCGGATTGACGGTAGTCATAGCTACCGTTACTTCGCATATCGACGATGCTTCTTCGCATCCGCGCGAAGCCGGCGTCAGCGTCAACATGAGACTTCCAAGCATCGCCAATCGCCGAATGTTCCGGCTGGCACTGCAGGGAGTCATGCATGTCTATCCAGTTCACTCGCTCAGATGGTTATCCAGTTGGCACGCCGTCACCCCCGGATCCTTCTGACCCATTCGCCGGCATACCGGGAAAGATCGGCGACATGCTGCGCAACGGCGACGCGGTCAACAACGCACTGAGGCGGGAACTCGCTGGGAAGCATCTCCTCGACGATGCCGACGAGTACGAGGGGAGCTCGGTTGCAGGCGATCCCTACAACTGGCAGGAGCCACCGAAGAGCAAAGGCTTCGATCTATGGAGCCTGGATCGCGGAGTTGCCGCGAAACCGAAGGATCCTCGATTCAACAAGGATGACGACGCTGCGCCGCCGAGGACGCTCGGTGAGCACTTCGCCGCGGAGGATAGGGCCAACGCGTTCAAATCGAATCCCAAGCCTTACGACAACGCAGCGTATTACGGCAAGAACAAGGGGCATCTCGACCTCGGTCCGGTGACGGACTGGGTGAACCAGAACGCCTTCGACACCAAGCAGAGGGAGCGGCAGAAGACTCACTCCGCTGGAGCGGATCCGACAGACGGTGGGAGCACCGGCCTCCTGAAGAACCGGATCGATGATCCAACGGTCAAGCGCAACGGCCTCAGCCCCGGAGCTCACTACGGCACCTTCACCCCCGATCTGAAGGACGATTCGTTCTCAGCTGAAGAGGTGGAGCGGCGGTCCTGGCACGCCGGGATGGAAGACGTCGACCGACTCAATGGCGGTGCGGGCTACTCACAGACCAATCTTGGCCTATGGTCCCTCCGGGAACACAACAAGCACGGAGACACGGCGGATGCCGGCCTGGGGGCGCGGGCCGAGATCGTCAACGTGTTCCAAACGGGGGCGGGTGAGACGGTTGTGCGAGCAAACGGTCTTGCAGCAATCGAAGGTAGCGCCGGGGTCAAGGCGAAGTTCAAGCCCTACAACACCAACGTCGCCATAGGGGCAGAGCTCCGTGGCGGCTTGTTCGGAGAGGCCGGCGTCACCTATCGCCCGGCGCGGTTCGAGCCCGCTATCGCTGGAGCTCGCATCGACCTTTCCCCCGAGATCGGTACAACAGGCAGAGTGTTCACCGGCGGAGAGATCGGAGGCGGCTTCAAGGCCATTTGGCGCATGCTTCCAGACCCACTCACTGGGAAGATGTCTCCTGAGGTTGGCGTGGAAGCCAAAGGTGCCGCGTTCGTTGGTGGGAAGACGGAGATCGACGGCAGTGTGGGTGCGGCCGGGATCGGCAGTGTCGGCGGCAATGCTGCAGGCCTCTATGGTCTCGGAGCGGAAGGCAAAGCGCGCTTCGGCATTGCCAAGGACGATCAAGGCCGTCGGAAGCTGAGGTTCGAGCTCAAGTTCGCCGCGGCACTTGGGCTCGGGCTCGGTTTTGGTATCAGAGGAGAAATCAATATCGACGGGCTCATGCGCTTCGGGGCGGGACTCGTACAAGCCAACAAGCAGATCGCCCGGGCGATCATCAACTTCGCGCACGCAGCCGGAGACAAGGTCAGCGAAACCTGGAACAGCATCATCAAAGGCGCCGGCCAAGGCCTCGGTGAAGCTGGAAACGCAGTCAAGAAGGTCGCGAAGAAGGCCGGAAAAGCTATCGAGGGAGCAGCTAAAGACGTGGGCAACGGCATTAAGAAGGCAGCCAGCACCGTCGGCGGTGGCATAAAGGATGCCGCGAATACGGTTGCTGAGACCGCCAAGAATGTCGCGAAGGACGTCGGCAATGCAGTCAAGAGCGTCGGAAACAAGATCAAGAATTTCCTAGGCTTCTAGCCCTAGCTGCGGCCGGTAGCGTGCACGCATCCAGACGCCATCGCGCACTCGTATGACGTCTCCTCTGACGAGCACCAAGCGCGACCGACACTGACCATCCGCTGGTCGGCCGACTGAAAGGTAACAGACAGTCCGCACCGGTCCGATGCCAGTATGGGCCTCAAATCGTGTCATACCCTCCGGTGTCTCGCCGAATGCAGGGCTTAGCATGGCCCAATGCAGAAGCACAAACGACGCGCGGGACGCAATGGAAGATCAGGGGCAAAGCAGCGACATTGCGGGGCTGGGTGTAGGCTCGGGCGACTTATGCCGTGGGTATTTGCCACTGCGGCCGCGATGCACGACTTTGGTGACCTGGGCTGGGTGCAAAGCTTGGCGGAGCACCCGCTGCATGTGGTGCTGATAGCCTGCGTTCGTACTACACCGCCTCTTTTCGCTTTGGCGGGCCTCTTGGCCGTCAGCCTGCAGCCGCTGGCGTGCTCACGATCCACTCGCAGCTGCGGTTTCGAAGCGCAAGGTGCGAACGCAGGCGATCAGTAGGACCGCCAGTATTGCACTGCCGCTGGCGGGGCCGGCGATTGCGCTGACGTCTGTCAGGAGGGCCGCGGCGTTTTGAGCGACATCCCTCTGTCGCTCGACAAGATGTGTGGCACAAGAGAGCACGTGGCCCCGATTCGCCGTCAAGCCGCTTGACGACGTCGCAGGCGAAACCCCGGCAGACGAACTGCCGGGGACCACGAGTTATGCGAGCTCAAGCTGAATCTTGCCCGGCGCCTTGTTCCGTTTAACCGGACCAACGACGATTCGCACATCGTGGCCAAGCTTGGCAACCAGTTCAAGCATCTTCTGTTCACTGACGCCACGGAACAGACCACGCGTGATGCGAGAGATCTTGCTCTGATCGATACCCAGCAACTCGGCTGCCTCGGCTTGGCTCAGGTGACGCGCCTTGATGCACCTTGCAATTTCGGCGGCTAGGGTCGATTTTCGTTGCATCTCGGCCGCATCGGCGTACCCCAAGTCCTCGTAGACATTGGCGCTTCCTTGCTCAATAGTGATTTCAGAGGTGCTCATTTCTTTGCTCCTTGTGTGGCGAGCCAATTGGCGTGGTCGGTCGTGGCAGCCTTCAAACGGGTTCTGATCAAGTCGACGTCGGGCTTAGGCGTTTCGATGCCCTTGGTGGACTTCTTCTGAAAGCAGTGCAAAACATATACCCACCCTGCCAGTCGCACCGTATAGACGGCCCGATAGGTGCCTCCGTCGTCCGACTCGACGACTTCCAACACACCTGCCGAGCCAAAACCCTTTAGCGGCTTGGCATCTTCGTGCTTCGAGCCGGCCTGAGCCATGTCGATCGCATGACCAAAAACGTCCTTGATGTCGTTGGGCATGGCATCGAGGTCTCGCTTAGAAGACCCGACCCACTTGACGGGCTTGCGGAAGGTACCTTTCATGTTTTATGCCCATTTTGGCATAGGATCATGGGGGAGGGAAGGCCCCAAAACGTGTGCGCCATGGATTCCTTTCATAAGCTGTGGCGCTGGCGCGCGTTGATTGAACTGTGTGATGTTTCACAGCGACACATACTTCAACTGAGATGCGGCATCCCATGAGGCCAACCCCGGTGCACACATCGCGGCCTGGGAAGAGCGGCTCGGCGAGGTTCGGCTGCTGCTGCCGGTCTGCGACCTGAACTCTCCGGGGACCTCGCGCAACTTTTCGCTACCTCGGGCCGGCGTAGTCGCTCGGCGCCTCCGATTACGCCAGCTCAGGCAATCGGGTTGGTTCGGCGTCGCGGGGATGGAGCGCGCGCAGCAGTTGCACGAGCGCTTGCGCCCTGGCGTCGCAGGCGGGCGTCGGCATGGTGCTCGACGAGGCTGCCGCCGTGCTCACTGCACAGGCCACGCTCAGCTACACCAGGTCCGTTCGACCCAAGTTCCGTCCCCGTGACATCAACTGCATTGCACGGCGCGGGGTGCGCTGGCCGACGCCGGCTGTGAGATCCCGCTGGAGACGGACAGTTTGCCGACCATGCCCATGCGTCACCTCCCGTGAGACGCCGGTCCCGCTTGGCGAGTGCCGCCTTGTTGACTTCCATCCGGGGCGTCGCACTTCACCGCTTGAAGCGGCCCAGCCCAAAGAGGGATTGGGTCGCTGCGCCTCATTGAGGAAGATTGGCGACCATGGGACTAGTGTCGCGTCGGCGGCCCGCTGACGGCTTGACCCGGAAATCAGACCTATGGTGCTCAAGCTTCGAGCCTTCGTCAGCGCTGCCGACAGTTTTCTCCGCAACCATTGGATCGGGATCATCTCGATGGCCGTCGCCACCGGTGTGCTCGGCAACTTCGCGTACGACGCGGTAAAGCCCAAGGATTCTCCAACGGGTTCAGTTGCTCCGCCATTTGCCGAGCCACAGCCACTGGACTGGCATTCCGCCTCCCAGGCGATGCGGGCCTCTGCTACGTCGATGCGTACCATCGTCGGCGACTATGTGAGTTCGTCTCCACCAAAGAAGTGGAAGGACGCCGAAGCAGAGTACAAGCGCGCCTCAGATCATTACGCAGCTTCAGACTTCCAAGCTGCTTATGAAAGTTTCAAGCGCGCCCACGCGCTTTACCAAGACCTCTTCATCGACGTTGAAGCCTCCCGTCGGTGACGGTAGCGATCGCCGCCCCTCATCTGAGAACAGCCATTCTCCTAGGGGCAACCGAGATTCGACACTGAGCGACCGGTCCCGGCGCGTGTCGACTGGCCGGGCCCGACCCGGAGCTGCCCCTCGCCGCCGCAAGACCGGTCATCGTTGAGCGTGCGTGACATGAGGTTCGTGTTTCGGCCTTCCGAAGAGCCGTCCCGGCCGAGCCAACTGCCTGAGCTCGTCGGCGAAAGGCCCGCCCTCATTGTTTGGCGGTCTTGGCCTTCGCTCGTAGCGAGCGCTTGTAGCGCACCTCGATGCGCTCGGCGAACTCCGAGAACGTGAAGTCCAGGCCGGCCGCAATCTTGAACAGCACGCTGATGGTGGGCTGCTTGCGACCGACTTCGATCAGCGAGATGTAGGGCCGGTCAAGTTCACACTGGCCGGCCAAGTCTTCCTGCGAGTAGCCGAGCTCAATCCGTCTGGCCTTGATTTCCACGGCCATGGCGTCGATTAATTCCGGATTCCTGCTGGGTCGCATTGCGCGACGCAGTTTTCATGGATCGTAAACTGAAGACACGTGTCAACTGACAGCAAAGTGAGCGTTCCTCGCTCGCTGGCGGGACGTGACATCGCGGCCGTTTTCACGGCCGTACGGAGCAAGTGGAGCCCCGGTCCCCGGGGCTGCTCGACAACGTCAATCTCAGGGAAGCCATGTCTCTCGCATCCAGGTCACTCATCTCGATCCTCGCCAGCTTGGCGATGACCTCTCCGGCTCTGGCCGGGCTCACCCCCACCGAAGGCAACGTGGCGCAGAAGAAGTGCGGCGCCAGCCGCGCCGAGTCGTTGACTGCCATGGGCACCCTGGTGCGCGGCAGTACCAGTCTGAACGTCGCCAACAGGCGCCTGTCCATCGGCAAGGTTCTGGCTCCCGGCGAGGTCGTCTTCTACGCCAGCTTGGCTGAAAGCAAGAAGGTCTATCGGGCCAAGAAGCAGATCGAGGTCATCGATTCGAGCCCCATGACACCGGATGTGAAGATCACGCCCGAGATGCCATTACCCGTGCTCGGTACCTTCACGAGCAACAGCGGACGACGTTATGACGTGGTCGGCGTGGGCAGCGGCTATAGCGGTTTCCTGACCTTGGTCGACGACGCAGGGTTCCTCTGCTCGGATCGCCTGGATGACAAGCTGGTGGCCGTTGGCATGCCGACGGTCTACCAGCAGGAGCCCTTGATCAGCCAAACAGCGGATGCTGGTCTGACCAAGCCGCGCACCCAGGCGGTTGCCGTGACCTTCCTGGGCTTGGCCGGTGCCTCGGCTAGCTTCGAAGTTGCAGTAATGGTCAACGGTGCGGTGGAAGCGAAGAAGGTCTCGAGCTTCGACGCGTTCTCGCCAACCGTGCAGCTCGGCGACCTCGCTATGGCCATCAGGGTCGACGGGAGCGGACTGACGGTGACATCCCTGAACGAGCCCACCGACTACGTTCGCTGGCTCGGAGAACTCCGGGCGGGCATGCGTCGCTGATCCCCCGGCCAACTTCGACCATGCGGCTGTTGGTCGTCTGGACCCTCTGCTGCCCGGTGTGCAGGGGGCCAGGCGTTGCGACCTGTTGACGCAACGTCAGAGCCGCCCCGCTGTCACCGAACATGGAAGAAGGCCTAACGCCTCCTTGGGGTCTGGTTAAATGGCGCCGCGTCGCCACGAGCGACGACCATAGATCCAAAAGGAGAGAGTCATGCCGAAGTCCCTGCAACATGTTTTGAGCCAGATCGACAAACTGCAGAAGGAAGCGGACTCGCTTCGAGCCAAGGAGGTGTCGGGAGTCGTGGCGCGCATCCAAGAGGCGATCGCCCACTACAACCTGACGCCCGAGCAGCTGTTCGGGCGCGCTGGGCGCAAGGCGAAGGGTTCTGCTACTTCCTCGAGCACAGTGGCAAAGCGCGGCCGCGGCGTGCCGAAGTACCAGAGCGACGACGGGCGCACGTGGAGCGGTGTCGGCAAGCGTCCGGCCTGGTTCGTCGAGGCGCTGGCGAACGGGCGAG
>NZ_JBQEOF010000034.1:0-36047 GCF_052044995.1 Roseateles sp. 22389
GCCGCCTTGCCCTTGCCGGCGCGCGCCGGCGGGTTGCACAGGCCGCAGACGTAGTGCTTGGCGACCTCATGCGGGTGGGTGACGAAATGACCGCCGCACTTGCTGCACTTGGTCATCGTCAGCATGCCGTTGTCGACGAACTTCACCAGGCGCCAGGCCCGCGTCACCGACAGCAGCTGCTCCAGGTTCTGCGCCGCGGTCTGTTCCTGGTACAGCTGGTAGGCCTTGATGACGACGTCGATCTCGTCCATCTCCGCGACCTTGTTCAGGTACTCGTGGATGTTGAGGAACAGGCTGGCATGGATGTTGGGCTGCCAGGTCATGAACCAGTCGGTCGAGAACGGCAGCTGGCCCTTGCTGGGGCTCTTGCCCGAGACTTCCTTGTACAGGCGCAGCAAACGCTCGTAGCTCAGGTCGGTTTCCGATTCCAGCACCTGCAGGCGCGCGCCCAGCTTGATCAGCGTCACCGCGCGTTCGATCTGCTTGGCTTCGGTCAGGATGGACTTGGTGCGCATGGGGTGGCTCCGGTGGTCTCGGATGGTCTCGGGCGGCAATCGCGTTGCCTGGATCCTGGGATCAGGCGGCTTCCTGGTGGCGGCCGGCCATCAGGATGGAGGCGTGCAGGCGGGAGACGCTGTCGTTGGCGGCCGGCTTGCCGTGCGAGGTCAGCAGGCCCCACACCAGGTCGTCGTCCATGCGGAAGCGGCACAGCAGCGTGTTGCCGGAGGCCATCTTCATCATCTGCGCCGGGCTGAGGGTGTTCAGCAGCGTGGCGGTCTCTTCGGAGATGCCCAGGCGGTACAGGGCCTGCTCGCGGTCGGCGCGGATGAGGCTCTGGGCCAGCATCAGGTAGGACAGGTTGGCTTCGCGGATCTCGGCAAGGATCTGGTCGCTGTTCATCTGGGGGCTCCTGGGCGGTTGCGTTGCTGCGATGGAATGAATTCTGAAGAAACCCCCTTTTTCGCGACATCAGGTTGCTGGCATAGATGAGCTACGAAGCCCGCCGACCGCCGTGTCAGACAGATTCCTACACGCTGACAGGCCCGCAAATGGAAACCGCCGCGCGAGGCCCCGTGGACACGGGCTCGGCGGCGGTTTCTGGCGGAGACAGCCTGTCAGGCTGCCCCGCGGGCGGAAAGTGCGGGCGCCTCAGGCGGCCTGCAGGCGCAGCAGTTCGGAGTCGACGATCGCCATCAGTTCCGGGGAATCGCGGCGCAGCATGTCCAGCGCCTGACCTTCATTGAGGATGGACAACACCTCGATGGCGGCCTTGACCTCGCCCAGGCCGGACAGCGCGAAGCCCAGCGTGTAGAGCGACGGCGCATGCTGCGGCGAGAGCTCGACGGCGCGATGCGCATACAGCGCCGCTTCGCGCAACTGGCCGGCGGCCAGCAGCAGCGCGCCGACGTCGGAGAGCAGCTCCACGCTCATCGGCGCCATTTCCAGCGCGTTGCACAGCAGCGCGACGCCGTCGCCGATGCGGCCCTGCGCGGCCTGCGCATAAGCGGCATTGCGCGCCTGGGCCAGCAGCAGCCGGGCCTCGCTGGAGCCCGGACGGATGCGTCCGTGAACTTGTTCCTCGATCGACGCGTCGATCATCGACACGGCGGACCGTGCCTCGGTTTGCGATTGCAGGGGCATAGATCTCTCCATGGTCGTTGGAACTCGTCGATCGGGTCCGGCCTCGTTGTCCAGACCGGTCCCGGCGAAGGGGGCGGATGCGGCGCCGCGCCTTGTCGGCCGCGCCGGAAGGCACTTTAGGGCGCCACCCCCGTGATCGAGCGCACGAAAAGCGCCGCCATTCCCCCTCAATCCCGCCGTGCAGCGGCCGTTAACCCCTTCATGTCCGTCGCCAGACCGACACCCGGGCACAGGTCCGGGTCGAGGTCAAACGACAAACAACGCGTTGCAAGACCTGCTTATCTCCGGATCGAAAGTCTTGACAAATTGCCCTCAAGTTCTAAGGCGCAGGCGCCGATAACCAAAACAACGGGGCTGCTGAACGCAGCGACAAGCCAGCAAGGACCAGGAGTCCAAAGGCGAGTCGAAGCAGGCAGGCGGCACGTGGTCCGGTTAGAAGGCCTGACGTTCTTGGCAACCCGATGAGGGAGTGGGACGGCAACGGTTGACTAGCGTCGGACTGGGACCGATCCGGGAAATGGCCCGGCAGGTTCAGCAGGAGCATCCGAGATCCTCGGCCGGTTCGCCTCACGGCGGGCTGGAGGATCGGAGGACTCAGGCGCTCATGTGTGGTTCGGCGCTTTTGCCGGTATTTACGTATAGCTGTTAGGAGCAATCATGGCCCAAGTCATCAACACCAACCTGCTGTCGCTCAACGCCCAGCGCAACACCAGCACGAGCGCCAGCTCCCTGGCCGTCTCCATGCAGCGCCTGTCCTCGGGCCTGCGTGTCAACTCCGCCAAGGACGACGCCGCCGGCCTGGCGATCGCCGACCGCATGAACGCGCAAGTCCGCGGCATGAACGTGGCCCAGCGCAACGCCAACGACGGCATCTCGCTGTCGCAGACGGCCGAAGGCGCGCTGTCCAAGGTGGGCGATTCGCTGCAGCGCATGCGTGAACTGGCGGTGCAGGCCCGCAACGCGACCAACACCACTTCCGACCTGGACTCGATCGGTCAGGAATACGCGCAGCTGGGCTCTGAAATCCAGCGCGTGCTGGGCGGCACGACCTTCAACGGCCGCGCCATCCTGGCCGGCGATTCGGGCACGCAGACCTTCCAGATCGGCGCCAACACCACGGCCAACGACTCGGTCGACGTCACGACGACCAACATGACCACGGACACGACCATCACCGGCGTGACCGGCGGCGCGATCACCAACGCGTCGACGACGACCGACCTGGCCACCGTGATCGACAACATCGACGCGGCGATCAAGACGGTGTCGAGCGAGCGTTCGAAGCTGGGTGCCTCGCAGAACCGCTTCGACGCGATCGTGTCGAACCTGCAGATCTCGGTCGAGAACCAGACCGCGGCCCGCAGCCGGATCATGGACGCCGACTTCGCCTCGGAAACCGCCAACCTGAGCCGCGCGCAGATCCTGCAGCAGGCCGGCAACGCGATGATCGCCCAGGCCAACCAGGCGCCCCAGCAAGTGCTGGCCCTGCTGCGCTGATCCTCGTCAGCCAGACGCCCGCGAGGGGGACTTCGGTCCCCCTTCTCTTTCCCCATCCCGCGCGGGTGGTGAAAGAGAAGCGCTCGCCCGCCATGGCACGACTTCACGCCTGGGACAGGCGGTTACACGCTTTCTTTTCAAGAAGGCCTCAAGTCCATTCCCTGCCGGCCCGATAACTGCATCAACGGGTCCGCAAGTCAACAGCAAGGGCCACGTGGTCCGGCTCAGTCGGACAGTTTTTCAAACGTCCGACCGAGACCGTGAAGGTCTCTGAATTCAAAAGGAATGGATCATGGCTCAGATCATCAACACCAACCTGCAATCGCTCAACGCCCAGCGCAACCTGTCGTCCTCGCAGTCCTCGCTGTCGGTGTCGATGCAGCGCCTGTCCTCCGGCCTGCGCGTCAACTCCGCCAAGGACGACGCCGCCGGCCTGGCGATCGCCGAACGCATGAACGCCCAAGTGCGCGGCATGAACGTCGCGGTGCGCAATGCCAACGACGGCATCTCGCTGGCGCAGACCGCCGAAGGCGCGCTGTCCAAGGTGGGCGATTCGCTGCAGCGCATGCGTGAACTGGCGGTGCAGGCCCGCAACGCGACCAACACGACCTCCGACCTGGACTCGATCGGCAAGGAATACGCCCAGCTGGGCCAGGAAATCGGCCGCGTCATCGGTGGCACGACCTTCAACGGCAAGGCCATCCTGGGCGCCGATGCCGGCACGCAGACCTTCCAGATCGGCGCCAACACCAGCGCGAACGACTCGGTGGACGTGGTCACGAACAACATGACCAACGACGCGACGATCACCGCCGTCACCGGCGGCGTGATCGACAGCGCCTCGACGCCGGACTCGCTCAAGACGGTGATCGACAACATCGACGCGGCCATCACCACGGTCTCCGGCCAGCGCGCGATCCTGGGCGCCTCGCAGAACCGCTTCGACGCGATCATCTCCAACCTGCAGGTCTCGGTGGAGAACCAGACCGCCGCCCGCAGCCGCATCATGGATGCCGACTTCGCCGCGGAAACCGCCAACCTGAGCCGCTCGCAGATCCTGCAGCAGGCCGGCAACACGATGGTGGCGCAGGCCAACCAGCTCCCGCAGCAAGTGCTGTCGCTGCTGCGCAGCTGATCCCCACACGCGGGCGCCGTCCGGCGCCCTCCCCGGTTGACTCCTCAAGCGCCGGTCCTCGCGGCCGGCCTTCCAAAGGCTCCGCACCATCCCCCGGGACTGGTGCGGGGCCTTCTTTCATTGGCTTCGTAATGGACGGTTTTCCGCCCGTTAATCGGCCCATCGACGGGGTGGCAGCTTTCGCACAATGGCATCCATCGAGCATGAAGTACCGCTCGACCACCGGTCCAACCGGCAGATCCGAACAATGACTGCGATGGCGCAGCGAGGATCGGCAGGCGAGGTCGGGAACCGACCCACCTAACCGGGATCGCAGCCAGGACAGGATCTCCGCAGGAGTGCATCAATGCCACAGACCATCAACACCAACATTGCTTCGCTGAACGCGCAACGCAATCTGAACTCGTCGCAGTCGTCGCTGGCGACCTCGATGCAGCGCCTGTCCTCAGGCCTGCGGGTGAACTCCGCCAAGGACGACGCGGCCGGCCTGGCCATCGCCGAACGGATGAACGCGCAAGCCCGCGGCATGTCGGTCGCGATGCGCAATGCCAACGACGGCATCTCGCTGGCGCAGACCGCTGAAGGCGCGCTGGGCAAGGTGGCCGATTCGCTGCAGCGGATGCGCGAACTGGCGATCCAGGCCCGCAACGCGACCAACGCGGACAGCGACAAGGATTCGCTGGACAAGGAATTCGGCGAACTGGCCAAGGAAATCCAGCGGGTCACCGCCGGCACCACCTTCAACGGCAAGTACATCCTGGGCCAGGACGCGTCGCTGCCGCAGACCTTCCAGGTCGGGCCGAACACCACGTCCAATGACGAGATCACCGTCACGACGCCCAACATGTCGGCCGACACCACGATCACCCAGGTCTCCGGCTCGGACACCAGCGGCGCCGGCCGCGCGGTGATCGACCGCACCGCGGACGCCGCGGCGATCGCCACCGTGGTGGCCAACATCGACACGGCGCTGGACACCGTCAACAGCCAGCGCGCGACGCTGGGCGCGACGCAGAACCGCTTCGACGCGGTGATCTCCAACCTGCAGGTGGCCTATGAGAACCAGACCGCCGCCCGCAGCCGGATCATGGACGCCGACTTCGCGGTCGAGACCTCCAACCTGAGCCGGGCGCAGATCCTGCAGCAGGCCGGCAACGCGATGGTCGCGCAGGCCAACCAGCTGCCGCAGCAAGTGCTGTCGCTGCTCAAGGGTTGATAGAAAAACGCAATCAAAGCGCCAGGCCTCCGTCCTAAAGTCGGATCGCCTGACGCCGATATGCAGGACAGGGCCTCACGCCAATCACGCGAGGCCCTGTCGCGCATGGGGCTTCCGGCCAGGGAGCCGGAACACGGTCACAGGGAGTTCGCACGATGGCAAGCATCACCTCCGCGGGTCTGGGCAGCGGTCTGGACGTCGAAAGCATCGTCACGAAGCTGGTGTCGCTGGAAAAGCAGCCGATCACCGACCTCCAGTCGCGCACCGACACCATCAAGTCGCAGATCTCCGAGTACGGCAAGATCAAGAGCGCCTTCAGCGCGATGCGCGATGCGGCCGCCAAGCTGGCCAATCCGACCACCTGGTCCGCGCTGACCGCCACCTCCTCCGACACGACGATGGCCACCGTCATCGCCGGCGCCGGCTCTGGCGCCGGTTCCTACGCGCTGGACGTGGCCAACCTCGCCTCGGCGCAGTCGCTCTCGAGCAAGGGCTTCGCCAACAACGCGACGGTGGGCTCGGGCTCGATGACCATCGAACTGGGCCAGTGGAGCGGCACCAACAACTCCACCTTCACCAGCAAGGACGGCGCGACGCCGGTCAGCATCTCCATCTCGTCGACCGACACGCTGGCCAACATCCGCGACAAGGTCAATGCCTCGGGCGCCGGCGTGCTGGCCTCGGTGGTCACCGACGCGACCGGCTCGCGCCTGGTGATCCGCTCGCGCGACACCGGCGAGGCCAACGGCTTCCGCATCACCACCGCCGATGACGACGGCAACGGCGCCGACGCCAGCGGCCTGTCCGCGCTGGCCTACGACCCGACCGCCTCGATCTCGTCGATGACGCAGAACACCGCGGCCAAGAACGCCAACCTCACGATCAACGGCCTGGCGATCAGCTCCGCCTCCAACAACATCGAGGGCGCCGTCGACGGCCTGACGATCAACCTGCTCAAGACCGGGCAGTCCACCGTCACCGTCGGCCAGGACAAGGACAGCGTCAAGAAGGCGATCAACGACTTCGTCACGTCGTACAACAGCCTGATGACGCTGATGCGCAACGACACCAAGTACGACGACGCCAACAAGACCGCCGGCGCGCTGCAGGGCGACAGCACCGCGGTGGGCCTGCAGAGCCAGCTGCGCAACATCACCGCCGCGGGCAGCACGCTGGGCGGCAAGTTCGGCCGCCTGTCGGACCTGGGCCTGGACATCGGCGCCGACGGCACCATCAAGGTCAACGACACCAAGCTGACCAGCGCGCTGGGCAGCATGAGCGACCTGAAGAACCTGTTCATGGGCGTGGACACCGCCAACCCGAACAACAACGGCATCGCCACCCGCTGGCGCGCCTTCGCCGACCAGGTCACCGGCTTCGACGGCTCCATCACCACCCGCACCACCGGGCTGCAGTCGCGCGTGACCGCCAACAACAAGCGCGTGGACGAGCTCAACGACCGCGCCGCCGCCTACGAGAAGCGGGTGCGCGCCCAGTACACGGCGCTGGACACGCAGATGGCCAAGCTCAACGACATGCAGAGCTACGTCAACAAGATCACCAGCATGCTGGGCAGCAGCTGAGGCCGCGGGCGCGGCGTGATCGGTGCGGGGTGCGGATCGCCCTCGGAACTGGACCGTCGCGACCGCCCTTCTCCGGCGCTTCGAAAAGACCGCCGACAAGCCTCCTCACGGAGGCTTTTGTTTTTCTCCAGGCGCGCAGAATTTCGAGACAAATTCGACACGGGGGAGGCTCAAGTTGGGCCAGCGGGGGCCGAAAACTGATTCAAGCACTACAGCACACCCCAGCAGCACATCATGTACGGCAACTCCTCCCCCTTCGCTTCCCACGGTCAACGCGCCAGCAGCATGTACAACCGCGTCGGCGTGGAAACGGACGTGATGACGGCCTCGCCGCACCGCCTGGTGACTCTGCTGCTGGACGGCGCCTTCGATTCGATGACGCAAGCCATCGGCGCGATCCGCACCGGCAATGTCGACGCCAAGAACCGCAGCCTGAGCCGCGCGGTCCGCATCCTGGACGAGGGCCTGAAGGCGGCCCTGAATCTGGAGTCGGGCGAGCTGGCCATGGACCTGCGCGACCTGTATGCCTACATCTGCATGCGGCTCACCCACGCCAACCTGCGCAGCGACGACGTCGCCGTCGAGGAATGCGTGAAGCTGCTGCAACCGATCCGCGAAGCCTGGGCCAGCATCGCCCCGGCCGCTGCCGAACAACGCGTCGCGGCCTGATCCGGCCCCGCTCCCCTCCAGCCTGACGACTTGAGAAGTTCCATGTCCAAGTACACCGCCAAGCCCCAAGCCCCCGCCGCCCACGCCGCCCCGACCACTCCGGACCGCCTCATGAGCACCCAACTGTTGAGCTACTACGAAGCCATCGAGCAAGCCAGCGCCGACATGCTGAGCGCCGCCCGCTCGGGCAACTGGGACGAGGTGGTCAAGCTCGAAGGCGCCTGCGTGCTGCTGATCTCGCAGCTCAAGCACGCCGCCGGCAGCCAGCAGCTGGGCCCCGACGAGGCGCAGCTCAAGACCCGCATCATGCAGCGCATCCTCGTCAACGACGCCGAGATCCGCCACCTGGCCGAACCCTGGCTGGAGGACCTGGACCAGCTGATGAAGGGCAAATCCAAGACGGTGCACTGACCGGCCCGACGATCGCTCCGACGACCGCTGCGCCGGTCTCGCCGCGATCGACCGCCCCGGCGATTCGAGACTTCGGTCACGCGACCGGCCCCGGATCGTCCGCCAGCGCCGCGACCGGCCCCTCGAACGGATGGGGGCGGCGCGGCGTTTGCCTTGGGGGATGCGGGAGAATTTTTCTGAACGATTGCAGCCGGATGCTGGCCTTGAGCGACCTGAAAGTCCCCGCCCCTCCCGCCGATGCCGCGGACGCCGATTACCGGCTGGACGCGCCCGGCGAGATCATGAACTGGCTGCGCGAGCTGCTGCAGTCGCAGGCGCGCCTGCAGCTGTCCACTCCGGCGGGCGAGGCGATCCACACGGTGCTGCGCGCCCTCGATACGCCCCGCGGCATGCTGACGATGGAAGCGCCGCGGGCCGGCGACACGCTGGCGCCGGTGCTGGCGAGCGACGAGCTGGTGGCCACCGCCTACCTGGACCGGATCAAGCTGCAGTTCGACCTCTCCGGGCTGGTCGCGATCCGCGGGGACGGCGCCGAGGTGCTGCGCGCCCCGGTCCCGCTGCGGCTGTACCGCTTCCAGCGGCGCCAGGCCTACCGGGTGGCCTCGGCCGGGCAGTTGTATCCGGCGCTGAAACTGGCCGACGCCGACCTGCCCCGGATCCGCGTGGTCAACGTGAGCGCCGGCGGCGTCGCGCTGCACTGGCCGGCCCACGTGGTGCCGGTGCCGCAGGCGGGCCAGGAGATCACCGGCACCTTGGAACTCGAGCGCGAAGTCAGCTTCGCGACGCTGCTGCGGGTCCAGCATCTGACGCAGGGCGAACAAGGCGCTCCGCACCAGGCCGGCTGCGCCTTCGTCTCGCTGGCCCCGACCGCCGCCCGCGCGCTGCAGGTCTTCATCGACCAGGCGCAGAAGCGGGAACGGTTGATGCGTCGCAGCAGCTGAAGCGGTCGATCCGACCCACTGCCGACCCGCGTCGGCGCACCGGCGGGTCCGGACAGCCGATCCGGTCCGCCAATGACAAGAGCCGCCCTGGGGCGGCTTTTTCACGCCCGATCGGCGCCGATGCGCGCCGTCGTGGCGATCTCAGACCTGCATGTTCATGATTTCCGAGTAGGCCGACACCAGCCGGTTGCGCACCTGCAGCGTCGCCTGGAAACCGATCTGGGCCTTCTGCATGGCGACCATGGTCTCCTCCAGGCTCACCGTCGGGTTGTCCAGCTGGACCTCCCGCTGCAGCCGCGACGCCTCGTTCTGCTGCGTGCTGACCGACTTCAGCGCCGAGCTCATCGCATCCGCGAAGCTGGTGCCGCCGGGCGCGGCCTTGGCCACCGGCTGACCCTGGGGGGTCAATCCGGCACGGGCCACCGCGCTGGCGAAGTCGAAGGGTTTGAGTTTCAGGTCCACGGCATGCATCGTACGGAGGCCGCCGCCGGCCATAGCTCCGAACTGGGGGGGCTTCTTCGGCCTGTTCCGAACATTCTTGAGGGCCCCGATCGAAATAATCCTGACCTGTGCCGAGGCGTCCGCCTGGGCGCACCCCGCCGATCGTTCGACCCGAGCCGTACACCCCCATGGACAACGCCCTGAGCAGCCCCGCCGCCGGACTCCCCGAGGTGCAGCAGACCGCCAAACCGGCCGGCCTGCCCCAGCGCCTGGCCGCGATGCCCACCAAGAGCAAGCTGATGCTGGGCGGCGGCGTCGCCGCGCTGCTCGCGGTGATCGTGGCGATGTCGATGATGACGGCCAAGCCGGACTTCCGCCCGCTGTTCTCCGGCCTGTCCGACAAGGACGGCGGCGCCGTCATCGCGCAGCTCGCGCAGATGAATGTGCCCTACCGCAACGAGCCGGGCGGCACCATCATGGTCCCCGCCAACCAGGTCTACGACCTGCGCATGAAGCTGGCCTCGGCCGGCCTGCCCAAGGGCGGCATCGTCGGCTTCGAACTGATGGACAAGCAGTCCATCGGCCAGACCGCGTTCAACGAACGCCTGAACTTCCAGCGCGCCCTCGAGGGCGAACTCACCCGCACCATCACCGCGATGGCCGACGTCGCCGACGCGCGCGTCCACCTGGCCATGCCGCAGCAGAACGGCTTCTTCCGCGAACAGCAGAAGCCCAGCGCCTCGGTCATGCTGACGCTGCGCGGTGGCCGCACCCTGGACCGCGCCCAGATCGCCGGCATCGTCCACCTGGTGTCCTCGTCGGTGCCCGAACTCAATCCCAAGGCCGTCAGCGTGCTCGACAGCACCGGCGCCCTGCTCTCCCAGAACCCCGACGGCAACGCCACCGGCCTGGACAGCCAGCAGCTGCAGTACAAGCAGCAGGTCGAAGCCAACCTGAACAAGCGGATCGCCGAGCTGCTGGAGCCGGTGGTCGGCCGCGACAACCTGCGCTCGACGGTCACCGCCGACGTCGACTTCAACCAGGTCGAGTCCACCGCCGAGGAATACCGTCCCAACCAGGGCCCCAACACCCAGAGCGCGGTGCGCCGCCTGACCTCGGAAGAGCAGTCCGGCGGCACCGCCGGCGTGCCCACCGGCGTGCCGGGCGCCACCACCAACCAGGTGCCCCCGCAGGCGGCCGCGCCGATCAACGGCCAGGCTCAGCCGCTGCAGCCGGCCGGTCAATCCGGCGGCACGCAGAACATGCGCCGCAACAACGACACGCAGTTCGAGCTGGACCGCACCGTGCGCGTCACCCGCAACGCGATCGGCCAGGTCCGCCGGCTGAACGCGGCGGTCGTCGTCAACCAGAAGACGGTCACCGACAAGAATGGCAAGACCTCCAGCCAGCCGCTGTCCGAGACCGAGATCCAGAAGCTGGATTCGCTGGTCAAGGAGGCGCTGGGCTTCTCGCAGGAGCGCGGGGATTCGGTCAAGGTGATCAGCACCCCGTTCGTGTCCGACAAGGTCGAGCCCGCCGACGTGCCGCTGTGGCAGCAGCCCTGGCTGCGTGACATCGCCCGCGATGCCACCGTGCCGGCCGCCCTGGTACTGATCGCGCTGATCGCCGTGTTCGGGCTGGTTCGCCCTGCTCTCAAGGCGGCTTTCCCGCCGCCGGCCGAACAGAAGGACGACACTGCCGGGAACAACGGCCTCAGCGTGGTCGAGAACGAGCAACTGGCGCTGGGCGGTCCCGGTGGCCTGCCGGCCCTGGAGGCGCCGATCTCCAACGACAAGCTGGAGCGGGCCCGCCTGCTGGCCAAGGAGAACCCGGTCGCGGTGGCCAACATCATGCGCGCCTGGGTCAACGGCGAAGAGCTGGAAACCTCCCCGGCCGGCGGCCGCCGCTGAGCGGCGCTGCCGGGAACCCTGCCTCAGGATCGATAGCGAGACATCACCATGGACGACAAAGGCGTCGAAGACGCGGCCATCCTGCTCATGTCCCTCGGCGAGGAAGAGGCCTCCGAGGTCTTCAAGCACCTGTCGCCGAAGGAAGTGCAGAAGCTGGGCGAGACCATCGCCAAGATGAAGGTCGTGCCGCGCGACCGCGTCGAGAAGGTGCTGGACAAGTTCGACCTCGTCGCCGAGTCGCAGAGCACCCTGGTCAGCGACACCGACGAGTACGTGCGTTCCGTCCTGCGCAAGGCGCTGGGCGATGACAAGGCCAACCTGCTGCTGGACCGCATCCTGCAGGGCTCGGACGTGTCCTCGATCGAGTCGCTGAAGTGGATGGACCCGGGCTCGGTCGCCGAACTGCTGCGCAATGAACACCCGCAGATCGTCGCGGCCATCCTGTCGCACCTGGACTTCGACCAGAGCAGCTCGGTGCTGCGCGTCTTCACCGAGCGCCAGCGCAACGAGGTGCTGATCCGCATCGCCACGCTGGACGGCATCCAGCCGATGGCGCTCAAGGACCTCAACGAGGTCATGGGCCAGATCCTGGCCGGCGGCGAACGCATGAAGAAGTCCAACCTGGGCGGCGTCAAGACCGCGGCCGAGATCATCAACATGATGGGCACCAGCGTCGAGGCCTCGGTGCTGGACTACATCCGCGAAGCCGACTCCGACCTCGCCCAGAAGATCATGGACAACATGTTCACCTTCGAGGACGTGGAGAAGATCGACGACCGCGGCATCCAGGCGGTGCTCAAGGAAGTGCAGTCCGAGTCGCTCATCGTCGCGCTCAAGGGCGCCGGCCCGGAGCTGCGCGAGAAGATCTTCCGCAACATGTCCACCCGCGCCGCCGAGACGCTGCGCGAGGACCTGGAATCGCGCGGCCCGGTGCGCCTGTCCGAGGTCGAGGCCGAGCAGAAGGAAATCCTCAAGGTGGTGCGCCGCCTCGTCGACGAAGGCCAGATCGTGCTGGCCGGCGGCGGCGACGACCAGTTCCTGTAAACCCGACGCCCCCTCGACGCCCTCGATAGCGACCGACACCCGAACCGATGGTCACCCGCCCGCCCCGCCAGGTCCCGCCGCCGCCCCGCCCCGAGGGCGACGCGCCGCGTGGCAACACCTACAGCCGCATCATTCCGCGCGAGGAACTGTCCGGCTTCGCCGCCTGGAACCCGGGCACGCTGGACGGCGCCGCGCCGCCGCGCAAGCCCTCCGTCAGCGCGCCCGCGCCGGTCGAGCCCCCGCCCCCGCCGCCGCCCCCCGGTCCGAGCATCGACGAACTGATGCAGCAGGCCCGCCAGGCCGGCTACCAGGACGGCTACCGCGACGGCATGGCGGCGCTGGACGCGTTCAAGCAGAGCTTCGCCAAGCAGATCAGCGCGCAGGTCGGGCAGTTGGTCGCCAGCTTCGACCAGGACCTGAGCGCGATCGAGCAGGGCATGGCCGAGGCGCTGGCCCGCACCGCCGTCGAGCTCGCCCGCCAGGTCGTGCGCAACGAGCTGTCGACCGCGCCGGAGCTGGTCTCCAGGGTGGCGCACGACGCCGTCGAGGCGCTGCTGATCAACGCCCGCCACGTCCGCGTGCGCGTGCATCCGGACGACCTGCCGCTGGTGCTGGACGGCGCCGGCCAGGAGCTGCGCGCCCGCGAGGCGCAGGTCATTCCCGACCCGTCCATCGCCCGGGGCGGCGTCAAGGTCGACGCCGACATCTGCAGCGTCGACGCCTCGCTGCCGGCGCGCTGGCAGTCCGCCGTCGGCGCGCTGGGCCAGGCCTCCGTCTGGGAGGACCGCCGCAGCGCCGCCGAGGTGGCCCAGGAAGCGCGCCTGGACTTCCGCAACGATCCGACCCCCAGCCAGTACGGCGGCCTGCCGCACGGCTACCAGAACAGCGGGGACCGCGAACCATGAGCAGTCGCACCGACCGCTGGGCCCAGTACTTCGACGACCTGCAGGCCTTCGCCGGCAACGCGCCGGCGCTGGAGCCGCAGGGCAAGCTGGTGCGCGTGGCCGGCCTGGTGCTGGAGGCCACCGGCGTGAAGGTGCCGGTGGGCTCGGTGTGCGAGATCCACATGCCCTCCACCGCCGCCGCGCCGCGCCGCGGCCAGCGCCCGGTCACGGCCGAGGTGGTCGGTTTCTCCGGCGACCGCGCCTACCTGATGCCCACCGATGAGATCCAGGGCCTGGCCAGCGGCGCGATGGTGCTGCCGCGACCCGCCGCGCTGCACGGGCCGGTGCTCGGCGAGGAGCGCCATCCCTGGCGCCGCGACGAGGACCGCGGCCTGCACCTGCCCATGGGCGACGGCCTGCTGGGGCGCGTCGTCGACCCGCAGGGCCATCCGCTGGACCGCGGCGGCCCGCTGGTGGACGTCCGCGACGAACCGATGGTGCGCCGCCCCATCAACGCGATGGACCGCGACCCGGTCCGCCGCCCGCTGGACACCGGCGTGCGCGCGATCAACTCGCTGCTGACCGTCGGCCGCGGCCAGCGCCTGGGCCTGTTCGCCGGCACCGGCGTCGGCAAGTCGGTGCTGCTGGGCATGATGGCCCGCTACACGCAGGCGGACGTCATCGTCGTCGGCCTGATCGGCGAGCGCGGCCGCGAAGTGAAGGAATTCATCGAGGACATCCTGGGCGAGGAAGGCCTGCGCCGCAGCGTGGTCGTCGCCGCGCCGGCCGATGCGCCGCCGCTGCTGCGCATGCAGGGCGCGACCTACGCGACCGCGGTGGCCGAGCATTTCCGCGATCGCGGCCAGCATGTGCTGCTGCTGATGGACTCGCTGACCCGTTATGCGATGGCGCAGCGGGAAATCGCGCTCGCCATCGGCGAACCGCCGGCAACCAAGGGCTATCCGCCGTCTTGTTTCGCCAAATTACCGCAACTCGTCGAACGCAGCGGCAACGGCCTGGCGGGCGAGGGATCGATCACCGCGTTCTACACGGTGCTGTCGGAGGGCGACGACCAGCAGGACCCGATCGCCGACGCGGCCCGAGGCATCCTGGACGGCCACATCGTGCTGAGCCGCGAACTGGCCGAGAGCGGGCACTACCCCGCGATCGACGTCGAGCGCTCGATCTCGCGCGTCATGACCAGCGTCGCCGACAAGCGGCACGTCGAACTGGCGCGCCGATTCCGGCAATTGCTCGCGAAATACAACAAGGCGCGCGACTTGATCCAGCTCGGCGCCTACCAGCCGGGGCACGATCCCGAACTCGACCTGGCGGTGCGCCTGCATGGCGACATGGACCGATTGCTCCAACAAGACATGCATTCCCCCGCTTCTTTGAACGATTGCCTCAACCAGTTGACCGCCACACTCAACTTTGCGTGATAGCTGCCGACATCCGTGAAGCGAGGTCATCGACATGAGTAGTTCCAACTTGCAGGCCCTGACCGTTCTCCTCGAACGCGCGGAGGCCGAGCGCGATGAAGCGTTGCGTCATCTGCAGGAGGCGCAGGCGCGTGCCAACGCCGCCCGCAACCAGCATGACCAACTGGCGCAATACCGCACGGACTACCGCAGCCGCTGGTCGCAGGAATTCGCGCAGCGGACCACGGTCCAGCTGCTGGGCTGCTACCAGAACTTCGGCCAACGGCTGGACCAGGCGATCGGCCAGCAGAGCGGCATCGCCGACTACGCCGACCAGCGCCTGAGCGCCGCCCGCGACCTGCTGCGCGAGCGCGAACTGCGTGTCGCCTCGGTCCGCAAGCTGATCGAGCGCCGTCGCGCCGAGACGCTGCGCACTCAGATGCGCCAGGAACAACGCGCCACCGACGAGCAGGCCGCCCGCGCGGCCTCGCGCGGCGGCAACCCGATGTCGCGCCTGGTCGCCTGAGCGCGATCCGGTCGCCGGAACCCTTTTTTCCCGTCATGACGCAGATCCAGAACACCCCCGCGTTGCCGGGCGGCCTCGGCGCGATGCCGTCCGCCCCCGCCGGCCGCAAGGATGGCGGCTCGGCCGACTTCTCGCGCCTGCTGAACCAGAGCAACCAGCAGCTGCAGCAGCAATCGGCGCAGTCGGCCCGCTCGACGATGGCGCAGTTGCAATCGCAGCAGCTGGCGACCCAGCAGGCCCAGTCGCAGCAGCAGGCCCGCCAGCTGGAAGCCCAGCAGCTCGACGCCCGCCAGCAGGCCCAGCGCCAGGAATCGGCGCCCGCGCCCCGGCCGGCCACCCCGCCCGCCCGGTCGCCGGAGAACACCGCCGCGAAGGAAGAGAACAAGCTGACCGCCCGCAATGCCGCGGCCCGCCAAAGCGTCAACAAGGCCGAGGACGCGAAGGCGCCGGCCCGTGCGAGCGCGGCGAACCGTGCCAACCCGGCGGACGCCGCGGATCAGAGCGATGCGGCCGATGCCAGTGATGCGCCGGACGCCACGGCAACCGCCGCCTCCGACACCGCAGGCTCGGAGCGCGTGGCCGGCCAGGACGCCGAAGGCCAGGACCGCAAGGCCACCAAGGAAGCCAAGGACAGCGGCGCCACCTCCGCCGAGCAGATCCTGGCGATGCTGCGCGGCGAAGCCCCGGCCGAGCCCAAGCCGGCACGCGGCGGCGCCTCCGGCGACGAAGCCGGCAGCGAGGCCCTGCCGGGCGGCGCCCACGCCCACGGCAAGCCGCTCACCACCGGCGACGCGATGCGCGAGCGCCAGCAGCTCCAGCGCGAGCTGAGCCAGGCCGCGGCCGGCCAGCCGGGCGCCGCGGACGGCGCGGACGCGTCGACCCGGACCGACACCCTGCAGGCTGCCGCCGGCGGCGCGCATGAGATCACCATGGCCGACGGCGCCGCCAAGGGCCCGACGCCGAGCTTCGAGGCGCTGCTTGCCGCGGCGCAGCAGGCCGCTCCGGCTGCCGGCACCGCCGGGGCCGACAGCGCCGCGCCGGCCCAGGCGCCCAGCGTGCCGCTGAGCCAGCCGATGGACAGCCCCGACTTCGCGCCCGAACTCTCGGCCAGCGTCAGCCTGCTGATCCAGGACGGCATCCATGAGGCCCAGCTCCAGCTGAACCCGGTCGAGATGGGCCCGGTGTCGATCAACATCCAGCTGGACGGCCAGCAGGCGCAGGTGAATTTCCATGCGCAGCAGGCGGCCACCCGGGAAGTCCTGGAACGCACCCTGCCCGACCTGGCGGCCGCCCTGCAGGCCCAGGGGCTGACCCTGAGCGGTGGCGGGGTGTTCGCCCAGACCTCCTCCCAAGGCGGACAGAATCGCGGTGACGGCCGCCCGGACGGCGCGTCGAACGGCAATGGTCGCCGCGGCGGCCGCGGTGACGACGACGGGGCCGTCGCGGCCACCGGCCGTGGCGAACGGCGCACCGCGCCGCGCGGGCTGGTCGACCTGTACGCCTGACGGTCCGCGAGTCTGACCGGAATCCGCCGCCTTTTCGCGCGTTGAGCGCGGGGGCGGCGCTCCACAATGGGAGCCATTGCCGGATCGTCAGGTCCGGTTCCCCGCCGGATCCATTTTTTTCATCATCGGAGCGCCCATGGCCACAGCCGCCGCAGGCAACGACGCCGCCGTCAAGGGCGGCGGCAAGAAGAAGCTGATCATCATCATCGCCATCGTCCTGGTGGTGGTGCTGGTGGGCGTCGCCGCGTTGCTGATGATGAAGAAGAAGTCCCATGCCGAGGACGAGGAAGGCGCCGCCGAGGAAAAGCCTGCGGCCACCGCCCACGCCAAGCCCGGCACGCCGCCGACCTTCGTCCCGCTGGATCCGTTCACCGTGAACCTGGCCGACAAGGAAGTCGACCGCTTCGCGCAGATCGGCATCACGCTGGAGGTGGCCGATCCCAAGTTCGCCGACCAGCTCAAGGCCTACATGCCGGCGATCCGCAACAACGTGCTGATCGTGCTGTCGCACAAGACCTCGGCCGAGCTGCTCAGCGGCGAAGGCAAGGAGAAGCTGGCCCGCGAGATCCGCCGCGAGTCGGTGCGTCCGATGGGCATCGAGCTCGACGACGAGGAAGAGGACGAAGACGCCGCGCCGAAGAAAAAGAAGAAAAAGAAGCGCCCGGTCGAGAGCCCGGTGACGCAGGTGCTCTTCTCCACCTTCATCGTGCAGTGAGCGGACCTCCCGAAGGGATCAGGCGATGAATCAGCAAATCCTGTCGCAAGACGAAGTCGATGCCCTGCTCCAGGGCATCACCGGCGAGAGCCAGAAGCTCGAGGCCGAGGAGGTCCAGACCGGCGGCATCCGCGAGTACAACCTCGCCAGCCAGGAACGGATCGTCCGTGGGCGCATGCCCACGATGGAGATCATCAACGAGCGTTTCGCGCGCAACATCCGCATCGGGCTGTTCAACTTCATCCGCAAGAGCCCGGAAGTCGCCATCGGCGGCATCAAGGTGCAGAAGTACAGCGCCTTCCTGCGCGAGATCGTGGTGCCGACCAACTTCAACATCGTGTCGGTCAAGCCGCTGCGCGGCAGCGGGCTGATCGTCTGCGACCCGACGCTGGTGTTCGCGGTGATCGACTCGCTGTTCGGCGGCATCGGCAAGTTCCACACCCGCATCGAGGGCCGCGATTTCTCCGCCACCGAGCAGCGGGTCATCCTGCGCCTGGTCGAAGTGATCATCCAGGAGTACCTCAAGGCCTGGAAAGGCATCTATCCGCTGGAGCTCGAGTACCAGCGCTCGGAGATGCAGCCGCAGTTCGCCAACATCGCCACGCCCAGCGAGATCGTCGTCTCGACCTCGTTCACGCTGGAGATCGGCGAGACCAGCGGCACGGTGTATTTCTGCATTCCGTACTCGACGCTGGAGCCGATCCGCGACGTGCTGTACAGCACCACGCAGGGCGACTCAAGCGAACCCGACCGTCGCTGGGTCAACCTGCTCAAGCACCAGATCCAGTCGGCCGAGGTCGAGCTGGTGGCGGAGCTGGCCAAGGCGCCCGCGACGGTGGAACAGCTGCTGGCCTTCAAGCCGGGCGACTTCATCGAGCTGGACCTGGAGCAGATCATTCAGGCCAAGGTGGACGGCGTGCCGGTGTTCGACTGCCATTACGGCACTTCGAACGGCAAGTATTCGATCAAGATTGAAAAGATGCTGACCGGCCCGGATGCCGGCTGGCTGGGAGCCCGCAATGGCTGACAACACCCCGATGGACGAACAGGACGCGATGGCCGCCGAATGGGCGGCGGCGCTGGCGGAAGCTGGCGGAGGCGGCGGCAGCGAGGTCGCGGCCGAGGTGCAACCGGTGGCCGAGCAGGTCGCGCCGGCGGCCTTCACCAACTTCGCGCCGACGCCGGGCAACCTGCCGGGCAGCGACATCAACATGATCCTGGACATCCCGGTCCAGCTGACGGTTGAGCTGGGCCGCACGCGCATCCCGATCAAGAACATCCTGCAGCTGGCGCAGGGCTCGGTGGTCGAGCTGGACGCGCTGGCCGGCGAGCCGATGGACGTGCTGGTCAACGGCTACCTGATCGCGCAAGGCGAGGTGGTGGTGGTGAACGACAAGTTCGGCATCCGCTTGACCGACATCGTGACCCCCTCCGAACGCATGCGCCGCCTCAGCAAGGCCTGAGACCCTTCGGCGGCTATAGTCGCCGGCCATGAACAACAGCCTCGTCCCACTCCTTTGGTTCCTGGCCATCCTGGCCTTGATCCCCGTCGTGCTGTGGCTGCTGAAACGCACGCCGCTGGGGGGCGCGGCGCTGGGCGGGCAGTTGCGCACCGTCGCGCAGCTCGTGATCGCGCCGAGCCAGCGCATCGTGATCGTCGAGGTGGGCCAGGACGAGGACCGCCAGTGGCTGGTGCTGGGCATCACCGGCCAGCAGATCCGCACCCTGCACGTGATGCCGCCACAGGCCGATGCCGGCGCGGCGCTGCAGGCCGCGCAGCCCTCCTTCTCCTCGCTGCTCAAGCGCAACCTCGGCGGCAGGCACGCCGATGGCCCCGGCTCTCCCACCTCGACCTGATCGGGCACGGCGAATGACGGTCCCCAACCTCCCTTCCCCGCCGCGGCGCCCGCTGCGCGCGCTGGCGGTGCTCGCCGCGCTCGGCGGCCTGGGCGCCGCCGCCTGGGCCCAGCAGGGCGGCGGCGCGCCGGCCAGCGTGCCGCTGATCATCGGCCAGGGCGCTGGCGGCAACAGCTACTCGGTGCCGATCCAGACGCTGCTGTTCTTCACCGCGCTGGGCTTCCTGCCGGCGGTGCTGCTGATGATGACCGGCTTCACCCGGATCGTGATCGTGCTGTCGCTGCTGCGCCAGGCGCTGGGCACGCAGGCCGCGCCGCCCAACCAGGTGATCGTGGGCCTGTCGCTGTTCCTCACCTTCTTCGTGATGAGCCCGACGCTGGACCGCGTCTACGCCGAGGCCTGGCAGCCCTACCAGAGCGGCCAGATCGGCTTCGACGTGGCGCTGGACCGCGCGCAGGTGCCGATGCGGTCCTTCATGCTGAAGCAGACGCGCCAGTCCGACGTCGCGCTGTTCGCCCGGCTCGCCAAGCTCGAGCCCAACGTCGCGCCCGAGAACGTGCCCTTCCGCGTGCTGGTGCCGGCCTTCGTGACCAGCGAGCTGAAATCGGCCTTCCAGATCGCGTTCCTGATCTTCATCCCCTTCCTGGTGATCGACATGATCGTCTCCAGCGTGCTGATGAGCCTGGGCATGATGATGCTGTCGCCGGTGCTGGTGTCGCTGCCCTTCAAGCTGATGCTGTTCGTGCTGGCGGACGGCTGGAACCTGCTGCTGGGATCGCTGGCGGCCTCGTTCGCGCAGTAGCGGCGCGGTCCGCAAGGAGAAGTCCATGGATGCTCAACAGGTCTTCACGATCGGCCAGCAGGGCCTGTACGTGCTGCTGATGGTGGCGGCGCCCATCCTGCTGACGGTGCTGGCGGTCGGGGTGCTGGTGTCGGTGTTCCAGGCGGCGACGCAGATCAACGAATCGACGCTGTCCTTCGTGCCCAAGATCGTCGCCGCCGTCCTGGTGCTGGCGATCGCCGGGCCCTGGATGATCACGACCCTGGTCGAATACATCCAGCGCACGCTGCAGAGCATTCCGCAGGCGCTGGGCTGAGCCCGCCGCCCTGCCCGCCGTTCCTCCGGCCGCTCCGATGATCTCCTTCAGCGAAGCGCAGCTGCTGGCCTGGATCAATCCGATCCTGTGGCCGTTCATCCGCACGCTGGCGCTGTTCGCCGGCATGCCGGTGTTCAGCCAGCGCCAGGTGCCGACGCGGGTGCGCATCGGCCTGGCGCTGTTCATCGCGGTGGCGGCGCAGCCGTCGCTGCCGGCCATGCCGGTGATCCCGCTGGACTCCCTGCCGCAGCTGCTGACGGCGGTCGCGCAACAGTTGCTGATCGGCCTGGCGATGGGCTTCGCGGTGCGGGTGGTGTTCGCCGCGCTGGAATTCGCCGGCGAACTGATCGGTCTGCAGATGGGCTTGAACTTCGCCGGCTTCTTCGATCCGTCGACCGGCTCGCAGGGCACGTCCTCGTCGCGCTTCCTGGGCTCGATGGTCGCCTTCCTGTTCGTCGCGATCAACGGACACCTGATGCTGATCAACTCGCTGGTGGAGAGCTTCCAGGCCTTCCCGGTCGGCGAGGAGCCCTTCCGCTTCCTGCGCGTGGCGCAGCCGCAGGTGTGGGGCGCGGAGATCTTCCGCATGGGTCTGTGGATCGCGCTGCCGCTGATCACGATGCTGATGTTCGTGAACCTGGTGCTGGGCATCATCTCGCGGGTGGCGCCGCAGTTGAACGTGTTCTCGGTGGGCTTCCCGCTGACGGTCAGCATCGGCTTGGTGGGGCTGGTGGCGACGCTGCCGCTGATGCATCAGCCCTTCATGGTCGCGCTGGAGCGGATGCTGGCGGCGTTCAACTGACGCCAGCGCATCCGTGCGCTGACATCGGACTGCCCCTCTCGCTCCCCCGGCTGGGTGCCCCAGCTCTTGCCGTTTTCTCCCTCCGCGCCAACCAGTTCGAGTCATGGCTGATGCGGGGTCAGGTCTGAACAATGTCAACAGCCCCGCAACGCCCAACGCGACGCGGGATCGTTCACCTGTTGATGGAGAGAACCATGCGACCCATGACCCCGGCGGAGATCAAGAAGATCGAAGCCATCGCCTTCCAACGCCGCGTGCCGCGGCGCCCCCCGGTTGCCCACTGCCACGGAGAAGAGTCGGACGCCCTGTTCGGCTCGACGCGCTACGAGCGGACCATCCAGAACTTCGGACGTTTTCACCATGAAGTACGAGCGAATGACCTCGACAAGTTGCACAAGCATCTGCTGAAGAGTTATCCCGGTCGGGACATCACGGTGCGTGTTTGTCCCGAGTTCGACTCCTACGGCATCCTGCTCTTCAGCGTCTATGGCTTCACCGAGGCCGACCACCTTTGCAGCAAGGAAGAGAAGGCTTTCCTCCGCGGCCTGACACCCAGGATGACCGCTCTCATCGGCCCAGTCGCCGTCTGTCGGAGGACCGGACCGTTTCCCGGGCGAGTCGGTCCTCGCCTGAGCGCCTCCGACGGGAGGCGCGACTGATCACAGCTCCCGCAGCGCCGTCGTCACCGGCACGCTGGCCGCCCGCACTGCCGGGAACAGGCCGCCGATGAAGCCGATGGCCAGGGCCCACTTGAGGCCTTCCCACAGCAGTTGCCCCGACACCCGCAGCTCGAAGCTCAGCTTGCCCACCGACCCGGCCGCCATCGTCGACGCCGCGTGGCCGTTGAACAGCAGGTAGGCGATGCCACCGCCGATCAATCCGCCCAGCGCCGCCAGCAGCATGGTCTCCAGCATCACCGCCACCACCACCGGCAGGCCGGGGAAGCCGATCGCGCGCAGCGTGGCGATCTCCCGGGCGCGTGTGGCGACCGCCGCGAACATGGTGTTCAGCGCGCCGAACACCGCCCCCACCGCCATGATGCTGCCCACCACGATGCCGATGATCCGCAGGATCTTGGTCATCTGCTCCGACTGCTTGGCGAAGAAGGCCAGCGTCGTCGTGGCGTCCACCTTGAGCTGCGGATTGGCCTCCAGCGCGGCCTTGAAGTCCTTGAACGCCGCCGCATCGGTCAGCTTCACCGTCACCGAATTGCGGCTCGCGCCGCGGCGATAGGTCTCGGCCACCACCGGCGCGTCGGCCCACAGCTCCGATTCCATCGAGTCGCCCGACGCGAACACGCCGGTCACCGTCCACATCTGGCTGCCCAGCCGCAGTTGCTTGCCGGGCTCCAGGCCCTCGAACTGCCGCGCCGCGCCCTGGCCGACGATCAACTCCTTGAGCCCGGGCTGGAACTTGCGCCCGCTGATGATCTTGACCTGCGGCCGCACCGCGAAGGCTTCATCGCCCACGCCGCGCATCTGCACGCTGCCTTCCTCGTCGGTGGTCGTGCCCTTGACCGGCAGGTTGGCCGCGACCACCGTCTCGGCCGACACCAGCGGCTCGCCCTTGGCGCTCTTGGCCACGCCCGGCGCCTGCGCGATCTGCGTGATGTCCTCGCGCGACATCACCGACGCCACCTCGGCCGCCGACGCGCCGCGCAGCACGATCGCCGTGTCCTCGCTGCCGGACTTGCGCAAGGTCTCGGCATACCCCTCGGCCATCGCCAGCAGCGCCACCAGCACGCCGACGACGCCGGCGATGCCCACGACGATCACCGCCGACGAGCCCAGCCGCTGCGGCAGCGTGCTGACGCCGACGCTGGTCACCGACCGCGCCTGCGCCCCCCGCCGCGTCAGCAGCATCCACAGCGCCAGCAGCACGGCCAGCGCCAGGGCACCGAACCACGGCAGCATCACCCACGCGGCCAGCACCAGCGCCAGCAGCAGCACCAGTCCCAGGTTCTTCAGGAATTTCATGTTCAGGCCCTCCCCGCCAGCGCGTCGGTGATGTTCAGCCGCATCGCGTTGAGCGCCGGCAGCGCGCCGACGATCACCCCGAACAGCACCATGAAGCCCACACCCATGGCCCAGCTGTTCAAGCCGGCCGCCGGCAGGTTCAGGGACCCGCCGCTGCCCGCGCTGATGATCGGACCCAGCACGCTGGCCAGGCCCAGTCCGATCACGCCGCCGATGACCAGCAGCAGGATGGACTCCGCCAGCACCATCGCCAGCACGCTGTGCCCCGAGAAGCCGATCGTCTTGAGCACCGCGATCTCGCTGGTGCGCTCGCGCACCGCCTGCATCATCGTGTTGCCCGACAGCAGCAGCAGCGTGAAGAACACCGCGCCCATGATGGAGCTGACGATCAGCCCGATGTCGGCGACCTGCTTCATCCACGAGGCCATCGCCGCCTGCTCGGTCTGCGTGCGCGTCTCATGGTCCGAGTTGGCCGAGATCGCATCGATCGCCTTGGCCACGCGGTCCGCCTGGTTGGCGTCGTTCACGCGCGTCACGTACCAGCCGACGGCGCCCTGGTTGTAGGGCGTCGTGTCGTCGAAGTACTTCCAGTTCAGCAGGAACATCTGGTCGTACCAGCCGCCGGATTTCTTGTCCGCCGCGTGGATCAGGCCGACGATCTCGAACTGCCAGTTCTTGCTGCCGCTGCGGTCCGGGAAAATCGTCGACTGCAGCGGGATCTTGTCCCCGACCTTCCAGTTGAAGCGCCTGGCCAGGCCCTCGCCGACCAGCGCGCCGATGCGGGTCGAGGCGAAGGCCTGCTTCGCCTGGTCGGTGACGACCATCTCCGGATACGCGTCCAGGTAGTTCTGCGCCACCGCGAAACTGAAGACCTGGTTGTGCGGGTCCTGGTAGGCGCCGCCGAACCAGTTCGCGTAGGTCACCATCTTGACGCCGTCCACCGCCTGGATGCGCTGGGTCAGCGCCATCGGCAGCGTCTGGATGAAGGACAGCCGCGAGCCGGTCTGCAGCCGCGATGCGCCATTGGCCGACTGGCCGGCCTGGTCGAACGAGGTGCGGACCGCGTCCAGCAGCCCGAACAGCAGGAACGCGGTGATGATGGACACCAGCGTCAGCACCGTCCGCAGCTTGCGCCGGAACAGCGCCGCCCAGATGAGATGAAGGTATTTCATGACGACCCCTTGTCGTTGCCGTGCCGCCGCGGCCTCAGGCCACCACGTGGGCGACCTGCTCGACCAGCGTGCCCTTGTCCAGGTGCAGCGTCTGGCGCGCGCGCTCGGCGGCCTTCGGGTCGTGGGTGACCATCACGATGGTCTTGCCGTGGTCGCGGTTGAGCGCCTGCAGCAGCGCCAGCACGTCCTCGGCGGACTGGCGGTCCAGGTCACCGGTCGGTTCGTCGCAGACCAGCAGCGTCGGGTCGGACACGATCGCCCGGGCGATCGACACGCGCTGCTGCTGGCCGCCCGAGAGCTCGGTCGGCTTGTGGCTGGCGCGGTCCGACAGGCCCACCAGCGCCAGCGCGATCGCGGCGCGCTTCTTGCGCTCCGCGGCCGACAGCTTGGTCAGCAGCAGCGGCAGCTCGACGTTGCGCTGCGCCGAGAGCGTCGGCATCAGGTTGTAGAACTGGAACACGAAGCCGACCTTGGCCGCGCGCCACTTGGACAGCTTCGCGGCACTGAGCTGGTCGATGCGTTCGCCCCCGATGGCGATGCTGCCGCCGCTGGGCTGGTCCAGCCCGCCGATCAGGTTCAGCAGCGTCGTCTTGCCGGAGCCCGACGGGCCCATCAAGGCCAGGAACTCGCCCTGGGCGACGTCCAGGTCGATGTGGTGCAGCACCTCCACCTTCTGCTTGCCGCGGGTGTAGACCTTGGACAGGTCACGGATCTCGATCAGGTTGCTCACGGTGACTCCTCGCTTCAACGGTTCATGCACTTCGTTCACTTGGCGGCGGTCAGCTTGATCGCGCCGCCATCCCGCAACTGCTCCGGCGGACTCAGCACGAGGGGCTCGCCGGCCTTCAGGCCCTCGAGCACCACCGCCTGATCGCCCACCGGCGTTCCCTGCTTGACCTTGCGCGCCGCGGCCTTCTGGCCGACGACGACGAACACCACGTCCGCGCCGTCGCGCGTGACGACCGCGGACCGCGGCACCAGCACGCCCGGCGGCGGCGCGGCCTGCGCCTGCGCCTTGCCGGCGAGGAAGGACACCCGCACGCCCATGTCGGGCACGACGCGCTGGTCCTTCTGCTCCAGCGCCACCCGCACCTTGACGGTCGCCTTGCCGCGGTCGGCCGACGGCACCACCGCGATCACATGTGCCGGGATGCGCCAGTCGGGATAGGCGTCCAGCACCGCCTCGGCCGGCATGTCGGACTTGACCTGGCCGATGTAGGCCTCGTTGACGTCGACGTCCACTTCCAGCGAGTCCATGTCGACGATGGTGCCGACACCGGTGCGGGTGAAGCCGCCGCCGGCGGACAGCGGCGAGACGATCTCGCCGACCTGCGCCGCCTTGGCGGTGATGACGCCGGAGAACGGCGCCTTGACCACCGTGTAGTCGAAGTTGACCTGCGCCTGCGCCGCCTGCGCCGAGGCGGCGTCGGCCTCGCGGCGCCGCGCCTCCAGCTGCGCCGCGGTCGCGGTCACCGCCGTGCGGGCCTGCTCGGCCAGCTGCCGGGTCGTCATGCCGCTCAGGGCCAGCTCGTCCTGGCGCCGGAGGTCGGACTGCGCCTGCACCAGCTGCGCCCGCGTCGCCTCGATGTTGGCCTGGGCGCTCTTGACGTTCGCCCGCGCCATGTCCAGCGCCGCCCGCAGCGCATGGTCCTCGAGCCTGGCCAGCACCTGGCCCTTGCGGACCTTGTCACCCTCCTCGAACAGCACCTCGGTCAAGGTGCCGGTGATCTGCGTCGAGACCGTGGCCGCGCGCCGCGCGGTCACATAGCCGGTAGCCTGGAGCACCGCGTTGCCGCCCGCGCCGCCGCGCGCCTGCGCGTTCGCGGTCTGCACCTCCGGCACCTGGGACTGCGTCCACCACCACCAGCCGCCCGCGCCCAGCAGCACCAGCACCATCAGCACCACCCCCAGGATCCAGACCCACCGCGGCGGCCCGCCGCCATGGTCCTCGCGCTCATCGCCCTGGATGCGCAGCTCTTTCAACAATGCGGTATCGATGACGGCCCCCTGTGTTCAATCCGGGGCGCATTCTCCGAGGCGCCCCCGCCTCGTCAAGACTCGCTTGCGATGAATGGCGGCTGGCAGGCGCGAATGTCCCCTGAAGACGACGAACGGGAGGGGGCGGTTTCGACGGGCGCGCGTGGGTTAGGACTTCGGATCGCCAAGCGCGGGCTCTCCACGGGGCATGGGGGATCCCTCCTGGACCCCCAAGCCCCATTCCGGCCCCACTCTCACTCGCTGCCTGCCCCCCTTTTGGGCTCGCTGACTTCCCCCTTTGGAACAGCGAGCAGTGCGGGGGCTGCTCAGCTTTCGACCAGTCCGTTGCGGATGGCGTAGACGGTCAACTCGGAATTGTTGGACAGCGCCAGCTTCTCCAGGACACGGGCGCGATACACGCTGACGGTCTTGGGGCTGAGCATCAGCTCCTCGGCGATGTCGGACAGGCGCTTGCCGGAGGCAATCATCACCAGCGTCTGCAGCTCGCGGTCCGACAGCTTCTGGTGGGCCTGCTCCGGCGCCGGCGCCGTCAGGCTCTCGACCAGCATCTGCGCGATCTCCGGCGTCACGTACTTGCGGCCCTGCGCCACGGTGCGCACCGCCTGCACCAGCAGCTGCGGGTCGCCGCCCTTGTTCACGTAGCCGAAGGCTCCGGCGCGCAGCGCGCGGATCGCGTACTGGTCCTCGGGATACATCGACACGATCAGCACCCGCGTCGTCGTGCCCTCGTCCTTGAGCACGTGCAGGACGTCCAGGCCGCTGCGGCCCGGCATGTTGATGTCCAGCACCAGCACGTCGCACTGCTTGTCGACCGGCAGGCTGCGCATCAGGCTGCGCAGCTCGCCGTAGTCCCCGGCCTCGCCGACGACCTCGATGTCGGGCGCGTCGGAGAGCGTGTCGCGGATGCCGCGGCGGATCAGCGCGTGGTCGTCGCAGAGGATGACTTTGATCATAGGGCGCCCCACGAGGAGGGGTCATGGCCGGCTCCGACCGAGAGCGGCTCGCCGTCCTCGTCGAACTCGAAGTCGCCGATGACGCCGCGCAGCGGCACCGACAGGATCAGCGCCGTGCCATGCAGACCGCTGCTCAGGTCGACCCAGCCGCCCACCGTCGCGGCGCGCTCGCGCAGGCCGCGGATGCCGAAGCTGCGGGCCTTGCTCAGGTCGCCCGGCGCGATGCCGTGGCCGTTGTCCTTGATCTCCAGCGTCAGCACGCCGCCCTCCATGCTCAACTCCACCTCGACCCGGGTCGCGCCGGCATGCTTGGACACGTTGGTCAAGGCCTCCTGCGCGCAGCGGTAAGCCACCAACGGCACGCCAGCCGGCAGTTGGAAATGGTCGCCCACGTGCCGCACCGAGGTCGCAATGCCGGTGCGGCGCTCGAAGCGCGCCGCCAGCCACTGCACCGCTGCCAGCAATCCTTGTTCCAGGATCGCCGGACGCAGGTTGTGCATGATCCGCTGGCTCGATTCGATGGCGCTGGTGACCGTCTCCAGCGCCGACTGCACCCGCTGCTGCACGTCCTCGTCCTTGCTGTGGCGCGCGATCCACGCCAGGTCGAACTTGAGCGCCGTCAGCGAGCCCCCGACGTCGTCGTGGATTTCGCGCGCGATCGCGGCCCGCTCCATCTCGACGCTGGTCTGCAGGTGCCCCGCCAGCTCGTGCAGCTGCTGCTTGGACTTGAGCAGTTCGCGGTCGGCCTCCTGACGGGCGAGCTGGGCCTCGCAGGACTCGATCGCATGCAGCAGCGCCGGCGCCAGCCGCGCCAGATTGTTCTTGAGCAGGTAGTCCGAGGCGCCGGTGCGCATCGCCGCAACCGCCGTGTCCTCGCCGATCTCGCCGGACACCAGCACGAACGGGAGCACCAGTTGCCGCTGCTTGATCATGTCCAGCACGACGAGCCCCGAAAACCCCGGCAGGTTGTAGTCGGAAATCACCGCATCCCAGGTCCGGTCGAGCGCGACCTCGATATCGGGCAGCGTGTCCAGCCGCGTGATTTCGAAACGCAATCCGGCCCGTTGCAGTTGGGCCAGGATCAGTTGGTGATCCAGGTCGGAATCCTCGATATGCAGCAGGCGCAGACAGCGCTCGGCCAGGGGGAGAGTCGGCATGGGCGCGAGTATGCCAAGTTTGTCGCGCATCCCTCATCTGCGCAGGAGACCCCTGGGTTTTATTGATCTGGAAACCGTAGAGTCTTGGGTTTACCCTTATCGAGATTTGTCAGCGTCCAGTCGATCCAAGCTAATGGGACTACTTTGCACGGTTAGTCCCGTCGACAGATGCGTGGCAAAAGCCGAAGATTCTTGCCAGCCGACAAGTCCGGGCGCATGTTTGAGTTGGGCAGACATGACGACGCACCAGGACGCCCTATGTGGAGCCAAGATGCATATCGATGAGACGTCGGTCGAGCCGGAAGGCAGCGGACTGATGCCGCTGCTGGCCGCTGCCGAGCTGCAGGACCACTTGATGACGGTCAACAACGACCTGGAGCGCCTGCAGCGTCTGCTGGACGATGCCTGCGAAGCCCTGTCGACGCATTTCTTCGGCGCGTCGGGCCTGGTCGACCAGATGCGCGAGCGCCTGCCCGAGGCCCGGGACCAGGACGCGCTGCAGCAGTTGATGCTGCATCTGGCCGGTGCGATCACGGCGCTGCAGTTCCAGGACATGTCCACGCAGCTGATCGCGCACACGAGCCAGCGGCTGCGCAATTGCTCGGACCAGTTGGCCCGCGACACCTTCGGGGAGGACGAGGACGGCACGGCCGTCGTCGAGACCGCCCCGCTGCGTCCCAATCCCGTCACGCAGGACGAGATGGACGCGGGATCGATCGAGTTGTTCTGACGATGTTCCGTCGTTCCGTCCGTTAGGTCACGAAAACACCGGCCGCTGTCGGCAGACCGCCGTCAAGGCCCTCAAGAATCTTCAGGTCCACCCGAAAACCGCTTGTCATCCGGAGAACCAAAAATGCCCTCGATCCTCGCCGTAGACGATTCGGCCTCCATGCGCCAGATGGTCTCGTTCACCCTCAAGAATGCGGGTTTCAACGTCGTGGAGGCGGTGGACGGGCAGGACGCCTGGGAGAAGTCGTCGCAACGCGATTTCGACCTGGTGCTGACCGACCAGAACATGCCCCGGATGGACGGGATCAGCCTCACCAAGAAGCTGCGCGACAACCCCAAGTTCAAGACCACGCCGATCCTGATCCTGACCACCGAGTCCAGCGACCAGATGAAGCAGGCCGGCCGCGCCGCCGGCGCCACGGGCTGGCTGGTCAAGCCTTTCGACCCGGCCAAGCTGATCGAGGTGATCGGCAAGGTGATCCGCTGAAGGCGAGCTGGAGAGATTCATGGGAGATATGACCTCCGAAGGCGCAAACCTCGGCGCAGGCATCGACCTGAGCCAGTTCTACCAGGTCTTCTTCGAAGAGGCCGGCGAGAACCTCGACAACATGGAGCAGCTGCTGCTCAACCTGGACATCGAGAACCCGGACGATGAGCAGATGAATGCCATCTTCCGCTGCGCCCACTCGATCAAGGGCGGCGCGGCGACGTTCGGCTTCAACGACGTGGCCGAGCTGACGCACCAGATGGAGACGCTGCTGGACAAGCTGCGTCGTCATGAACTGGCCCCGACCTCGCCGATGGTGGACGTGCTGCTGCAGTCGGGCGACGCGCTCAAGGCGCAGTTGGCCCGTCACCAGGGCTCGGGCGCCGACGCGGTGGACACCTCGGCCCTGCTCAGCAGCATCCGCACGCTGGTGGACGGCGGCACGCTGGACGGCACCCGCGTCCCCACGGCCGCGCCGGCCCCGGCCGCCGCGCCCGCCCCGGCGCCCGCGGCCGCGGCCCCCGCCCCGCTGAAGTCCACCGTGCGCCAGCTCGAGCTGCTGGTCGGCCCGCTGAGCAACACGGCGCAGGCGGACAACCTGGTCGAGCTGTTCAAGGAAATCACCGACCTGGGCACCATCGAGCCGCTGGACGGCGGCATCCCGGCCGACGGCATGCGCCGGTTCAAGGTCCTGACCAGCAGCACCGACAACGACCTGCTGGACCTGTTCACCTTCCACGTCTCGCGCGAGCAGGTCAAGCTGATGCCGCTGACCGAGGGCTTCGGCTTCCATGAAGGCGCGCCCGGCGCGCCGGTGGAGACCAAGAAGGACGAGGACCCCGGCTACGGCTTCTTCGACGACGCCCCGGGCGTGCCCGAGGCCACCGCCGCCGAGGCGAAGGCGGCCGAGGCCGCCAAGGCCAGCGTGCCGGTCCCGGCCGCCAAGCCGGCGGCCCCGGCCCGCACCGACGTCGCCCCGCGCGCCGGCGGCGGCGCCAGCCCGGACCAGTCCACGCTGCGCGTGTCGGTCGAGAAGGTCGACCAGCTGATCAACCTGGTGGGCGAGCTCGTCATCACCCAGGCCATGCTGGCGCAGAACAGCCGCAACCTGGATCCGGGCCTGTACCAGCAACTGGCCTCCGGCCTGGCCGACCTGGAGCGCAACACCCGCGACCTCCAGGAATCGGTCATGTCGATCCGCATGATCCCGATGTCGGTGGTGTTCAACCGCTTCCCGCGCATGCTGCGCGACCTGGCGGCCAAGCTGGGCAAGAAGGTCGAGCTGGTCACGCAGGGCGAAGCCACCGAACTGGACAAGGGCCTGGTCGAGAAGATCACCGACCCGCTGACCCACCTGGTGCGCAACAGCTGCGACCACGGCATCGAATCGCCGGCCGATCGCCTGGCCAAGGGCAAGCCCGAGCAGGGCACGATCACGCTGGTCGCCTCCCACCAGGGCGGCTCCATCGTCATCGAGGTCCGCGACGACGGCCGCGGCCTGAACCGCGAGAAGCTGATCAGGAAGGCTCGCGAGAAAGGCATCGACGCGCCCGACTCCATGACCGACCAGGAAGTCTGGGGCCTGATCTTCGCGCCGGGCTTCTCGACCGCGGACCAGGTCACCGACGTCTCCGGCCGCGGCGTCGGCATGGACGTGGTGAAGAAGAACATCACCTCGCTGGGCGGCACGGTGGAGATCGACTCCGCCGAGGGCTACGGCATGAAGGTCTCGGTGCGGCTGCCGCTGACGCTGGCCATCATGGACGGCATGAGCGTGGGCGTCGGCGAAGAGGTCTACATCCTGCCGCTGTCGTCGGTGGTCGAGTCCTTCCAGGTCCAGGCCGACACGATCAAGACCGTCGGCGGCTCCGGCCGCGTGGTCGAGGTCCGCGACGAGTACATGCCCGTCGTCGAGCTCGAGCAGGTCTTCAACGTGCCGCGCTTCGACTTCGAGCATGTCAGCTCGATCATGGTCGTGGTCGAGGCCGAGGGCGGCCGCGTCGCGCTGCTGGTGGACGAGCTGCTCGGCCAGCAGCAGGTCGTGGTCAAGAACCTGGAGGCGAACTACCGCAAGGTCACCGACGTCTCCGGCGCCACCATCATGGGTGACGGCCGCGTCGCGCTGATCCTGGACGTGGGCAGCCTGGTGCGCCGCTCGCGCCATTGAACGTCATTGAGCGCCATTGAAGTCACGTGGGCATCGGCCGGGCGGCCGATGCGCAACGCATAAGAGGTAGACATGAATTTCAGCGCGTTGATGCGTCAATTCAGCATCCGGACCCGCATGATCGGCGCGATCGGCATCGTGCTGGCGCTCCTGATGGTGGTCGGCAGTGTCGGCCTGTTCGGCATGCAGTCGATGCGAGGCCAGACCCAGGAGTTCCTGGAGAAATCCGCGACCCGCGGCCAGCGCGTGGGCGCCCTTCACGGCGCGATGGGAGAGATCCGTCGCTACGAGAAGGACATGATCATCAACTACGAGAAGCCCGAGGTCGTGAAGCAGGCCCACGCGGCCTGGGACAAGTCGCGCAAGGCCGCGGCCGAGCACCTCGAGGCCGTCGCCGCGCTCAGCCCGGAAGACGACAAGGCCGTGCTGATGCAGATCAAGGCCTCGCTGGAGACCTACGCGCAGAAGGCGGCCAACGTGGTGTCGCAGCTGGAGGCCGGCGCCTATGACCACGCCGCGGTGGCGGATCGGCTGCTCGGTCCCGCCAAGGAGCAGGTCGCGCAGGCCGAGAAGCAGCTCGACGAAGTCGAGAAGCGCATGCAGGCCCAGGCCGAGGACATGCGCGCCGGCATCGAGAAGACGCAGGGCGGCGTGCTCTGGACCTTCGGCCTGGTGCTGGTGTTCGCCGCGATCGTCGTGGTGCCGCTGACGCTGCTGAACATGCAGACCATCTGCGCGCCGCTGGCCGAGGCCGAGGCGCTCGCCGAGGCCATCGCCGAGGGCGACCTGTCCCGCGAGATGAAGCCGGTCGAGGGCGTGGACGAGGCCTCCAAGCTGATGCGCTCGCTGCACCACATGCAGGAAGCGCTGCAGGCGATGGTCGGGCAGCTGCGCACCGCGGCCGATTCGATCCGCACCGCCTCGGTGGAGATCGCCACCGGCAACCAGGACCTGTCAAGCCGCACCGAGCAGACCGCATCCAACCTGCAGGAGGCCGCCTCCTCGCTGGTGCAGCTGACCGGCACGGTCAAGCAGACCGCCGATTCGGCGCGCACCGCCAACCAGCTGGCTTCCTCCGCCTCGGGCGCGGCGGCCAAGGGCGGCGAGGTGGTGAGCCAGGTGGTCTCGACGATGGACGAGATCAACGCCAGCTCCAAGCGCATCAGCGACATCATCGGCACGATCGACGGCATCGCCTTCCAGACCAACATCCTGGCGCTGAACGCGGCGGTGGAAGCCGCCCGCGCCGGCGAGCAGGGCCGCGGTTTCGCGGTGGTGGCGGGCGAGGTGCGCTCGCTGGCCCAGCGCAGCGCCGAGGCCGCGCGCGAGATCAAGACCCTGATCGGCGCCAGCGTCGAGCGCGTGGAGACCGGCTCGCGCCTGGTGCAGGAAGCGGGCTCGACGATGAGCGACATCGTCTCCAGCGTGCAGCGGGTGACGGACATCATCGGCGAGATCACCGCCGCGTCCAGCGAGCAGAGCGACGGCATCAGCCAGGTCAACCAGGGCGTGAGCAACCTGGACCAGATGACGCAGCAGAACGCCGCGCTGGTGGAGCAGTCCGCCGCCGCCGCCGAGAGCCTGAAGGACCAGGCCGAGCGCCTGGGCGCCGTGGTCGACCGCTTCCGCGTGTCGGGCAGCGCCGGCGCGCTGTCGGCGACCGCGTTCACCGCGAAGTCGTCGTCTTCTTCGTCGCCGTCTTCTTCGTCGTCGTCGGGCGTCACGTCCGCGTCGACGACCTTCAGCGCCAGGCCGGCCGCGTCGTTCAGCGCCGCCACGGCGCCAGCCGCCAAGCCGGTGGCTGCCGCGAAGCCGCTGGCGTCGTCGGCCCATGGCGTCGCAAAGACGGCCGCAAACACGGCCGCCAAGCCGGCCCGGGCCGCGCTCAAGCCCGCCGCTCCCAAGCCCGTGGCCCCGAAGGCCGCGCCCGCTCCGTTCACTCCGCCGCCGGCTGTGCCGGCCACCACCGCCGCCGACGGCGACTGGGAAACCTTCTAATCCGCCGCACGAGGTCAACACATGGAAATCGTTCAACAAACCGGCACGCAAGTCATGCAAGCGAACTCCGGCGCGCTGGTCCCGCAAGGCGTCAGCGCCGCGCCCGCCAGCGGCGAGTACCTGACCTTCCGCCTGGGTCAGGAGGAGTACGGCATCGACATCCTGAAGGTGCAGGAGATCCGCTCCTACGAGCAGCCGACCCGCATTGCCAACGCGCCCGAGTTCATCAAGGGCGTGGTGAACCTGCGCGGCGTCATCGTCCCGATCGTGGACCTGCGCCTGAAGCTGGGCTGCGCCACCGCCGAGTACAACAGCTTCACCGTCGTCATCGTGCTGAACGTCAAGAACCGCGTCGTCGGCGCGGTGGTCGACTCGGTGTCGGACGTGCTGGAGCTGAACCGCGACGTGATCCGCCCGGCGCCCGAGCTGAGCGCCAGCGCCGTCAACACCAGCTTCATCATGGGCATCGGCGCGGTCGCCGAGCGCATGCTGATCCTGATCGACATCGAGGGCCTGATGTCCAGCGCGGACATGGGCCTGATGGATGCGATGACCACGGCCTGATCACGCGCAACGCCCGGCACCGTCCGGGCGTTTCTCCTGCCGGGCGTGCGCCCTGCCCTGAGGGGTCCCGGAGCAGGAGAAAAGACCGAGAGAGCGAATCGTGGAGGCACGCGCCAGAGAGCGGCACACGCCCGGCGCCGACGAGACACGGAGCCCGTTCATGTTCGACTCGATCAAGACCCGACTGATCTCGCTGGGCGTGGGCATCGTCGCCCTGACGCTGCTGGCGATCACCGTCGCCAACTACGTGACGGTGCGCGGCCACACCCACCGGCAGGTTTCCCAAGCCCTGGATGAACTGGCCGCGGCGCGCGGCGACGCGATCCGGCAATGGGTGCGGGCGCAGCGCGACATCGTGGCCTCGCTGCAGCCGGCGGTCGGCGCCGCCGACCCGGTGCCGCTGCTGCAGCAGGCGGCCAAGTCCGGCCGGCTCGAGGCCGCCTACGTCGGCTTCGCGGACAAGAAGATCGTCTTCAACACGCCGCAGAACCTGCCCGCCGACTACGACCCCACCGGCCGCCCCTGGTACACCGGCGCCGCTTCCGCGTCGGGAACGATCCTGACCGCGCCCTACATGGACGCGTCCAAGGGCCGCCTGGTGGTGACCTTCGCGGCGGCGGACAAGAGCGGCGGCGGCACCAAGGCCGTGGTCGCCACCGATGTCTTCCTGGACGACGTCGTCGCCACGGTCCAGGCGATCAAGCCGACACCCGGCGGTTTCGCCTTCCTGATGTCCAAGGACGGGAAGATCGTCGCGCACCCGGACGCCCAGTTGGCGCTGAAGGCGGCCACGGCGATCTCCGAGCAGCTGACGCCGCAGGCGCTGGCGACCGCGCTGGACCCGCAGGCCGGCTGGGCCGAGGCGCGGGTCGGCGGGGACGACTTCCTGATCAGCGGCACCCCGATCGCGGACACCGACTGGCAGCTGTTCGTCGCGGCGAAGAAGGACGAGGCGCTGGCCTCGCTGGGCGCGCTGCTGCGCACCGCGATGATCACGGCGCTGGTCATGATGGCGATCGCCGCGCTGGCGATGACCGGCACGATCAGCGCGATGCTGCGCGGCGTGGACCGCGTGCGCGCCGCGCTGGACGACATCAGCGCCGGCGACGGCGACCTGACCCAGCGCCTGCCCGCGGGCGGCCGGGACGAGGTCGGCCGCATCGCGTCGTCCTTCAACCTGTTCGCCGAGAAGATCCAGCGCATCCTGCTGGACGTGCGCTCGGCCAGCAACTCGATCACCACCGCCTCCAGCGAGATCGCGATCGGCTCGCAGGACCTGTCGCAGCGCACCGAGGAGACCGCGTCCAACCTGCAGCAGGCGGCCTCGTCGATGGAGGAACTGACCGCGACGGTGCGCCAGACCGCCGACGCGGCGCAGACGGCCAACCAGCTGGCCTCGAGCGCGTCGAGCGCGGCAGCGCGCGGTGGCGAGGTGGTGGGCCAGGTGGTCTCGACGATGGACGAGATCAACGCCAGCTCCAAGAAGATCAACGACATCATCGGCGTCATCGACGGCATCGCGTTCCAGACCAACATCCTGGCGCTGAACGC
>NZ_JBQEOF010000035.1:0-19112 GCF_052044995.1 Roseateles sp. 22389
GCCACGACGCCCGAGCCGACGGTACGACCGCCTTCACGGATGGCGAAGCGCAGACCTTCTTCCATGGCGATCGGGGCGATCAGCTTCACGGTGATGCTGACGTTGTCGCCCGGCATGACCATTTCCTTGTCCTTCGGCAGCTCCACGGCACCAGTCACGTCCGTCGTGCGGAAGTAGAACTGGGGACGGTAGTTGTTGAAGAACGGGGTGTGACGGCCGCCTTCTTCCTTGCTCAGCACGTAGATCTCAGCAGTGAAGTGCGTGTGCGGCTTGATCGTGCCCGGCTTGGCCAGCACTTGGCCGCGCTCGACGTCCTCGCGCTTGGTGCCGCGCAGCAGGATGCCCACGTTGTCGCCCGCCTGGCCCTGGTCCAGCAGCTTGCGGAACATTTCCACGCCGGTGACGGTGGTCTTCTGCAGATCGCGGATGCCCACGATCTCGATTTCCTCGCCGACCTTGATGATGCCGCGCTCGACGCGACCGGTCACCACCGTGCCACGACCCGAGATCGAGAACACGTCTTCCACCGGCAGCAGGAACGCACCGTCCACCGCGCGCTCAGGCGTGGGGATGTAGCTGTCCAGCGCGTCGGCCAGGCGCATGATCGCCTGCTCGCCCAGGTCGCCCTTGTCGCCTTCCAGCGCCAGCTTGGCCGAACCCTTGATGATCGGGGTGTCGTCGCCCGGGAAGTCGTACTTGCTCAGCAGCTCGCGGACTTCCATTTCCACCAGCTCCAGCAGCTCGGCGTCGTCCACCATGTCGCACTTGTTCAGGAAGACGATGATGTACTTCACGCCAACCTGACGAGCCAGCAGGATGTGCTCGCGGGTCTGGGGCATCGGGCCGTCAGCGGCCGAGCACACCAGGATCGCGCCGTCCATCTGCGCCGCGCCCGTGATCATGTTCTTCACATAGTCGGCGTGGCCCGGGCAGTCAACGTGCGCGTAGTGGCGGTTGGCCGTCTCGTACTCGACGTGCGCGGTGTTGATCGTGATGCCGCGGGCCTTTTCTTCCGGCGCCGCGTCGATCTGGTCGTAGGCCTTGGCTTCGCCGCCGAACTTGGCCGCCAGCACGGTCGCGATCGCGGCCGTCAGCGTCGTCTTGCCGTGGTCAACGTGACCAATCGTGCCCACGTTCACGTGCGGCTTGGTACGTTCAAACTTACCCTTTGCCATTTCAATTCTCCAAAAAGAGCATTCGCCCGGTCTGTTGGTTTAGCGTTTCCGCAGCATCCTGATTCCCCGGCGACCGGCAACCGAGGGGACTTGCTGCGAAGACGAATCGATGATCGAGAAACAGATGAGCCGGCGCTCGAGAGCACCGGCTCGGTTCATCACTTCGCGCGAGCGGTGACGATCGCGTCGGCGACGTTCTTCGGAGCTTCGCTGTAGTGCTTGAACTCCATCGTGTACGTCGCGCGGCCTTGCGTGGCCGAACGCAGCGAGGTCGAGTAGCCGAACATCTCGGACAGCGGCACTTCCGCCTTGATGATCTTGCCACCGCCGACCATGTCGTCCATGCCCTGCACCATGCCGCGACGGCTGGACAGGTCGCCCATCACCGTACCAGCATAGTCTTCCGGCGTTTCGACTTCCACGGCCATCATCGGCTCGAGGATGACCGGGCTGGCGCGACGGCAGGCTTCCTTGAAGCCCATCGAGGCGGCCATCTTGAACGCGTTTTCGTTCGAGTCCACGTCGTGGTACGAACCGAAGGTCAGCGTGACCTTCACGTCCACGACCGGGTAGCCCGCCAGCACGCCGTTCGGCAGGCTGTCGATGACGCCCTTTTCCACCGCGGGAATGAACTCGCGAGGAACCACGCCGCCCTTGATGGCGTCGACGAATTCGAAGCCTTTGCCGGCTTCCTGCGGCTCGACCGAGAACACGACGTGACCGTACTGGCCCTTGCCGCCCGACTGACGCACGAACTTGCCTTCGACGTCGGTGACCGACTTGCGGATCGTTTCGCGGTAGGCCACCTGCGGCTTGCCGACGTTCGCTTCCACGCCGAATTCACGCTTCATGCGGTCGACGATGATTTCCAGGTGCAGCTCGCCCATGCCGGAAATGATGGTCTGGCCGGACTCTTCGTCGGTGCGCAGGCGGAAGGACGGGTCTTCGGCAGCCAGACGGCCCAGCGCGATACCCATCTTTTCCTGGTCGGCCTTGGTCTTGGGCTCGACGGCCTGCGAGATCACCGGCTCCGGGAACACCATGCGCTCGAGCGTGATGATGCTGTCCGGATCGCACAGGGTTTCGCCCGTGGTGACGTCCTTCAGGCCCACGCAGGCCGCGATGTCGCCCGCCAGAATTTCCTTGATTTCCTCACGCTGGTTGGCGTGCATCTGCAGGATCCGGCCGATGCGCTCCTTCTTGCCGCGCACCGGGTTGTAGACGGTCGCGCCCGACTGCAGCACGCCCGAATACACCCGCACGAAGGTCAGCTGACCCACATACGGGTCGGTCATCAGCTTGAAGGCCAGCGCCGAGAACTTCTCTTCGTCGGTACGCTGACGCGTAACCGGCTGGTCGTCTTCATCGGTGCCAGCGACCGGCGGGATGTCCAGCGGCGAGGGCAGGAAGTCGATGACGGCGTCCAGCATGCGCTGCACACCCTTGTTCTTGAAGGCGGTGCCGCACAGCATCGGCTGGATCTCGGTCGCGATCGTGCGCTTGCGGATCGCCACCTTGATCTCTTCCTCGGTCAGGTCGCCCGTCTCGAGGTACTTGTTCATCAGCTCTTCGGTGGCTTCGGCCGCGGCCTCGACCATCTTCTCGCGCCATTCCTGAGCCACCTCGACCAGGTCGGCCGGGATGTCTTCGAAGGTGAACTTCATGCCCTGGGAAGCTTCGTCCCAGATGATGGCCTTCATCTTGAAGAGGTCCACCACGCCCTTGAAGTTCTCTTCCGCGCCGATGGGGATCACCACGGGCACCGGGTTGGCCTTCAGGCGGGTCTTCATCTGGTCGACGACCTTGAAGAAGTTCGCGCCGGTGCGGTCCATCTTGTTGACGAACGCGAGGCGGGGCACCTTGTACTTGTTGGCCTGGCGCCAGACGGTTTCCGACTGCGGCTGCACGCCACCGACGGCGCAATAGACCATGCATGCGCCGTCCAGGACACGCATCGAGCGCTCGACTTCAATGGTGAAGTCCACGTGCCCGGGGGTGTCGATGATGTTGAAGCGGTGCTCGGGGTAGGACATGTCCATGCCCTTCCAGAAGCAGGTCGTCGCGGCCGACGTGATCGTGATGCCGCGCTCTTGCTCCTGCTCCATCCAGTCCATCGTGGCGGCGCCGTCGTGCACTTCACCGATCTTGTGGTTCACACCGGTGTAGTACAGGATGCGTTCGGTCGTCGTGGTCTTACCGGCATCGATGTGCGCCGAGATACCGATATTGCGGTAGCGCTCGATGGGGGTCTTGCGGGACATGGTGTCACTCCAAATGCATGGAGCCGCCATCGGGTCAGTAGTAACCCGAGGCGGCCAGAGAGGTCTTGATTAGAAGCGGAAGTGCGAGAACGCCTTGTTGGCGTCTGCCATGCGGTGGACTTCGTCGCGCTTCTTCATCGCGCCACCACGGCCTTCGGAGGCCTCCAGCAGTTCGTTGGCCAGACGTTGAGCCATCGACTTCTCACCACGCTTGCGCGCGGATTCCTTCAGCCAGCGCATGGCGAGGGCCAGACGGCGGACGGGGCGAACTTCCACGGGAACTTGGTAGTTCGCACCGCCAACGCGACGGGACTTCACTTCGACCATGGGCTTCACGTTGTTGATCGCGATCATGAAGACCTCGAGCGGGTCCTTGCCGGACTTCTGCTCGACTTGCTCCAGGGCGCCGTAAATGATGCGCTCTGCGACGGCCTTCTTGCCCGATTCCATGATGACGTTCATGAACTTGGACAGATCAACGCTACCGAACTTCGGGTCCGGCAGGATCTCGCGCTTGGGTACTTCGCGACGACGTGGCATGGGATTCTTCCTTCAATGCTTCAGTTGGTCAGGGCTCTCGCCCCGCCGCGGATCTCCACCGACATCTGGGGGGATCCACTTACTCGGCTGCCGGTGCACCTGCACTCGGGCCGCAAAAATTCGATGACCTCTCGGCCACCAAGACCTGGGCTGATTAAGCCTTCTTCGGACGCTTGGCGCCGTACTTCGAACGCGCTTGCTTGCGGTCCTTCACGCCCTGCAGGTCCAGCGAACCGCGGACGATGTGGTAACGCACACCCGGCAAGTCCTTGACACGACCGCCGCGCACGAGCACGACGCTGTGTTCCTGCAGGTTGTGGCCTTCACCGCCGATGTACGAGATGACCTCGAAACCGTTGGTCAGGCGCACCTTGGCGACCTTACGAAGCGCCGAGTTCGGCTTCTTCGGGGTGGTGGTGTACACGCGGGTGCAGACGCCACGACGTTGCGGGCACGACTGCATGGCCGGCGACTTGGATTTCGTCACCTCGGTCTCACGACCGTGGCGAACGAGCTGATTGATGGTTGGCATAAGTAACTTGTTCCCGTTTGAAGTCACAACCCCAGCGCATCCTGGCCTTGTGGCACCGCGTCAGATCGAGGCGTTCCACAAGCGACAAAAGCGCAGCACCTTGCGGCACCACGCTCGGATCAACCCCGGATCCGGTTCGAAACCTGGACCCCGGACGCATCAAGACATGCTGGAGAGCCGGCGATTGTAGGCGAGTTCAGTGAAATCGCACAAGGCGCTATGCTGCCGGACCCTATGACCGACGCTGTCTCCATCACCCTTCCGCCGCTTCCGGACAACACGGCCGCCCCGGGCCGACTGGTCATCCTGGACACGCAGGTCGTCATGGACTGGCTGGTGTTCGATGAGTCCACCCTGTTGCCGCTCATCGCTGCAGTGGAGAGCCGGCACTTACATTGGGTCGCCACGGCGGCGATGAAGGCGGAGCTGCTGCACGTGATCGGGCGGGGCGTCGCGGCCCGCTATTCACCGGACCTCCAGCGCGTGGAGACGGCCTTCACGCAACATTGCCGGTTCGTCGAGGAACCCTCCTTGAGCATCGCGCGCCCCCGATGCAGCGACACCGACGACCAGAAATTCATTGATCTCGGCCTGGCACTCGCCGCGACGGCACCGACTTGGCTGATCTCGCGTGATCGCGCCGTGCTGAAGGTGGCCAAGCGCGCCGCCCGGCTTGGACTGCCCATCCTCTCGCCAGCCGCCTGGCTGAAGCTGAACGCTGGATGAGCCGCGCGCGCGGACGCTGGGCGCCCGCGCCACGATGCGGGCAATGAAAAAGGCTGCCGCCCTTGCGGGACGGCAGCCTTCGGGTGGTCGAGCCGCGGACGGCTCGACCCGGGTCGCTTCGATTACTCGCCAGTGCCGGCATCGCTGGCCGCGTCGAGCGCGGACAATTGCACCGCCGCCATTTCCTCGGCTTCCTGCATGGCGATGGAGCGGCGCTCGGCGTCGTCCATCTCTTCCTTGGCGCGGCGCGCCTGGTGGAAGGCCATGCCGGTACCGGCCGGGATCAGACGACCGACGATCACGTTCTCCTTCAGGCCACGCAGTTCGTCGCGCTTGCCCATGATCGCGGCTTCGGTCAGCACGCGGGTCGTTTCCTGGAACGACGCCGCGGAGATGAACGAGTCCGTCGACAGCGAGGCCTTCGTGATGCCCAGCAGCACGTCGGCGTGCGTGGCGATCATCTTGCCCTCGCCGCGCAGGCGGTCGTTGGTGTCCAGCAGCTCCGAACGCTCGACCTGCTCGCCGGCGATGTAGGACGAATCGCCCGGGTTGACGATCTGCACGCGGCGCAGCATCTGGCGAACGATCACCTCGATGTGCTTGTCGTTGATCTTCACGCCCTGCAGACGGTAGACGTCCTGCACTTCATCGACGATGTAGCGCGCCAGTTCCTCGATGCCCAGCAGACGCAGGATGTCCTGCGGATCGGCCGGGCCGTCGACCACGAGTTCGCCGCGGTTCACCACCTGGCCTTCGTGCACCAGGATGTTCTTTTCCTTGGGCACCAGCAGCTCGTGCTTGCGGCCTTCCGGATCGGTGATCTCCAGGCGGACCTTGCCCTTGGTCTCCTTGCCGAACGAGACCGTGCCGGTCTGCTCCGCCAGGAAGCCGGCGTCCTTCGGCGAACGGGCTTCGAAGAGTTCCGCCACCCGCGGCAGACCGCCGGTGATGTCGCGGGTCTTCTGGCCTTCCACCGGGATACGCGCCAGCACTTCGCCCGGAGCGAGCTCCTGACCATCGCGCACCTGGATCAGCGCGCCGACCTGGAAGCCGATCGTCACCGAATGATCGGTGCCGGGGATCTTCACTTCCTGGCCGTTGGCGTCCAGCAGCTTGACCTGCGGACGGACCACCTTGGCGGCACCGCGACGCTTCGGGTCGATCACGACCAGCGTGGACAGACCCGTCACCTCGTCGACCTGCTTGGCCACGGTGACACCTTCCTCGACGTTCTCGAACTTCGCCTGGCCGGCGAATTCCGTGATGATCGGGCGGGTCAGCGGGTCCCAGGTCGCCAGGATCGTGCCGGCCTTGATGGTCTGGTCGACCTTGATGTTCAGCAGGGCGCCGTACGGCACCTTGTGACGCTCGCGCTCGCGGCCGTGCGGGTCGGTGATGATGATTTCGCCGGAACGCGAGATCACGACCAGTTCGCCCTTGCCGTTCGTGACGTAGCGCATCGTGGCATTGAAGCCGATGATGCCGTCCGACTTGGCTTCGACGCTGGAGGCCACCGCCGCGCGCGACGCCGCGCCGCCGATGTGGAAGGTCCGCATCGTCAGCTGGGTGCCGGGCTCGCCGATCGACTGGGCGGCGATGACGCCGACCGCTTCGCCGGTGTTGACCATGCCGCCGCGACCCAGGTCACGGCCGTAGCACTTGGCGCACAGGCCGAAACGCGTGCCGCAGGTCAGCGGCGTACGGACCTTGACCTCGTCGACGCCGGCCGCTTCCAGCACATCCAGCGTGTCCTCGTCCAGCATGTTGCCGGCGACCAGCAGGGTGGCTTGCGTTTCCGGATGCACGACGTCGATGGCTGCCACGCGGCCCAGGATGCGGTCGCGCAGCGACTCGATCACCTCGCCGCCTTCGACCAGCGCGCGCATGTGGATGCCGTTGTCGGTGCCGCAATCGGACTCGGTCACGACCAGGTCCTGCGTCACGTCGACCAGACGACGCGTCAGGTAGCCGGAGTTCGCGGTCTTCAGCGCCGTATCCGCCAGGCCCTTACGAGCACCGTGGGTGGAGATGAAGTACTGCAGAACGTTCAGGCCTTCGCGGAAGTTCGCCGTGATCGGCGTCTCGATGATGGAGCCGTCCGGCTTCGCCATCAGGCCCCGCATGCCGGCCAGCTGACGGATCTGCGCCGCGGAACCCCGCGCGCCCGAGTCGGCCATCATGTAGATCGAGTTGAACGACTCCTGCTCGACTTCCTTGCCGTTGCGGTCGAGGATCTTCTCCTTCGACAGCTGCGACATCATGACCTTGCCGACTTCGTCACCGGTCTTGCCCCAGATGTCGACGACCTTGTTGTAGCGCTCGCCGGCGGTCACGAGGCCCGAGACGTACTGCTGCTCGATCTCCTTGACTTCCTTCTCGGCGCGGTCGATCAGCTCGGCCTTCTGCTTGGGCACCAGCATGTCGTCGATGGCGATCGAGATGCCGGCGCGCGTGGCCAGCTTGAAACCGGACTGCAGCAGCTTGTCTGCCAGCACCACGGTTTCCTTCAGGCCGCACTTGCGGAAGGACGTGTTGATCAGGCGCGAGATTTCCTTCTTCTTCAGCGCCTTGTTGATGTTGCTGAACGGCAGGCCCTTCGGAAGGATCTCCGACAGCAACGCGCGACCGACGGTCGTGTCCACCAGCTTGGTCTCGGGGATCCACTCGCCCGTGTCCTTGTTCTTGGTGTACTCGGTCAGGCGGACGCTGATCTTGGCGGTGATCTCCACCGCGCCGTTCTCCAGCGCGCGGATCATCTCGGGGATGTCCGAGAAGACCATGCCCTCGCCCTTGCCGTTGGTGCGCTCGCGGGTCGCGTAGTACAGACCCAGCACCACGTCCTGCGACGGCACGATCGACGGCTCGCCCGAGGCCGGGAACAGCACGTTGTTCGAGGCCAGCATCAGCACGCGGGCTTCCATCTGCGCTTCGATCGACAGCGGCACGTGGACGGCCATCTGGTCACCGTCGAAGTCGGCGTTGAACGCCGCGCAGACCAGCGGGTGCAGCTGGATCGCCTTGCCTTCGATCAGCACCGGCTCGAACGCCTGGATGCCCAGGCGGTGCAGCGTCGGCGCGCGGTTCAGCAGGACCGGGTGCTCCTTGATGACCTCTTCCAGGATGTCCCAGACGACCGGGGTGCCGCTCTCGACTTCCTTCTTCGCCGCCTTGATCGTGGTGGCGATGCCCATCGCCTCCAGGCGCGAGAAGATGAAGGGCTTGAACAGCTCCAGCGCCATCAGCTTGGGCAGGCCGCACTGGTGCAGCTTGAGCGTCGGGCCCACGGTGATGACCGAACGGCCGGAGTAGTCGACGCGCTTGCCCAGCAGGTTTTGCCGGAAGCGACCGCTCTTGCCCTTGATCATGTCGGCCAGCGACTTCAGCGCGCGCTTGTTCGCGCCGGTCATGGCCTTGCCGCGGCGGCCGTTGTCCAGCAGCGAGTCGACGGCTTCCTGCAGCATGCGCTTTTCGTTGCGCACGATGATCTCAGGGGCCTTCAGCTCGAGCAGGCGGGCCAGGCGGTTGTTGCGGTTGATGACGCGGCGGTACAGGTCGTTCAGGTCCGACGTCGCGAAGCGGCCGCCGTCCAGCGGCACCAGCGGACGCAGGTCCGGCGGCAGCACCGGCAGCACTTCCAGCACCATCCAGTTCGGCTTGATGCCCGAGCGCTTGAAGGCCTCCATCACCTTCAGGCGCTTGGAGTTCTTCTTGATCTTCAGCTCGGAGCCGGTCATGTCGTTGCGCAGGCGGTCGATCTCGACGTCGAGATCCATTTCCGCCAACAGCTTCTGGATGCCTTCGGCGCCCATCAGCGCGATGAACTCGTCACCGTACTCGACGCGCTTCGCGTCGTAGTCGTCCTCGGACATGATGCTGAACTTCTTCAGCGGGGTCATGCCCGGATCGACGACGACGTACGCCTCGAAGTACAGCACGCGCTCGATGTCACGCAGCGTCATGTCGAGCACCAGGCCCAGACGCGACGGCAGCGACTTCAAGAACCAGATGTGCGCGCAAGGAGCGGCCAGCTCGATGTGGCCCATGCGCTCACGGCGCACCTTGGTCTGGGTGACTTCGACGCCGCACTTCTCGCAGATCACGCCGCGGTGCTTCAGGCGCTTGTACTTGCCGCACAGGCACTCGTAGTCCTTGATCGGGCCGAAGATCTTGGCGCAGAACAGGCCATCACGCTCCGGCTTGAAGGTCCGGTAGTTGATGGTCTCGGGCTTCTTCACCTCGCCGAACGACCACGAGCGGATCTTCTCGGGCGAGGCCAGCCCGATCTTGATCGCGTCGAAATGTTCGTCCGGGGTGAATTGCTTGAACAGGTCCAACAAACCCTTCATACGTTTCTCCTGTTCTCTTTAGTTGCGCTCGAGCTCGATGTCGATGCCCAGCGAACGGATTTCCTTCACCAGCACATTGAACGACTCGGGCATGCCGGCTTCGATCGAGTGCTCGCCCTTGACGATGGACTCGTACACCTTGGTCCGGCCGTTCACGTCGTCGGACTTCACCGTCAGCATTTCCTGCAGGATGTACGAAGCGCCGTAGGCTTCCAGCGCCCACACTTCCATCTCGCCGAAACGCTGGCCGCCGAACTGCGCCTTGCCGCCCAGCGGCTGCTGGGTGACGAGCGAGTACGGGCCGGTCGAACGGGCGTGCATCTTGTCGTCCACCAGGTGGTGCAGCTTCAGCACGTGCATGTAGCCGATCGTCGTCGGACGCTCGAACTGCTCGCCGGTGCGGCCGTCATACAGGAAGGCCTGCGTGCGGCTGGGCGTGAGGCCCTTCTTCGCGGCGATGTCGTCCGGATAGGCCAGCTTCAGCATCGCGCGGATTTCCTGTTCCTTCGCGCCGTCGAAGACGGGGGTCGCGAAGGTGGCGCCGTGCTGCAGGTTGCGGGCCATGCCCAGGACTTCCTCGTCGCTCAGCTGGGCGAGGTCCTCGGACTTGCCGCCGTTCTGGTTGAACAGCTGGTCCATGAACTCGCGCAGCTCGGCCACGCGGGCCTCGCGCTGGAGCATGTCGCCGATGCGCTGGCCAATGCCCTTGCCGGCCCAGCCCAGGTGGACTTCCAGCACCTGACCCACGTTCATCCGCGACGGGACGCCCAGCGGGTTCAGCACGATGTCAGCGGGCGTGCCGTCGGCCATGTAGGGCATGTCCTCGATCGGGGTGATCTTGGACACGACACCCTTGTTGCCGTGACGGCCGGCCATCTTGTCGCCAGGCTGCAGGCGGCGCTTGACGGCCAGGTACACCTTGACCATCTTCAGCACGCCGGCGGGCAGCTCGTCGCCCTGCGTCAGCTTCTTGCGCTTCTCGTCATAGGCGAGGTCGAAGCTGTGACGGGTCTGCTCCAGCGAGTTCTTGATCGATTCCAGCTGGTTGGCGATGTCGTCCTCGGCGGGACGAATGTCGAACCAGTGGAACTTCTCGACCTCGGCCAGGTAGTCCTTGGCGATGACGGTGCCCTTGGTGATCTTCTTCGGACCGCCGTTGGCGACCTTGCCCACCAACAGCTTCTCGACGCGATCGAACGCGTCGGCTTCCACGATGCGCAGCTGGTCGTTCAGGTCCAGGCGGAAGCGCTTGAGCTCGTCGTCGATGATCTGCTGGGCGCGCTTGTCGCGCTGGATGCCTTCACGGGTGAACACCTGCACGTCGATGACGGTGCCGTTGGTGCCCTGGTCCACGCGCAGCGACGTGTCCTTCACGTCCGAGGCCTTCTCGCCGAAGATCGCGCGCAGCAGCTTCTCTTCCGGCGTCAGCGTGGTCTCGCCCTTGGGCGTGACCTTGCCGACCAGCACGTCGCCCGGGTTCACCTCGGCACCGATGTACACGATGCCGGATTCATCCAGACGCGCCAGTTGCTGTTCGCTCAGGTTCGGGATGTCGCGGGTGATTTCCTCGGAGCCCAGCTTCGTGTCACGCGCCATGACCACCAGTTCCTCGATGTGGATCGAGGTGTAGCGGTCTTCGGCCACCACGCGTTCGGAGATCAGGATCGAGTCTTCGAAGTTGTAGCCGTTCCACGGCATGAACGCGACCAGCATGTTCTGGCCCAGAGCCAGTTCACCCAGGTCGGTCGAGGCACCGTCGGCGATGATGTCTTCCGCGGCGACGCGGTCGCCACGCTTGACGATGGGACGCTGATGGATGTTGGTGTTCTGGTTGCTACGCTGATACTTGATCAGGTTGTAGATGTCGACACCGACTTCACCGGCCACGGTCTCGTCGTCGTTCACGCGGATCACGATGCGGTTCGTGTCGACGTAATCGACCACGCCGCCGCGACGCGCGGCCACCACCGTGCCCGAGTCCTTTGCGGCCACGCGCTCGACGCCCGTGCCCACGAAAGCCTTTTCCGGACGCAGGGTCGGAACGGCCTGACGCTGCATGTTGGCGCCCATCAGCGCGCGGTTCGCGTCGTCGTGCTCCAGGAACGGCACCAGCGACGCCGCCACCGACACGATCTGCGTCGGCGCCACGTCCATGTACTGGATGCGTTCGGGCGAGGTCAGCACCGATTCGCCGTTCTCACGCGCGGAGACCAGTTCGTCGACCAGTTGACCGGCCTCGTTCAGCGACGCGTTCGCCTGGGCGATGACGTACTTGCCTTCCTCGATGGCCGACAGGTAGTCGATCTGGTCGGTGACCTTCGAGTCGACCACGCGGCGATACGGCGTCTCCAGGAAGCCGTACTCGTTCAGGCGCGCATACAGCGCCAGCGAGTTGATCAGACCGATGTTCGGGCCTTCCGGCGTTTCGATCGGACAGACACGGCCGTAGTGGGTCGGGTGCACGTCGCGGACTTCGAAGCCGGCGCGCTCGCGGGTCAGACCGCCCGGGCCCAGGGCCGAGACGCGACGCTTGTGCGTGATCTCGGACAGCGGGTTGGTCTGATCCATGAACTGCGACAGCTGCGACGCACCGAAGAACTCCTTCAGCGCCGCAGAGATCGGCTTGGAGTTGATCAGGTCGTGCGGCATCAGGGCTTCGGTCTCGGCCTGGCCCAGACGTTCCTTGACGGCCTTCTCGATACGCGCCAGACCCGAGCGGTACTGGTTCTCGGCCAGTTCGCCGACGCAGCGCACGCGGCGGTTGCCCAGGTGGTCGATGTCATCGACCTCGCCGCGGCCATTGCGCAGCTCGACCAGGATCTTGACGACGTCCAGGATGTCTTCGTTCGACAGGGTCATCGCACCGGTCGGGATGTCGCGGCCCACGCGGGCGTTGAACTTCATCCGGCCGACGCGCGACAGGTCGTACGTGTCGTCGCTGTAGAACAGGCGGTTGAACAGGGCCTCGACGGCGTCTTCCGTCGGCGGCTCGCCGGGGCGCATCATGCGATAGATCGCCACGCGCGCGGCCAGTTGGTCGGCGGTCTCGTCCGACGCCAGCGTCTGGCTGATATACGCGCCTTCATCCAGCTCGTTCGTGAACAGGCACTGGATGTCCTTGATGCCGGCGCCGCGCAGCTTCTTCAGCAGCGAGTCGGTCAGCTCGTCATTGGCCTTCGCGATGATCTCGCCGGTGTCCGGGTCGACCATGTTCTTCGCCAGGACGCGGCCCAGCAGGAAGTCTTCCGGCACGGTCACGTGCTGCGTGCCAGACTGCTCCAGTTGGCGCACGTGGCGGGCGGTGATGCGCTTGTCCTTCTCGACCAGCACGTTGCCGCTCTTGTCGGTGATGTCGAAGCGCGCAACCTCCCCCTTCAGGCGTTCGGCCACGAACTCCATCTGGGCGCCCGAGTCCATCAGGCGGAAATTGTCGAAGACGAAGAAGTGCGCCAGGATCTGCTCGGGATTCAGGCCGATGGCCTTGAGCAGGATCGTCACCGGCATCTTGCGGCGGCGGTCGACGCGGAAGTACAGGATGTCCTTCGGGTCGAACTCGAAGTCCAGCCACGAGCCGCGATACGGAATGATGCGGGCCGAGAACAGCAGCTTGCCGGACGAGTGGGTCTTGCCCTTGTCGTGCTCGAAGAACACGCCGGGCGAGCGGTGCAGCTGCGAGACGATGACGCGCTCGGTGCCGTTGATGATGAACGAGCCGTAGTCGGTCATGAGCGGCACTTCGCCCATGTAGACCTCTTGCTCCTTGATCTCCTTGACCGTCTTGGGCTGCGGGCTTTCCCGGTCGTAGATGATCATCTGCAGCTTCGCGCGCACGGCGGCGGCGAAGGTCAGGCCGCGCTGCTGGCATTCGCGAACGTCGAACGGCGGCTTGGCGATGTTGAATTCGAGGAACTTCATTTCCACGAACCCGTTGTGCGACACGATCGGGAACGTGGACAGGAATGCCGCTTGCAGGCCTTCCGGTTTGCGCTTCAGAGGAGCGACATCCTTCTGCAGGAAGTCGACATACGACTCCTTCTGCATCGTCAGCAGGTACGGAACGTTGAGCACGCTCACGCGCTTGCCGAAGCTCTTGCGGATGCGCTTGCGCTCGGTGTAGCTGTAGGGGGTTGCTTGCGCCATAAAGACTCCGTGTCGAGCGCGCCCCTGGCCTGGAGGCGCGCTGCGTCGGCGACTGGCTGTTCGGGCGTTGCACCCGAAGCTTGGTGGTTGGCCACTACCAACCGCTGGCGGACAACCCCGGCCACCGGACGGCACGGAGGGCGTTGCACCCCACGCGTGACGCACGGCCAAACCGCGGCCCGACCAAACCGTTCTCTGCAGTCGGATCAGAGAACACTCGAAAGAACCGTGCATGATACCGCACGATGCTTTCGATTGCTCTTTGTCAACCGGAACCGCACAGGGACAAACCCTGAAACGAGGAAAGGGGAGGCCCCATGGGACCACCCCTCTCGCGAATTGGAATCCGGTGAACGAGTCACCGGATCCCCACAAGGTCTTACTTGAGTTCGACCTTGGCGCCGGCTTCTTCCAGCTTCTTCTTGGCAGCTTCGGCGTCGGCCTTGGCAATGCCTTCCTTGACGGGCTTCGGAGCGCCGTCGACCAGGTCCTTGGCTTCCTTCAGGCCCAGGCCGGTGATTTCGCGAACGGCCTTGATGACCGAGACCTTGTTGGCGCCGGCGTCCGTCAGGACGACGTTGAACTCGGTCTTTTCTTCGGCGGCGGCAGCGCCACCAGCGGCAGCGCCGCCAGCAGCCGGAGCGGCCATCGAAGCGGCGGACACGCCGAACTTCTCTTCAATCGCCTTGACCAGGTCGTTCAGTTCCAGAACGGTCATGCTGTCCAGGGCAGCCAGGAAAGCGTCTTTGTCGAATGCCATGATAGGTTCCTAAATACAGAGTGTTTTGATTGCGCGAATGCAGCGTCGATCAGGCTGCGGCAGGAGCTTCTTCGGCAGCGGCTTCGGCGCCGCCACCCTTCTGCTGAGCCAGGGCAGCCAGCACGGCCGCGGTGCGTTGCACCGGCGACTTGAGCAGGCCGGCGATCTGCGACAGCAGGACTTCCTTGGTCGGGACAGCCGCCAGCGCCTTCACGCCGTTGACGTCCAGAGCCTTGCCGCCGTAGGCACCACCCTTGATGACGAGCTTGTCGTTGGTCTTGGCAAAGTCAGCGATGACTTTGGCAGCCGCGACAGCGTCTTCCGAAAAGCCGTAGATCAGCGGGCCGACCATGGCGTCCGTTGCAGCCTCGAACGAGGTGCCGGCGACAGCACGGCGAGCCAGGGTGTTCTTCAGGACATGAAGGTACACGCCTTGGGCACGCGCGGTGACGCGCAGCTTGTTCAGGGCTTCAACGGTGAGGCCACGGTACTCAGCCAGCGCCAGCGTCTGGGACTTGGCGGCTTGCGCTGCCACGTCGGACACGACGGCTGCTTTCTCGTTGCGATTGAGACTCAAGGTCTACTCCTCACATTACGCCCTCGATGCGACGGAGGTCCATCGCGTCTCGGGCACCGGAATCAGCGACCTTCTGTCAGGAACCCATCGCGACGAATCGCGATTCGAATCCTTTCAGCGGGACCGCCATCTGCGCTGGCTGGAGGCCGGAGCCTCCGATTAAGCGAGCTCCCCGAACTGCGGGAACTCTCGCCAGCGGTCTTGGATGACCTGGCCGGGTTTCCCCGGCCAGCCCACCAATTCATCGGCGCACGCCAGACTCGCGTGACGCCTCAATTGAATGAAGCCTCAGGCGGCCGCTGCGGCGTTGATCGTGCCGACGTCCACGCGGGCGCCAACGCCCATCGTCGACGAGACAGCGATCTTGCGCAGGTAGATGCCCTTGCTCGAGGCCGGCTTGGCCTTGTTCAGGGCTTCGACCAGCGCGCGCAGGTTGCCTTCCAGCTTGTCGGTGTCGAACGAGCGACGGCCGATCGTGCCGTGGATGATGCCGGCCTTGTCGACGCGGAACTGGACCTGGCCAGCCTTGGCGTTCTTGACGGCGGTGGCGACGTCCGGGGTCACGGTGCCGACCTTCGGGTTCGGCATCAGGCCGCGCGGGCCCAGGATCTGACCCAGGGTACCGACGATGCGCATCGTGTCCGGCGAGGCGATCACGACGTCGAAGGGCATGTCGCCCGCCTTGACGCGCTCAGCCAGGTCTTCCATGCCGACGACGTCGGCGCCGGCGGCCTTGGCTTCTTCAGCCTTGGCGCCTTGGGCGAACACGGCGACGCGCTTGGTCTTGCCGATGCCGTTGGGCATCACGACGGCGCCACGGACCACCTGGTCCGACTTCTTCGCGTCGACGCCGAGTTGGATCGACACATCGATGGCTTCATCGAACTTGGCGGTGGCGCATTCCTTGACGAGGTTGATCGCCTCGGTCAGCGCGTACAGCTTGGTCGACTCGACCTTGCCCTGCAGGGCTTGTTGACGCTTGGTCAGCTTGGCCATGTCAGACACCCTCCACGATGATGCCCATCGAACGGGCGGAGCCGGCGATGGTACGGACAGCGGCATCCATGTCGGCGGCCGTCAGGTCCTTCTGCTTGGTCTTGGCGATCTCTTCCAGCTGGGCGCGGGTCAGCTTGCCGACCTTGTCCAGATGGGGGCGCTGCGAGCCCTTGTCAATCTTGGCAGCCTTCTTCAGCAGCACGGTCGCCGGGGGCGACTTGATGATGAAGGTGAAGCTCTTGTCCACGAAGGCGGTGATCACGACGGGCAGCTTGAGGCCCGGCTCATAGCTCTGCGTCTGGGCGTTGAACGCCTTGCAGAATTCCATGATGTTCAGACCACGCTGACCCAGCGCGGGACCGACCGGAGGCGACGGGTTCGCCTTGCCAGCCGGGATTTGCAGCTTGATGTAGCCGACAATCTTCTTGGCCATGTTTTCTCCTGATGGCGACACGACGGCCACGCCGTTTCGCCTGAGTGCTAGCGCGAGGGGCTGGTCCGGAAGACGTACCCTCGCTCCTCTTGCCCGCTTCTCGTTGCGGACTGGTCACGGAAGGTTGCGCCGGCTTTCGCCGTCGAGCACCTTCGGGCTCTTGTTCATTGGCGGAATGACGAATGGCGGCCCGAGCCGCCATGCCATTCACCGCCGATCAGACCTTCTCGACCTGGGCGAAGTCCAGCTCGACGGGGGTCGCACGACCGAAGATCGTGACCGAGACGCGCAGCTTCGACTTGTCGTAGTTGACTTCCTCGATGCTGCCGTTGAAGTCGGTGAACGGACCTTCCTTGACGCGGACGATCTCGCCGACGATCCATTCCACCTTCGGCTTGGGCTTGTCGACGCCCTCTTGCATCTGGTTGACGATCTTCATGACCTCGGCTTCCGAGATCGGCGCCGGGCGGTTCTTCGCACCACCGACAAAGCCGGTGACCTTGGACGTGTGCTTGACCAGATGCCAGCTGTCGTCGTCCATCACCATCTCGACCAGCACGTACCCGGGGAAGAAGCGACGCTCGGTCACGGCCTTCTTGCCGTTCTTCAGCTCGACGACCTCCTCGGTCGGCACCAGGATGCGACCGAATTTGTCCTGCATGCCGGCGCGGTCGATGCGCTCGCGCAGGTTGCGCTCCACCGCCTTTTCCATGCCGGAATAGGCGTGCACGACATACCAGCGCTTGGCCGGGCCAGCGGGCGCGGTCGACTCGGTCGCAACGACGTTTTGATCTTCGCTCATCTTGGTCCCCATCCGTTCCCGCTCAGCGCTTCCAACCCAGGATCAGGTCGTACAGCACCCACTCCAGCGTCTTGTCGGTGAACCACAGGAAGAGCGCCATCACCACGACGAAGGCGAACACATACAACGTCATCTGGCCAGCTTCCTTGCGGGTCGGCCAGACCACCTTGCCCACTTCCTTGATCGAGTCCTGGCCATAGGCAATCAGCGACTTGCCGGACTCCGACGTGAAGAACGCCCCCACGGCCGCAGCCAGCAACGCGAGCAGGGCACCCCACTGCACCCACGGACCTTGCTTGCTCAGCGCGTAGAAGGCGACGATCGCGGCCACCAGCAGCAGCACGGCGCCAGCCAGCTTGACCTTGTCGGCGCCCGTCGTGACGGTTTCGACTTGAGGATTGGACATTGAACTCACTTCCGTCGCGGCTCAGCGCCGCGACATTTGTTCGCCTGGAACATTCCAGCCGAACCCACCAGCAGCAAAGCCCGCCGAGATGACTCCCGCGGGCTTGGCGCGACCACTAGGACCAACGTTCGCTTATCGCTGATCGTTGGCAGGGGCAGAGGGTCTCGAACCCCCAACCTTCGGTTTTGGAGACCGACGCTCTGCCAATTGAGCTATGCCCCTGTGGCCTTTGACTTGAATTACTCGATGATCGTCGCCACGACGCCCGAGCCGACGGTACGACCGCCTTCACGGATGGCGAAGCGCAGACCTTCTTCCATGGCGATCGGGGCGATCAGCTTCACGGTGATGCTGACGTTGTCGCCCGGCATGACCATTTCCTTGTCCTTCGGCAGCTCCACGGCACCAGTCACGTCCGTCGTGCGGAAGTAGAACTGGGGACGGTAGTTGTTGAAGAACGGGGTGTGACGGCCGCCTTCTTCCTTGCTCAGCACGTAGATCTCAGCAGTGAAGTGCGTGTGCGGCTTGATCGTGCCCGGCTTGGCCAGCACTTGGCCGCGCTCGACGTCCTCGCGCTTGGTGCCGCGCAGCAGGATGCCCACGTTGTCGCCCGCCTGGCCCTGGTCCAGCAGCTTGCGGAACATTTCCACGCCGGTGACGGTGGTCTTCTGCAGATCGCGGATGCCCACGATCTCGATTTCCTCGCCGACCTTGATGATGCCGCGCTCGACGCGACCGGTCACCACCGTGCCACGACCCGAGATCGAGAACACGTCTTCCACCGGCAGCAGGAACGCACCGTCCACCGCGCGCTCAGGCGTGGGGATGTAGCTGTCCAGCGCGTCGGCCAGGCGCATGATCGCCTGCTCGCCCAGGTCGCCCTTGTCGCCTTCCAGCGCCAGCTTGGCCGAACCCTTGATGATCGGGGTGTCGTCGCCCGGGAAGTCGTACTTGCTCAGCAGCTCGCGGACTTCCATTTCCACCAGCTCCAGCAGCTCGGCGTCGTCCACCATGTCGCACTTGTTCAGGAAGACGATGATGTACTTCACGCCAACCTGACGAGCCAGCAGGATGTGCTCGCGGGTCTGGGGCATCGGGCCGTCAGCGGCCGAGCACACCAGGATCGCGCCGTCCATCTGCGCCGCGCCCGTGATCATGTTCTTCACATAGTCGGCGTGGCCCGGGCAGTCAACGTGCGCGTAGTGGCGGTTGGCCGTCTCGTACTCGACGTGCGCGGTGTTGATCGTGATGCCGCGGGCCTTTTCTTCCGGCGCCGCGTCGATCTGGTCGTAGGCCTTGGCTTCGCCGCCGAACTTGGCCGCCAGCACGGTCGCGATCGCGGCCGTCAGCGTCGTCTTGCCGTGGTCAACGTGACCAATCGTGCCCACGTTCACGTGCGGCTTGGTACGTTCAAACTT
>NZ_JBQEOF010000036.1:0-7396 GCF_052044995.1 Roseateles sp. 22389
GCTAGCCTGATTAGCGCTTGACTTGGAACACAGTTGCTCTCCCGCAAGCGGGAGAGGGGGCAAGAGGAGCGCGGCGGTGCAAGAGGAGCGCTGCGCTCCCGCTTGCGGGGAGGGGTGCAAGAGGAGCGCGGCGGTGCAAGAGGAGCGCTGCGCTTCCGCTTGCGGGGAGGGGTGCAAGAGGAGCGCGGTGGGTATTGCTCCCTCTCCCGCTTGCGGGAGNCCGCCTCCCTCAACCGCGGGGGAACAGCACGTCGTTGTGCGCGCCTTCCGAGTTGTCGGACACCCGCATCTCCAGGCCGAGCAGCGACACCCCCGGCTGGTTGGCGGTGTTGAACACGTTGTTGATCACCAGCCGCCGCGGCTGCCAGGTCGACTCGTCCGCCAGGAAGGCCTCGCGCTCGGCGTGCATCGCCGCCGCGTCCTCGTGCTGGCCGAGCTTGCGGGCCAGCGCGATGCTCGCGTCGTAGCCGTCGACGGCCGCCGCGGCCGGCACCTGCAGGCAGTCCACCACCAGGTACTGCTTGAACTGGTTGTCCAGCACCGCCGCATCCTGGAAGAACTGCTTGAAGTCGGCCTCCGACGCCTGCTGCCGGAGGCGGAAGTCCTCCGGCGCCGGCTTGAAGTCGCTGGGGAACTTCGTGTACGTGTTGCCGTGGTTGATCCAGCGCGCCCGGTCGCCCTCCGCGGCCTGCTCGAAGCGTGGCAGGTCGAGGAACTCGCTCACGCGACGGCTGCGCATCGGCGCCGTCACGCCGTCCATCGTGACGAGCCGCTTGGTCACCTCGACGCCACCGACCCTGTCCGCGCTCCGGCTGGCGCCGGCCACGTCGCCCGCATTGACGGTCCTGCCGTCGCCCAGGTCCTTCAGCCGCACGCTGAGGCTGGCCGCCGCGCCGGTTTGCCGCAGGGTCCGCACGCCGGCCTTCACCTCCTGGTAGCGGTAATGGCCCGAGGCCTCCTCGGCCACGGTCTGGCGCACCTCGCCCTGGCTGCGGCCCTGCAGCCAGGCCCCGCGCGCCTGCGCGACCTGCGCCGTGTCGTCCGGCACCGCGGAGGGCCCGGGCGCGGCCGCCGTGCCCGCGGTGGGCGGCGCCGCCTCCTGCGGCTGCCCCGGCACGGGCCGGGAAATGGCCAGCTGCGGACTGAGCACGTTGCCCGCGAGCTCGCCCCGTTTGGATTCGCGGTTGTACTGGCCCAGCAGGTTGAGCGAGGCCGCGTCGACGGTCGACAGGATCGCGTCGACGGGACCGGCATGGCCCTTCTCCTGCCATAGCACCGCGCTGCGCAGCATGTCCTCGAACTCGCGCTGGTTCGTCGCCTCGGTCGTCTTGTCGCGCGGCACGCGGGCCAGCAGGCCGTTCTGCCACTGGTTCTCGTAGCTGCCGGTGGCGGTCAGGTCCGCCATGCGCATGCCGGCCGACACCAGGTCGAAGTCCTGCTTCAGCGACATGCCGACCCCGCCGCCGAGCTTGGCGCCCACCGTGCTCTGCGTGCCGACGGTGAGGTAGTAGGCCTGCGTCGTCATGCCGATCTCCATCACCAGGTCGTGCTGGTACTTGCCCGCCGCGGCCAGCCGCAGGGTCAGGGACATCGGATCGGGCATGCCGGCCTGGCTCAAGCCCAGCTGGACCTTGGAGGTGTCGAAGCCGTAGCTGTTGCCGCCGCTGAACTTGAACTTGTCCCGCAGCGACATCAGCCGGCCGATCGAGATCAGGCCGTCCAGCAGCTGCTGCTTGTCGTCGATCTGGCCGCGGTTCCAGATCGCGGAGCCGACGGCGCGGTCCAGCGTCTTGCGGAACGCGCCCACCGCCTTGGCCGCATCGGGCTCCTTGGCTTCCGTGAGGTCGGTGGCGGCGATGCGCGCCAACTGGTGGGTCGCTTCCGCGGGCGTCACCTGGCCGGCGGCATAACGCTCCCACGTCCCGGACAGCGCCGGATGCTGCGCCAGCGTGCGTTCATCCAGACCGAAGCGCTCCGGGACCTGGACCTCGGCGATCGCCGCGTTGACGATCCGCTCCGGCGCCCCGTCCGGCACGGCGGCGTCCAGCGCCCGCGCCAGCGTCTTGAGCGCGCGTTCCGCCGGCAGCGCCGTGTCGTTGTCGCGCAGCGTGTCGATGGCGGTCCTCATGGCGTCGACCGCCTCCTGGGTGCCGGTGATCAGGCCGGCCTGCGCCAGCGTGCGGGTCGCCGAGCCCACGGCCGACGGGTTCAGCGCCGTGGCGCCGCCGATGGGCAGGGCCCGCGCGAGCGCCCCCATCACGCCGTTCTCGCGCGACACGCTGGACAGCATGTCGGTCGTCAGCCCCTTCAGGTAGTCGTCGGCCTTCTGCAGCGAGCTGCCCGGGCCCTCGTCGAAGAAGGCGTTGCGCACCGCGTTGAACGCGCGCCGGAGGTCGGCATCCAGTCCGTCCAGCTTGAAGTCCGAGGTCTGCAGCACGGCCGCGGCGGCGGTGCGCGCCTGCGCGGGAATCCCAGGCGTGGCGTTCGGAGCGCCTGACGCATCAAGCGTGGCGTCGGCCGAGAACAGCACGCGCAAGGCGGCGTCGCGACGGGCGACCGCTTCCTTGTCCACCTTGGGCGCGCCAGGCTCCGGCGGCGCCATCAGCGCGGACAGCATCTCGATGCCGCGCGGCAGCACGGCGACCTCCCGTGCCAGCGCGACGGCGGCGGACTCCGCGGACGAGCGCGATTCGGGCGATGCCGCCGCGTCGGCGAGCCGCCGGACGTCCAGCGTTCCGAGCGTCTGCAGCGCCGGCGCCGCCTGTTGTCCCTGCGGGCCGTCCAGGGCGAGCCGGCCCGTCTCGCCCCGCTGGCCGAAGGCGACGACGCTGGCGCTGAAGATGTTCTCGAGCGCCGTGTCGCGCGGCAGCTGGTCCTCCTTGGCGGGCCGCGCGCGGAGCCGGTCGGCCACCGATCCCAGGACCTGGCCCAGTTCGGGACTGAGGGCGGCGCCCTGTTCGATGACGGCGCCCATGCGCTGATCCTGCAGCGCGTTGAGTTCCCGCCGCGCGTCCGCATGGCGATGCAGGGCCTGGGCCCCGCTCGCCAAGGCGTGGTCGAGCTTGTCGAGCACCTGGCCCAGCAAGGGCGCCACGTCCCCCGGAAGATCCAGGGCGGGCAGCAGGGCCCTGTGGGCGTCCACCGCCTGCCGGGCGGCATCGCGCTGCGGGCCGGACGCCTCCCCGGGCAACCCGTGCAGCGCATGGAGCAGCGGCTTGAAGCCGTCGACGAAGTCGCGCAAGGCGGGGCCCTTGTCCTCGGCGGCGGCCTGCAGGCAGAGCACGGACTTGTCGACCTCGACCTCGATGCCGCGTGCCGCGTACTGGGCACCGGCCAAGGCGATCAGCGCCTTCTGCTCATTCACGCGGGTGTCGAGCCGCGGTGCCCCCGAAGCGGCCGCGGCGCGGGCCTCGGCGGGCGCCATGTCGGACAGCGTGGGCGTGGCGCGAGCCCAGAGGCCCACCGACTGCACCGCCGCGACGGCCACGCCGGTCGCGGTCCGGGTCGCGTCGCCCGCCATCTTCAGCAGCGCGGCCCCGGCCGACCCGGAGGGACCGTCGGCGACCGGCGCCGCGGTGGCTTCCGCGCCCAGCCACCGGTCGAGCGCCGGCGTCTCCAGCAGGCTCGCCGCGGTCTTCAGCTGCGCGTCGCGTCCGGCGGGCACGGAGAAATCGAACCGGTCCACCTCCAGCGACGGGAACTTCGGCGCCAGCGGCATCTCGCCGGGCGGCCCGCCCGCCGACAGGTGGTTCTTCACCTGATAGCCGGACACCGTGACCGTGGTCGTGAGCGGATGGTGCTTCTCCGAGCCATAGGGCACCTGGCGCCACCGCAGCTGCGGCGCCACGGCGGTGGACACGCCGATGGACCCGTCGCCGCCGCGCAGGTCGCCGGTCTCGATGTCCCCCTGGGGCTGTCGGCGACGGCGCAGGCCGGTGAAGGTCGAGGACTCCGCCGTGGGCTGGGAGAGGGTCGCGGGCTCCGGCGTCGACGGCTGCGAGCTGGTGGAGGCGCCGGGCGGCAACAGGGTCGCGGGGCTGCGGGTGATCGAGGTGTCCGAGGACATGGGGGCCTTCCTGGTGTTGTTGTTGAAACGCCCAGGTTCGGTGCGAACGGGCACCGGCGCGGGGAGCACGCGAAGCCGCGACCGTCGATGCGAAACACGCCTGGCCGCCGCGCGGGCCCCTTCGCCTGCCCGCCCGGCACTTCGGCCCACCGCGAAAGCGCGATGACGTGGCCCGGGACCATGCATCGATCGGGCGCCCGGCTGCCCGCCTCAATGACGTCAGCTTCTGGAGACCTTCATGCCCCCGTCGATCGCGAACCAGGGACTGCCCGCCATGCCCTTGCCGCCGAACTTCGGCGCGGTGCCGGAGCCGTTGGCGGAGCGCGGGCCGGGGTTGTCGCCGGAGTGGCGGCAGCGGCTGGATGCCGCGGTGACCCTCTCGCTGCGACGGTCCGGCGATGAGCCGGACAGCGCGAGCCCGGCGCCGGTGCCGGAGTTCTCCGATCCGGTGCCGGTGCCGATGAATCGCCTGCAGGCGGTGTCCACGCTGCAGCGCAACGAGCGCCTGTTCGAGAAGCCCAAGTCCGTCCCGGACCTGCAGCGCATCGCCGACGATCCGCGCACCGCGCCGGAGCTCGGTCGCGCGCTGCGCACGGTGCTGTCGGACGAGGAACTGAAGGATGGCCTGGACAGCGCGAGCAACGGGCGCACCGATGGCCGCATCGGCCGGACCGACCTGCACACGGTCGCGGAGTCCACCGAGCTGATCCGCTACAACCGCCGCCGCGCGGAGAGCTTCCGCCACAACTACCTGCCGTCCGACGGTGGCGGGACGGTGCGGGAGATGACCCGTCACGACGCGGCGCGCGAGCTCTACAAGTATTCCGACTACCTGCCGAAGACCACCTCGCTGGAGACGCTGCGGGAGCTGGTCGACGGCACGCTGCCGATGGACCGGCGGCCGCCGCAGGTGATCGCCGCGGCGCGTTACCTGGCGAGCCATCCCGAGGAATGGGAGTGCATCACCGGGCGGCCACAGGACGAGGCGATCCCGCGCGCCGCGCTGGCCGACGCGCTGGCCGGCCACATCCGGCTGCGGCCCGAGGAGCGCCGCGCGGTGCGCACGATCGAGCGCCATGCGGACGACTTCTTCGACGGCCGGCTGTTCGACCGCGACAAGCTGCGCCGCATCGCCGAGGACCCGCAGCGGCCGCGCGCGCACACCGAGGCGGCGCTGGTGCTGCTGGGCGATCCGGTGCTGTTCGGGCTGCTCGACAACGCCGAGCGGGGGCACAAGAGCAACGCCTGGCGCTCCTCGGACGATGGCCGGATCGGGCGCAACGACCTGCGCCGGTTTCTGGAGCGCGTCGATCGCACCGAGGGTCCGCCGCCTGTGGCGCCGCCCGCCGTGGAGCGGCGCGCGGAGCGACCGGCCGATGGCGAGGTGGACATCGAGCCGCCCGTGCGGCCCTTTCCCTGGCGCGATCCGGCGGCGGTGCGCGAGATGGTCGATGGCCGTTGGAACCAGCCCGATCCGCGCACGGAGAAGGGCGGCAAGTTGCGGCGCGTCGTGACGGGGGTGATGAAGGGATTCTCGATCTTCGAGAAGATCGGCTCGACGACCTTGGGGGCGATCGCGGCGCTGAAGATCCCGATCCTGAGCCAGGTGGCGGCGGTCGGATCGATGGTGTCGAACGCGATCGCTGGTGGCCTGGATGTCGGTCGCACGGCGATCGACGGGGGCGATGTGAAGAAGGCCGCGGCCAATGCGGGCAAGAGCTTCGGCAGCAATGCGCTGAGCGTGCTGACCGCGCCCGGGGCGGGCAAGGCGGTCACCGCGAGTGCCAGCGTGGTCGGGAAGACGGCCGCGAAGGCGGCGGTCAAGGAAACCGGCAAGCAAGTGTTCAACGAGGTGGTGAAGCCCAAGGCCGAGGAGCTCATGCTGCGACGACCCTCACCCCAACCCTCTCCCGCACCGCGGGAGAGGGAGTAACTCGGGCCGCGACCCGGCGGTGTGGTGGATGCCGCCTGTGGCGGGTGCTGTCAGCGATGTGGCAGACGGCGCCAGCGATGTGGCAGACGGCGCTAGCGATCTGGCAGAAGGTGTCAGCGCTCGACGGCGTTGTCCGAGCGCGCGGTGCTACGAGACTCCCTCTCCCGCTTGCGGGAGAGGGCAGGGGTGAGGGCTGCTCTCGCTCAGTCAGCCACTGGCGGACGTTCGCGCGCTGGCGTGAACGGCGCCACCACCCCTCACGACCGATCGGCCGGCGGCAGCTCCTGCAGCGCCACCTTCAGCAGCGGCTGGTCCCGCAGCGCCTGCCAGGACCGGCCGGACGACGCGGTCAGCGCGTCGGACAGGTCCAGCTTCGCCTCGCCCTTGCGCCCCGGCTCGAACACCTCCGCGGACGCGACCGCGAAGCGCGCGCCGGGCGCGAACGCCGCCTCCCGCTGTTCCTCGGCATAGCTGAAGGCCGACGTGTCCCGCGCCTTCGTGCCTTGCGCCAGCGGCGTCATCGTGAACACGACCTGCCCCGGATAAGGCGCCTCGCGGCTGCCGGTGAGGATCTCCTTCGTGTCGATCGTGGCGCCCGGCTGCATTCGGTCCGCCACCGCGGCCAGCGCATCCGGCCCGGGCAGCCACAGGCCGCGCATCACCGGCTCCTGCACCGCGGGCAGACGCGCCAGGCCGCTGAGCAGCGGCTGCGTCAGGCCTTGCAGCGCCCATTGCATCTCGGGCTGGTCATGACGCAGCGCGGCGTTGATCGCGTGGAAGGCGCGGCTCAACACCGGCTCGCGCAGCATCTGCACCTGGCTGTTGACGCTGTACAGGCTGAGCGCCATCCGCTCGGGCAGTTCCAGCGGCGCGGCGCCTGCCGCCACGGGGCTGTGCGAGGCCGCATCCGGGCTCAGGCCGAATTGCCGCGCCAGCTGCATCGGCGTGACCGGTCCTCCGGCGCTCGCGGCGGCGAGCAGCGCCTGCCCATCGCGGACGCCCCAGAGCAGGTCCTGCAAGGCCACGACGTGGTCGCGCTGCTCCGGCGACAGCGGCGACTTCTGATCCTGCGCCTCCCAACCGCGCAAGGCGAGGGCGGTCTTCTGCTCGAGCCGTTCCAGCTGCTGCAGCGCCGGCGCCCATTCACCCGCGGGCAGCTGCTGCAGCTCGCGCCAGGCGGTGCGCCACGCGTCGCCATCGCGCATCACGCCCTTGAACGCGAGCGCGTCCAGCGCCGCCGCGCCGCCAGCCACGTCGGCGCCGGGTGGCAAGGTGGACAACTCACGCCGCGGCGCGAGCTGCGCCGGCGCCGTGGACGGCCGGGTCGCGAGCGCGGAGAACGACTGGCTGCCGGGCGTCGCGACCGGCGCGGGCGTGGTCGTCGCGTTCGCGGCGGC
>NZ_JBQEOF010000036.1:7401-18072 GCF_052044995.1 Roseateles sp. 22389
GCCGGCCGGATTCAGCAGGGTGGTGCCCGCGCGCGCGAGCGTCGAGACCAGTGACGTGAGCGGGCGGTTCGGCATGGCCGTTGTCTCCATCTATGTGGGTAGCTGAAGCATCGCGAGGCGCCCGCGCGCCCGGGCAGGCGATGCGAAGCCGGCCCCTTCGGACCGAAGGGGTGGCGACCCGCTGCCATCGAGGTCCGCCGCGCTTCGCGCATCGGCATGCCGCTTCGTGCCTGGACCGCATCGCGTCCCGTCCCGGCACTAGCCTCGTCGATGAGCATTCCAGCCGCCCGGCGCACGGTTCAGGCTCCCGCGACCTGCGGGGTCCCGGGTCCGTCCGACGCCTCGGTCGACGCCACGCGGCGCCAGCGATGCGCCATTCAGCCACCAGGAGATGAACCCATGACCTCGCCCCTCGACACCTCGACCCCGACCTCCGACCTGAGCGCCGCCTTGCCGGCCCATGTCGGCCCGCTGCTGGCGCACGTGCACGGACTGACCCGCGCCGCCGCCCGCGCGCTCGGCATGGACGCCGACGCGGCGGAGCAGGCGGCGCGCGATGGCGGCCTGGTGCTCGATGGCGAGGCGGTGCTGCTGTCGCCGGTCGCGCTGGCGTCGGCGCAGGAGAGCAAGCTGGTGGTGTCGGTCACGCTGGGGCTGCGTCTCGGCGAGATGCCGCCGGCCGCGTTGATCGCGCTGCTGGCGCAGGCGCCGGGGCTGCTCGCGGTGCACGGGATGACCATCGGCAGCGATCCCGACGGCATGCTGGCCCTGCATCGCGTCGTCGACGCGGAGACCGCGTCCTCGGAGAGCCTGGTGCAGGACATGCTCACCGCCCGCCAGCTGGCGCTGCTGCTGCAGGACGCCGCCACGCCGAAGGAGCAATGACATGAGCATGAGCAAGATCCAGAGTCCGTCGCAGAGCCCGGCGCCGCTGGTCACCGGCAGCACCAGCTCCAACCCCACCACGCCGCTGGAGCCGCCGCGCCAGGAGGAGCTGCAGCAGCCGCAGGGCCTGCGCCGGCGCGTCCGGAGCGGCCTGGAATCGGCGGGCGACGCCGCCAGCCAGCTGGCCGGCCGGATCAGCCTGCCGCAGGTCGCGGAGGCCGCCGTCAACACGAGCCTGACCCACACCACCGGGTCGAAGATCAAGGACGCCGTCATGCCGACGCTGTCGACGGTGGGCGCCGTGATCAAGACCGGCGTCAAGGCGGTCAAGCAGTTCTCGCAGTCGGCGGTCTCCAGCCAGCCCTTGCAGAACGCGTTGCGGGCCGAGCTGGATCCGGCCAAGCTGGCGCCCGAGGATCGCGAGCAGGCTGGCGCCAACCAGCTCAAGGCCCATCAGGAGGCCATCAAGTACGGCCAGGGGTCGGCGCAATGGATGGACCGCCTGCAGCCGCTCGCGACCTCGATCCTGCGCGTGGGTCTCGCGGGCACGTCGATGGCCTTCGGCGTCGGGCGCAACGCCGGTCTGGCCGCGGGGGATGCCGTGGCGCGGGCGGAGCAGGGGCGTCCGCAATCCGGCGCCGTCTTCGACAACAGCGCGGCGGCTCCCGGCGCCGCTCCGTCGGGTCCGCCGTCGCTGAAGTCCATGGTCGTGTCGACCGTCACGCAGCTGTTCATGGGTTCCACCGCCGGTGCCACCGGCAACCTGCTGGGCCAGACCGTGGTGGCTCCGGTGATCAACCTGATGCCGCGGCAGTTCGCGCCGATCGACGACAAGGCCGTCGTGCCCGACCAGGTCGTGAAGGACATGAACACGCTGCTGCCCGGCTCCGGGGATCAGCTGCGAGCGTCGGTGAAGGCCCAGCAGGCCGAGATCACCAACATCAGCAGCGACAGCAACGTCACGCTGGGGCAGATCGCGTTCGACGCGGTCACCGCCGCGCGGGCGGCGGCGCTCGGCCCCACGCCGCTGGGCGTGGCGGGGCAGGTGGGCTTCGGCCTGGGCGTGTCCGCCACCGCCGGTGGCGTCATCGGCGCGGTGATGGGCGTGCGGCAGTCGGTGGCGACGGTCAAGGTGCCGGACGCGGCGCAACTGAGCGAGCTGGTGGCCTCGGGTCGCACCGATGGCGCGCAGGCGCTGCAGGACCTGATGAAGAAGGGCAACGAGGTGCCGCTGTTCTTCGCGAAGCACATGAACGCGACGGTGCCGTCGACGTCCACGCCGTCGACATCGACGGCCGGAGGCGACATCGAGTCCGGCGGCCCGGCCACGACGCAGGCGCCGCCGTTGTCCACCGCGGCGAAGGCCGGCCAGGTCGTGTCGGCCGTCGCGAGCGTCGTGACGACGCCGCTGAACGCGATCGGCGCGGCCTTCAAGGCCGGTCCGCTGATGGACCCGCAACCGACCGTCGAGGGCGCGCCACCGCGCAGCACGTTGAGCGTGGCGGGCCATACGCTGTCGAACATCGGCGCGAGCGTGCTGAATCGCGCGGGCGAGATGGTCAAGGCGACGACGGCGCTCGGCCTGATCTCGACGGTGACGGCCGCGGTGGCGCGGCCGCTCGCGCAGGCCGATCAGCGCGTGGCGATGGCCATCGGCGGCGCCATCGGCATCCACACGGCCATCAAGCCGTGGTTCGATTCGTCGGCCAAGGACATTCCCGCCGGCGACGCGAAGATCAAGACCAATCGTCTGGAGGTGGTCAACGCGCAGGCGCAGGATCAGCTGGCAGCGGCGCAGCGCTGAGCGACCCGCGTCGCCGATCGTGGGCCAGGCACGGGCGTCTGGCCCATGACTTCGGCGATCCGGGGGCCTCAGCAGCGCCTGCCACCAGCGGTTCAACCGGGGGCCACCGGCGGTTGCGACCCGGGATGTCGATCTCGATATCGATCGGCGACAACTTGTGATCGCAGCCGCAGGTCGGTGCTTCGATGGCCCGTGATACCTTCCGCCGCGCTGTCGCGGCCGCCCGGCGCGGATTCACGCGTGAGGGCGCGGCGACGGCGTCAGAAGAACGAATCACGGAGACAGGAATGCTCAGTCGTCGCGCAATGATCCGCACCGGCATGGCGGGAATGGCCGGTGCCGCGGCCTCGACCCTGCAGGCGCAGGCGTCGCCCACCGCGCAAAGGTCGGCGCAGCGCGTGCTGGCGCCCACGCCGCCGATGGGCTGGAACAGCTGGAACAGCTTCGCCACCACCATCAACGAGGCGCAGGCGCGCGAGACCGCGCGGATCATGGCGGACAAGCTGCGGCCCGCCGGCTACGAGATCTTCACCATCGACATCCAGTGGTACGAGCCGACGGCGTCGAGTTACACGTACAGCGAGAATCCCGAGCCTGCGATGGATGGGTACGGCCGGCTGATCCCGGCGATGAACCGCTTTCCATCGAGCACGGGCGGCCGCGGCTTCGGGCCGCTGGCGACGGATGTCCACGCGATGGGCTTGAAGTTCGGCATCCATCTGATGCGCGGCATTCCGCGGCTCGCGGTCAAGCGCAACCTGCCGATCCTGGGCACGTCGTACCGGGCCGCGGACATCGCCGACACGTCGAGCGTCTGCTCCTGGAATCCTGACATGTACGGCGTGGACATGCGCAAGCCGGGCGCGCAGGCGTATTACGACAGCGTCTTCGCGCTCTATGCCTCGTGGGGCGTCGACTTCATCAAGATGGACGACATGAGCCGTCCGTACGACGCGCATGCGTCCGAGATCGAAGCGGTGCATCGCGCGATCGTGCGCACGAAGCGGCCGATGGTGCTGAGCCTGTCGCCGGGCGAGACGCCGGTGATCCGCGGCGAGCACGTCCGCCAGTACGCGCAGATGTGGCGCATCTCGGACGACTTCTGGGACGACTGGAAGATGCTGGAGGCCCAGTTCACGCGGCTCGAGAACTGGAACCCGTGGCGCCGGCCGGGCGCCTGGCCGGATCCCGACATGCTGCCGCTGGGGCGCCTGGCGCTGGGCGAGCGGGATACGAAGTTCACCGCCGATGAGCAGCGCACGCTGATGACGCTGTGGGCGATCACGCGGTCGCCGCTGATCATGGGCGGGGACCTGCGTCACCTCGACGAAGCGACGCTGCAGCTGCTCACCAATCCGGAGGTGCTGGCCGTGGACCAGGCGAGCTCGGACAACCGGCCGCATTTCGTCGAGGACGGCGTGCGGATCTGGTCAGCGCGGCCGGCGGATGGGAAGGGGCGGTACCTTGCGCTTTTCAATCCCGGTGACAAGGCGCGCGAGGTCGGCATCGCGTTGCGGGAGCTGGCGCTGGAAGGCGCGCAGCCAGTGCGTGACCTGTGGGCGCGACGCCCGCTGGGCGAGGCGTCAGGACGGTTCGCGCAGACCTTGCCGGCGCATGGGGCGGGGCTTTATCGGATCGGGTAGGCCCGATCGATCACCGGCCGGATTGCGCCGGCGTCGATGAGCCGCGTGATCTCCCGCAACTGGCCGCCGTCCGCCTTCATGAAGAGGAAGGAGAACCGCTTGCTTGTAGTCCGATGACCACGTGGGAGGTCGCTGTTGGGCATCAATGGCGCTCGAAGGCGCCGAGGTCGGGCGCGGTCCCCTTGTAGGGCAGGCCGACGTCCGTGCCCTTGTTGATCAAGGTGCTGTGCGACGTCAGATGCAGATGATTCAGCCGCGGCAGGCTGCCGTCAGCTTGTCGCGGCGCATCCCATCCTGTGGTGGAGACATCTTCGAACTGGGCATCCGACATGATCTCGCGCAGATTCCAGGAGTTGTGGGCGTCGTTGGCGCCCGACACATTCGACACCAAGGTCCCCGTATAGGCGATGTTGTTGCGCAGGTTCCCGAGATTGATCGCCGCGCCGCTCGCATCGATCCCCAGCATATTGAAGTCGGCGTAGTTGCCGTAACTCGTGTTGTTGAAGAAGTCATTGGCCACCGGATGGTGGTTGGCGTAGAAGCCCGAAGCCCGATTGTTGAAGGCGACCGAGAAGCGGACCGTGTGCTTCACCGCGTTGGGTACATAGACGCCTCCATATCCGCCGGCCTTGAAACCATTGCCATTGCCGTACCGGGCCGGCTTCATGGTATCTGGCACGTAGCCCTGCAGCCAAGCCCAGGAGTTCTCGATCGTCACCGAGGAGTAGGCGTTGATGAGGTCGAAACCATCATCCGAATTCAACCAGGCGCGGCAGCCTCGAAAGATATTCCCGGGATGATTGGCGGAAATGTGGGCGCCAAAGCCGTCCGCGCTTTGACCCGCCCCATTGGAGGTGAGGGGGTCGTAGTTGTGATGCGAGTCGGTATTCAGAACAAGGTTGTCGCCGCCATCCTTGATGAAGAGGCCCGGGCCCATGTTGTGATGGATGTCGAGCCGCTCGAAGATGTTGTGGCTGCCGTGGATCCAGATTCCCCAGGACTCGTGGTTCAGGTTGTTGTTCTGCCGGACATGCGTGACTTCGATCCCTTTCAGATGAACCCAATCGGCCGTCACGTTGAAACCCTTGATCCGGCAGTTGTCCCGAATGCCTTCGAAATCGAAAACCGGGGTTTCGCCGGGATAAGCCCAGTAGCGGATCGGCTGCTGCGGGGCGCCACTCTTCTTGAGATCGATCCCGCTCACAGTGTCGTAGGCGTCCTGGCACGAAGTGGTGCCCTTGTGATAGGCATAGGTACCGCCACGAAAATACACGGTGTCACCGGGTTGCGCCCTGGTCTGCGCGTACGCCATCGAAGCCCACGGCGCATCGCGAGATCCCGCCGCAGTATCGCTTCCATTTGGCGCGACATAGTAGGTTTCTCCAAAAGCGGCGACCGTGGCAGTACTCAGCGCAAGCACTGTGAAGATTCTTTTGTGTTTCATGTCGACAGATCAATGCGGAGCATCCATTAAACAGGAGTCGACGCCGGTGGTCGTCACCGCAGCGTGACGATCCGGAGAAGATCCATGTATCTGTCTGTGAATTGCCATCCGCCCGCCATTTGCACGGAGGATGAGAAGGAAGACACGCACGTCGATATTTCGCGGGGAGTCTGCGCAGACTCGCCGCCATGACTGTCACGGCAGCCTGTCCTTGATGATCTGTCCGCCGACCTCCTTGGCGAACTGGCTGCCAGCCTCCTTCGCCGCCGCCTTGCCGGCTTCCTTGAGCGGGTCGGCGAAGATCTTGCCGGCTCCTGCCGGAGAAAACATGCCAATGACATTGGATAGGAAGCTGTAACCCGCCGAGGCGGCCTCGCGTCCGACATTGCCGCCATTGAGGGCGGCGCGCGCCACGTCCAGTCCGCCTGCAATGGCATTCGTCGCCATCGATCCCAAGCCGGCCAATTGGCTGAGGCCGGGGATCCTCAATGCCGCGATAGCGCCCAATGCCTTCGATCCGATCTTGGCGACCATACCGAAGCCTTTCATCACGCCATTCAGCACCTTCTTGCCCGCGCCGCCCTTGACGGTCTTGATGACCTCTTCATCCTGGCTCTTGAGCATGGCCGCCACCGCTTCCGGGTCGGGGGCCGGCCCAGGCGCGCGAGGCAGATCGGCGGGCTCCGGCGCGGGCGTCCTGTTCACCCGGTCCAGGAAGCGCCTCAAGTCGTTGCGACCGATGAGGCCATCGTCCGACTCCCGCATCCCGGTGCTCTTGTGACCGTACTCCGTGTTGTCGAGCATGCCGAAGAGCACCGGATCATTGAGCAGCTGTTTCGCCGCCTCGACGTTCTCAGGCTTGCTCTTGGGATCCGCAATGATCTTGTCCAGCTTCTCGCGCCCGAACACTCGCCGGTCGAAGAAGTCGTCGGCATTCTTCTCGAGCGTCTCGATCGTCTTGAGCTGGCTGGCGCTGAACTGGATGTTGCGGCTCAAGGCATCGCACAGGCCGGCCCGCTTGATGCCCTGGCCGCCTTCCTTGCCGGTCAGTTCCTTCCACTCCTGCGGATGATCGAGCATGTACCGGGCGGCGGCCACGAGCTGCGGCGGACGCTTGCCCATGGACGTGCCATCGACGATCGCTTGCAGCGACTCGAGCGACGTCTTCTTCGGCAGGAAGTCCGCGTACTTGTAAAGCTCCCGCAAGGCGTCGCTACGAGTGATCTCGCGCGGCGTGCCCCCGCCATCGGACGGAATGTAGTTCTGCTTGAAGCTCTGCGCCTCCATGCGGCGGTACTCGATCACCTCCGGCCGCGTCTTCACCCTTTGCAGGCGAAGCGTCTCCTTGAAGCTGATCTTGCCGTCGGCCTTCACCTCCTTGAGCGTTTCCTCGTACATGCGCTTGCCTTCCGCCGCCTGCAGTTGCTGCGGGGTCGGCACGGGAGCGGGAGCGGGCGCGGGAGGCGGCGGCACGACGAAGGTCCGCTGCGCGGGCCGGGGCTGCGGCGTCGCGCTGTACTGCCACCAGACCGGATCCCGCGACGGTGGCGCGAGCGGGGCGCTTGTCGCGGCCGGCATGGTCAAGGCGCTGACGACGGGCGGCGGAATGTCCACCACCGTCGGTTGAACAGGCACGCATGCGATCGGAAGGAACCAAGGCACGGGCGTCGATGGCGATGGCAGTGGCATCTCCGTCGTGCCAATGGCGGCGGATGCGCTCCGTGCAACCAGTATCACGGCAGCATCCAGCTGCTGCCGCGTTGCAAGCGGCAGCCCGCCGAGCCCGGTCAGCACCGAGGCATCCACAGGTTCCCCGGACCGCGTGGGCGACCCTCCACCGTTGATTTGCAATTGCATGATCTTCCTCACGAGATAGAGACTCAGCGCCGATCGTCTGGCCCTGAGTGAATCGTCTCTTGCGAGTAAACAGCTTCTTGACGCTGAGCGAAATCTTGTTCGGGCGCGCGAAATGCCGCGCGGGCAACGGAAACGAATGGTGTCGTGTCAAAGGGCCTTCATCGCTCACGGTTCGGAGTCCGTTGATTCGCGAAGTCTGTCGGTACTTCGCCTGTCGAGCACCACGCACTTGCGTTCGCCTCATAGAGTCGTCGTCGATCGTTGTCTGCCAGCGGAGGCGAAAACCGCTGGCCGCGATCAACCCCATCGGAGTCCCATTGGGGGGCGTACCGACCTTTCACACAACGGAATTTCTATGCCTCGTTCCTATCGCATGTTTGCCACTCTGGTTGTCTCCATTGCCGGTGTCGCCGGCAGTCCGGTGCATGCCGACACTGAGCTCCAGGCGGGCAAGGTGACAATGACGGGCGCGACACAAGCCTCGGCCACACAAGCCTCGGCCGCACAAGGCGGCGCGGGACGAGCAGACGCCGCGCAAGGCAGCGCGGGACGAGCAGATGGCGCACAAGGCAGCGCGGGACGAGCAGATGGCGCGCAAGGCAGCGCGGGACGAGCAGATGGCGCGCAAGGCAGCGCGGGACGAGCAGATGGCTCAACAGGGGGCAATCTGGGTGCTGCCGCTCAACAGGCGACCAAGCCGGGCAAGGGGAAGTAAACCCAGGCCAAGCCGATCAAGCCGGGGGCGTTGACGCGAGCGATTCAGGTAGCGCTGGGCGCGCCGATCGGAACCGGTCGTAGATCGGGCGGCACCGCCCAGCGGGTGTGCGGACGGCTGTTGTCCGTCGCGTTCTGCAGATCATGGCGGCACCGACCGCCGCACTGAAGGTCTGACGGAAAGACAAGCCGCACCCCGCCGCGCCGCTCCTCGATCATCAGTCGCCCCGGCGCGACGCCCGCTGGGCGAGGCCTCAGGACGGTTCGCGCAGACCTTGCCGGCGCATGAGGCGGGGCTTTGTCGGATCGGGCAGTCCGTCGACAACGGACAGCGAGGCCGAGTAGCGAGTCTGCCGTCTCAGGACGCCGCGTAGAGCATCAGCCCGCGCTTGAGCAGCACGGGTTCGACTCGAGCGAAGCCGGCGTCCTGAAGCGCGACGCGTTGCTCCTCGATGGTCATGTAGAGCTGATCGTTCTTCATCCCGCCGGGGCCGGCGAAGTGATCGCAGACGAGGTGGCGCCCCTGCGGCGTCAGCAGACCTCGAACCTGCTCATGAAGCGCGCGAGCGTGGCGCTTGTGGCGCAGCTCATGGACCGCCTGGTTCGTGACCACGTGGTCAAAAGGCCCGAGGCCCTCCACCCATGCGGGGTCGCGGAAGCTCCTTTCGATGAAGCGGATGCGGGCGCTCGCCGCGCCGACCCGCTCCGCTGCAAGCTCATGCATGGCCGGCGAGAAGTCGAGCGCTGTGTAGGTCATGTGCGGGAGCGCATCGAGCAGGTACTTGGCGAGGAAACCCGGGCCGGAGCCGAGTTCCAGCACCCGGAACGCAGAGCCGGCGGCGAGCTGCTCGGCGAACTCCGCGAAGAACTCCGTCCGCCACGGGCGTTTCACCATCGCTTCATCGGCCCACTGGCGGGCGTCGGCCATCTGTCTCAGGTCGATGGGGCTGGGGACGTCGGGGACGGACATGCGAGGTGATTGTTGAAGTGTCGGGCCGGGGGGACTCTAAGCGAATGGGTGTGTGGTTCTGCATCGAAGCAGTTTTCGGATCAGCAGCAGGCTAGAGAGGACAGCGGGCATCTTTGCCCGGCATTCCTACGCGTCGATCGGCTCATACGCCACCACGCTCAGCCCAATCGTTCCTCGATACCCCATGTCCGCTAGTCCCGAGACCTTCGCCACGGCGACTCGCACAGATGCTGCTTCTTCCGTTTCAGCGGGCATCGGCGCGTGCCAGAACGACTTGGCGCCGTAGCCGCCGCTGCCATTCAGCAGCGCCAGCGATCGCAATCCGGGCGTGACCAGGGACACCCGGCACACCAGCGAGCGACCGACCGCAACCGAATGCGACTCGACGGCAGCGAAGTCGGACAGCACAAATTTCTGCTGCTTCGCCGAGAGACCGAATCGTGGCAGACGCTCGATCAATACGAGATTGCGAGCCCGATCGATGGTCGTGACAAATGCGCGCGCCTGGACGAAGTTCACAAGCACTGCGAACAGCATCATCAAAGGAAACAACAGGAGCAAGAGCGCCTTCGGACTGGTGTCGTAGAACGTGAACTTCCAGAACATCCAGCTCAAGCCGGTCGCGAACACGAACAACCACAACCACATCGTCGTCGTCGCGGGGCGGATAACGACGGTGGCGTCGGTGACCTGTAGGGAACGGGACATACAAAGGAGAAAAACGGTGCGACGGATCGCTGCCAAAGCGATCGACCTCGACATTCTTGACTCTCAAGCGTCGGCTGGTTTGCATTTCAGCACGAGCTGCGCTTCAAGACATTTGGCACGTCCGCTCCTCAGCCTTGAGCAGACTTCCCTCGTCTTGCATGACCGCAGTAAGTCGGTCAGAGCGGCCTTATATTCCCGCGCATGCACCAACTGCCTCACCTGCGGCCGGGGACGCTGCAAGATGCCACGACGATTGCAGCGCTGGCCATTCAGGTCTTTCTCGACACGTACGCGACGCAAGGCATTCGCCCCGATCTCGCCCGTGAGGTCTTCCGCGAATATTCGTCCGAAGCCTTCCAGGAGCGGATCAATCGCCCGGGCTGTCATTTCGTGCTCGCGGAAATCGACACGGCGCTCATCGGATTCGCGGAGGTCGATGCCTTCGCTACGCCATGCCCCGGCACCACGAGCGCCGGCGCCGAGCTGGTCCGTCTGTACGTGCAGCCGGCGTTCCAGCGTGTGAAGGTGGGACAGCGTCTGCTGGCCGCGGCGGAGGACGTCGCCAGGGCCACGGGTTTGCCATCGCTGTGGTTGACAGCGTGGGACGGCAATCAACGCGCACGCGACTTCTACGCCGCGCGCGGCT
>NZ_JBQEOF010000037.1:0-5132 GCF_052044995.1 Roseateles sp. 22389
CCCTTGTATCTTTCGTTTTGAGAGTACACACAGGTTTGTTTTGGCAGTTGTCCACAGCCCGTCTGCCCTCTGGGATACCTAGCCCGTGGGAGAGCATTTGGCGTGGACGACTGGCCGTCTGTTGAGCAAGCCCGAACAGTTGCTGGACGGCCGACATGCACTGGCGTGCTCGGACCTCGAATTTGCAAGGATGGGAAATGGCAGGCGCACCTGAACTGATTTTTGTTGGTATCGATGTTTCCAAAGCCACGCTTGAGGTGGCCTTGAATGACAGGGACAAGACGCAGACCTTCAGCAACGATGAGCCCGGTTTGAAGTCGCTGTTGGCGATGCTCACTGAGATGCGCGAGCGCGTGGGAGTCGTTCTGCTGGAAGCCACCGGTGGGCTGGAGCAGCCGGCGGCGGCGATGCTGTGCGCGCATGGTTTGGCCGTCATGGTGATCAATCCGCGCCAGGCGCATGACTTCGCCAAAGCGATGGGCTACCTGGCCAAGACGGACCGCACGGACGCGAAGATGCTGTCGCAGTTTGCGCGCACGCTGCATGCCAGCGACCGGCGCGAGCGACTGCTCTACAAACTGCCCACGGACGCGCAGGAGACACTGCTAGCCATGGTGACGCGGCGCAGTCAGCTCGTGGCCATGCGGGTGGCTGAGCACAACCGATTGGCGAGCATGCACGCGTCGCAGCGCAAGAGCATTCGCACCATTCTGAAGATGCTGGACCACCAAATCGGAAAGATCGATGACGATGCGGGCGGCTTCCTGAAGGAGCACTTCAAGGACAAGCTGGAGTTGCTCAAAGGGCTCAAGGGAGTGGGGCCAGGCACACAAGCGATGCTGATGGCTGCGCTGCCCGAACTCGGCCAACTCAAGCGACGCGAGATCGCCAAACTCGTGGGTGTGGCGCCGTTGAACAACGACAGCGGCACATTCAAGGGTCGGCGCTCCACCTGGGGTGGACGGGCCAATGTCCGTTCGGCGCTGTACATGGCTTCGCTCAGCGCTGTGCGTTATGACCCTGTCCTCAGGAGCTTCTACGAACGACTGGTGCAAGCGGGCAAGCCTAAGAAGGTGGCGCTGACCGCCTGCATGCACAAGCTGCTCACCATCATCAACGCCGTCATCAAGTCCGGCACCGCTTGGCAGCCCTCTTATCCACAGCCCGCGCTAGCCTGATTAGCGCTTGACTTGGAACACAGTTGCTCTCCCGCAAGCGGGAGAGGGAGTTAATCAGCGCTTGCCGCCGCTTGCCCGGGCCACGTCCTTGAGCCACGGTTGCGCCGCCCAATGCGCGGCCGCGAAGGCCTCGATCCGATCGCGGTAGGTCATCGAGAGCCCGATCGCATCGAGCCCCTCGAGCAGCATCCGCTGGTGCCGCGGCAGCATCTCGAATCGAGCCTCGACGCCCCCGGCGCTGCGCAGCGTGAGCGTCTCCACATCGATCTCGACGGTGTTCCGCGGCACCGCGTCCGCCTCGTCCATGAGCCGGCGCACCTCGGCCTCCGGCAGCGTCACCAGCAGCAGCCCGTTCCCCATCGCATTCGAATAGAAGATCTCGCCGAACCCCGGCGCGACGACGGCGCGGATGCCGGCCTGCTGCAGGCCCCAGACAGCGTGCTCCCGGCTGGACCCGCAGCCGAAGTTGTTGCCGCCGATGAGCACGGACACCCCGGCGTAGGCGGGCTGGTTCAGCACGAAGCCGGGCCGCTGGCGTCCCTCGCCGTCGAAGCGCAGGTCGTGGAACAGGCCCTGGCGCAGCCCCTGCTTGTCGATGCCGCGCAGGAACTGCTTGGGCATGATCTGGTCGGTGTCGAGGTTCTCCAGGCGCAGGGCCGCGCTGCGGCCCTCGATGCGGCGGACGGGATTCATCGCGGGCTCTCCTCGCCGAGGACGGGCGGCAGTCGGCGGACATCGGTCAGGCGGCCGGTGACCGCGGCGGCGGCGGCCATCGCCGGACTCATCAGGTGGGTGATCGCGCCGCGCCCTTGCCGGCCCTCGAAGTTGCGATTGGTCGTCGAGGCGCAGCGGATGCCGTCGGCAAGCACGTCGTCGTTCATCGCCAGGCACATCGAGCAGCCGGGCTGGCGCCATTCGAGGCCCGCATCGAGGAAGACGCGATCCAGGCCTTCCGCCTCCGCCATCGCGCGCACCGCGCCGGAGCCCGGCACCACCATCGCGCGCACGCCCGGCGCGACGCGGCGGCCGCGCAGCACGGCAGCGGCGGCGCGCAGGTCCTCGATGCGGCCATTGGTGCAGGAGCCGATGAAGACATGCTGGATCGGCGTGCCCGCCAGCGCCACGCCGGGCTCGAGCCGCGTGTAGCGCAGCGCGCGTTCGGCGCTGTCTCGCGCCGGGCCGACGGCCATCCGGGCCGGGTCGGGCGCGTGGCCGTCGATCGGCGCGACCTGGTCGGGACTGGTGCCCCAGGTGACCTGCGGCGCGATGTCGGCCGCGTCGAAGCAGTGCTCGGCATCGAAGCGCGCGCCCGGATCGCTGCGCAGCGTGCGCCAGTGCACGAGCGCGGGTTCGCGCCATTCGCCGGCGAGGTCGGGGCAGCGGGCCAGCACGTAGTTGATCGCCGTCGCGTCGGGCGCGACCAGCGCGCCGCGCGCCCCGGCCTCGACGGCCATGTTGCAGAGCGTGAAGCGCGCCTCGACGGACAGCGCGTCGATCGTCGTCCCGCAGAACTCGACCACGTAGCCGCGCGCCCCCTGCGCGCCGATGCGGCCGATGATCGCCAGCACCAGGTCCTTGGCCGTCGTGCCCGCGGGCAGCGCGCCGTCGACGCGGATCCGCATGTCCCTGGCGACCCGGTAGACCAGCGTCTGCGTCGCCAGCACATGCTCGACCTCGGTGGTGCCGATGCCGAAGCCCAGCGCGCCGAGCGCGCCATAGGTGGTCGTGTGGCTGTCGCCGCAGATGACGACCATGCCAGGGCGGATCATCCCGTGCTCCGGTGCGACCACGTGCTCGATGCCCTGCAGGGCGTCGGTCGTGTCGAAGAGGCGGATGCCGTGACGGTCGCAATTGGCCTTGAGGTTGCTCGCCTGCAGCGCCGAAGGCGGGTCGGCGATCACGCGCAGGGCCGATGGCACCGCATGCGTCGGGATGATGTGGCTCACCACCGCGACCTGCTGTCCCGGCATCGGCACGCCGCGGCCTTGCTCGCGCAGGCCGGTGAAGGCCTGGGGGCTGGTGTACTCGTTCATCAGGTGCAGGTCGCAGAACAGCAGCACGTTCTGCGCGTCGAGCGTCGCCACCGTGTGGCTGTCGACCAGCTTGCGGTAGAGGGTGCGCGGCGGGGCGTTCGAGGACTTGGGATCGGGCGTCGCGACGGGCGAGTCGCTGACGGCCTTTGCGTCCGCGGCGTCCGTGGTGCGGGTCGTGCCGGTCACGGCGTTGGTGGCGGTCATGGCTGGCGCTCCTCGTCGGCGGCGATGTCGCGGTCCTGCGCGGTGAAGAAGGGCAGGACCCGATCGAGCAGCGCCTGCGGCGCTTCCTCGGGGATGTAGTGGCCGCAGGGCAGGGCCTCGCCGCGCAGGTCCGTCGCCAGCGGTCGCCACAGCGCCAGCGGATCGAAGCAGCGATGCACGACGCCGTGCTCGCCCCACAGCGCCAGCAGCGGCATGGCGAGCCGTCGTCCGGCGTCGCGGTCTTCGCGGTCGTGGACCAGGTCGATGCCGGCGCTGGCGCGGTAGTCCTCGCAGAGGCCGCGCGCGGTGCCCGGCAGCGCGAGGCAGCGCTGGTACTCCGACAGGGCCAGCGGATCGAAGGGCGCCAGGCCCGCGCTGCGGCGGCCCATCACGTCGCGGACATAGGCGGCGGGATCGGCCTCGATGAGGCGCTCGGGCAGCGGCGCCGGCTGGATCAGGAAGAACCAGTGCCAGTAGGCGCGCGCGAAGGCGTCGTTGGCGCCGGCGTACATGTCCAGGGTCGGTGCGATGTCCAGCAGCGCCAGCCGCCGCACGGCCGTCGGGGCATCCATCGCGAGCCGGTGCGCGACGCGCGCGCCGCGGTCGTGCGCCAGCACGTCGAAGCGCGCGTGACCGAGCGCCCGCATCACCGCCAGCATGTCCGCCGCCATCGTCCGTTTGCTGTAGGCGGATGCGTCGGTCGCCGATGCCGATGCCGATGTCGATGTCGATGTCGATGTCGACGCTGGCGGCTTCGATGAATCGCCATACCCGCGCAGGTCGGCGGCGACGACGGTGAAACGCTCCGCCAGCGCCGGCGCGACCTTGTGCCAGATCGCGCGCGTCTGCGGATGGCCGTGCAGCAGGAGCAGTGGCGGGCCCGAGCCGCCGACGGTCGCTTCCACATGCACGCCATTGGCGGTGGCAACGCGAATGTGGTGGAAGCCGGGGAACAGCGCGTCGAGTGCGCCGCGCCCGGCGATGGTTTCCGGCACGTCGGTGAAGACGGATGAAGCCGGTGGGGTGTCCATGACGGGGAAGGGCGGCATGCGGTCTCCAGAGGGGATCGCTGTCGAGGATTGACGGTCAACGGGCAGCGGTCGATGGCCCATGTCGGCCCCGATTCTGGAAGTGAATCGCAGGCACATAATTTCCGGTCCGGCAGTTCTTTCATTCCTGGAGTTCATCAATGGACGGATTCTCCGACCTGGCCTTCTTCGCGCTGCTGGTGAAGCAAGGCAGCCTGGCCGCCGCGGCGCAGCAGCTGGGTGTCACGCCGCCGGCCGTCAGCAAGCGGCTGGCCGCGATCGAGCGCCGGCTGGGTGTCCAACTGCTGCAGCGCACCACGCGCCGCATCGGCCTGACGCCGGAGGGCGAGACCTACCTCGTCGACGGCGCGCGCGTGCTGGAAGAGCTCGAGGCGCTGGAGCGCACGGTGGCTGGGAGCCGGGCGGCGCCGAAGGGGCTGCTGCGGGTGTCGGCGAGTTTCGGGTTCGGTCGCAAGCACGTGGCGCCGGCGTTGTCGCGCTTCGCGCGGCAGTTCCCGGACGTGGAGGTGCAGCTCGAGCTCACCGACCGGCCGGTCAACCTGATCGAGCAGGGCGTGGACCTGCAGGTGCTGGTCGGCACGCCGCCGGATGCGCGCCTGACCGCGCGGCTGCTGGCGCGCAACCGTCGCGTGCTGTGCGCCGCGCCGGCCTACCTCAAGCGCGCTGGC
>NZ_JBQEOF010000037.1:5140-9545 GCF_052044995.1 Roseateles sp. 22389
GCGACACGCCTGCCTCTTCATCCGTGAGAGCGACGAGACCTTCGGCACCTGGCACTTCCAGCAGGGAGCGCGCAAGGAGACGGTGAAGGTGCGCGGACCGCTGGCGGCGAATGACGGCGAGAGCGTGCTGGCCTGGGGCCTGGATGGGCACGGCGTGCTGATGCGCTCGCGGTGGGAGGCGGCGCCGATGCTGCGCTCGGGGCGGCTGCGGCCGCTGCTGATCGACTGGGAACTGCCGCCGGCGGACATCCATCTGATCTATCCGCCGCGCGCGCAACTGGCGGCGAAGACGCGCGCGCTGGTGGACTTCCTGATGGCGCGCTTCGAGCCGCATCGCGATGCCGACGGAGGTTGGTGACGCGGGACGAGACCCCTCACCCCTCCCTCTCCCCCGCCGGGGGAGAGGGTGTTCCACCGAGCGCGTGATGCACGGAGGAGGAAGTCACCGTGCCAGCGAACTCCTCCCGCTTGGTCCCCCCGCCGGGGGAGAGGCTGTTCCACCGAGCGGGTGATGCACGGAGGAAAAAGTCACGCGCCTGCGGACTCCTCCCGCGTGGACCCCCCGCAGGGAGAGAGGGTGTTCCACCGAGCGTGTGCTGCACGGAGGCGGAAGCCACCGCGCCTGCGGACTCCCTCTCCCGCTTGCGGGAGAGGGTGGGGGTGAGGGCCAGCGGCCTCGGCATGAGGGCAATTTGTCCTAGGGCGATCTGTCCTAGGACGATCTGTCCCTTCCTTGCGATCGCGCAATGCCCAACACTGCGCGGCCATGGACCCGTTCATCCTGGCGCGCATGCAATTCGCGCTCAACATCACCTTCCACATCCTGTTCCCGACGATCACCATCGCACTGGGCTGGGTCGTGCTCTTCATGCTCTGGCGCTGGCGGCGCACCGGCGAGTCCGCGTGGCTCGCCGCCTACCAGTTCTGGACCAAGGTTTTCGCGCTGAGCTTTGCCCTCGGCGTGGTCAGCGGCGTGACGATGAGCTTCCAGTTCGGCACGAACTGGCCCGGCTTCATGGAACGCGCCGGCAACATCGCCGGCCCGCTGCTCGGCTACGAGGTCCTCACCGCCTTCTTCCTGGAGGCCGGCTTCCTCGGCATCATGCTGTTCGGCCGGGAGCGCGTCAGCCCGCGCCTGCACTTCATCGCGACCGCGACGGTCGCCTTCGGCACGACGCTGAGCGCGTTCTGGATCCTCAGCCTCAACTCGTGGATGCAGACCCCGGCCGGCTACGAGATGCGCGACGGCGTCCTGCATGCGGTGGACTGGTGGGCGGTGATCTTCAACCCGTCCTTCCCCTACCGGCTGGCCCACAAGCTGCTCGCGTCGGGGCTGACCGTGGCCTTCCTGCTCAGCGGCCTCAGCGCCTGGCAGATGCTCAAGGGCGTCGAGCGGGCGGAGACGCGGCGGGTGATGCGCCTCGGGCTGACGCTGGGCGCGGCGCTGATCCCGCTGCAGATCCTGGCTGGCGACCTGCATGGCCTCAACACGCTCAAGCACCAGCCGGCCAAGATCGCCGCGATGGAGGGCGTCTGGCACACCGAGCGCGGCGCGCCGATGCTGCTGTTCGCGCTGCCCGACGAGCATGCGAAGGAGAACCGCCTGGCCATCGGCATTCCGCGCCTGGCCAGCCTCATCCTCACCCACGACGCCGAGGGCGAGATCCGCGGCCTGGATGAATTCGAAGGCGTGCATCCGCCGGTCAAGCCGCTGTTCTTCGGCTTTCGCGTGATGGTGGGCATGGGCGTGCTGATGCTGGGCTTCGCCTGGGGCGGCTGGTGGCTGTTCCGCCGCTCGGGCTGGCGGCGCCTGCCGCGCGCCTGGCTGTGGGGCCTGTCGCTGATGAGCTTCTCCGGCTGGATCGCGACCGTCGCCGGCTGGTACGTCACCGAGATCGGCCGGCAACCCTTCATCGTCCATGGCCTGCTGCGGACGCAGGAGGTGGCGGCGCACAACCCCGGCTCGATGATCGCCGCGTCGCTGGCCGGCTACGCCACCGTCTACCTGGCGCTGCTGATCGCCTACGTCGCCGCCATCAAGCGGATGGCGGAGAAGTGTCCCGCCGATGCGCCCGCGCACCTCGGACAGGACGATCCGCAGCCCGGCAGCGCCTCGCAGGGCGTCGGCATTACCGTCATCTCGAGGACCTTCGCATGAACGCGCTCGCCGCAACGCCACTGGTCGAGGGCAGCGTGCTGCCGGTGATCTTCATGGCCCTGATGGGCGTGTCGCTGCTGCTCTACGTGGTGCTGGACGGCTACGACCTGGGCGTCGGCCTGCTGACCGCGGTGGCGCCGGAGGCCGACCGCGACCGCATGGTCGCGTCGATCGGACCGTTCTGGGATGCCAACGAGACCTGGCTGGTGCTGGCCGTGGGCCTGCTGCTGATCGCGTTCCCGAAGGCGCAGGGCGTGGTGCTGACCGCGCTGTACGGGCCGGTCGTGCTGATGCTGCTGGGACTGATCCTGCGAGGCGCGGCCTTCGACTTCCGCGCCAAGGGCGACCCGGCGCACAAGCGCTGGTGGGACGCCGCCTTCGCTGGCGGCTCGGCGCTGGCCGCGCTGGCGCAGGGCTGGATGCTGGGCCGCTACGTCACCGGCTTCGACGACGGCGCGGGAGCGCGGGTCTTCGCGGCCGGCATCGCGCTGGCGCTGACGGCCTGTTATGCGCTGCTCGGGGCCGGCTGGCTGCTGATCAAGACCGAGGGCGAGTTGCAGCGGCGTGCCGTCGTCTGGGCCAGGCGCGTGTGGCCGGCGGTCATCGCGGGGCTGGTGCTGGTGTCGGTCGCCTCGCCGTGCTTGAGCGGCACGGTGCGGGCGCGCTGGTTCGAGCTGCCGGGGGTCATCGCGCTGGCGCCGCTGCCGCTGATGGCGGTGCTGGCGCTCGCGGCCCTGCGGGGATTGCTGAACTCGCATCGCGTGCTGGGCAAGCTGTGCTGGGCGCCGTTCGCGCTGATGGTGGTGGTGCTGACGCTGAGCTTCTTCGGGCTCTCCTACAGCCTCTATCCGTTCGTCGTCATCGACCGCATCACGCTGTGGCAGGCCGCCGCGGCGGACGAGTCGCTGCGTTTCCTGCTGGTCGGCGCGGTGCTGACCCTCCCGGTGATCCTGGCCTACAGCCTGTTCTCGTATCGAGTCTTCAAGGGCAAGGTCCGCGCGCTCGCGTACTGACCGCAGGCCTGGCTGCACCGACTCCCTTGTATCTTTCGTTTTGAGAGTACACACAGGTTTGTTTTGGCAGTTGTCCACAGCCCGTCTGCCCTCTGGGATACCTAGCCCGTGGGAGAGCATTTGGCGTGGACGACTGGCCGTCTGTTGAGCAAGCCCGAACAGTTGCTGGACGGCCGACATGCACTGGCGTGCTCGGACCTCGAATTTGCAAGGATGGGAAATGGCAGGCGCACCTGAACTGATTTTTGTTGGTATCGATGTTTCCAAAGCCACGCTTGAGGTGGCCTTGAATGACAGGGACAAGACGCAGACCTTCAGCAACGATGAGCCCGGTTTGAAGTCGCTGTTGGCGATGCTCACTGAGATGCGCGAGCGCGTGGGAGTCGTTCTGCTGGAAGCCACCGGTGGGCTGGAGCAGCCGGCGGCGGCGATGCTGTGCGCGCATGGTTTGGCCGTCATGGTGATCAATCCGCGCCAGGCGCATGACTTCGCCAAAGCGATGGGCTACCTGGCCAAGACGGACCGCACGGACGCGAAGATGCTGTCGCAGTTTGCGCGCACGCTGCATGCCAGCGACCGGCGCGAGCGACTGCTCTACAAACTGCCCACGGACGCGCAGGAGACACTGCTAGCCATGGTGACGCGGCGCAGTCAGCTCGTGGCCATGCGGGTGGCTGAGCACAACCGATTGGCGAGCATGCACGCGTCGCAGCGCAAGAGCATTCGCACCATTCTGAAGATGCTGGACCACCAAATCGGAAAGATCGATGACGATGCGGGCGGCTTCCTGAAGGAGCACTTCAAGGACAAGCTGGAGTTGCTCAAAGGGCTCAAGGGAGTGGGGCCAGGCACACAAGCGATGCTGATGGCTGCGCTGCCCGAACTCGGCCAACTCAAGCGACGCGAGATCGCCAAACTCGTGGGTGTGGCGCCGTTGAACAACGACAGCGGCACATTCAAGGGTCGGCGCTCCACCTGGGGTGGACGGGCCAATGTCCGTTCGGCGCTGTACATGGCTTCGCTCAGCGCTGTGCGTTATGACCCTGTCCTCAGGAGCTTCTACGAACGACTGGTGCAAGCGGGCAAGCCTAAGAAGGTGGCGCTGACCGCCTGCATGCACAAGCTGCTCACCATCATCAACGCCGTCATCAAGTCCGGCACCGCTTGGCAGCCCTCTTATCCACAGCCCGCGCTAGCCTGATTAGCGCTTGACTTGGAACACAGTTGCTCTCCC
>NZ_JBQEOF010000038.1:0-8908 GCF_052044995.1 Roseateles sp. 22389
GTCCCGGGCAAGGATCTGGAATGGGTCCGCCATCAGGCCTCAGCACAAGGGCCGGGGGCTGCATTCGCTCAGTGACGAGTCGCCAGCACCGCGACACATCAAGCACATCAGCGCGCCGGCGAACAGTCACCAGGTGATCTGCCATGCTACGGCAGCAATTCGCTGGGGACCGCCCACGGACTTGGAGGCATACCTCAAGCACAAGTGCCGCCGGCGTTTCCGCGCCCAGGCCAGGCGGCAGCGCTCGGAGACGCAGCTTGCGCTTACGCGCGTGAACTCGAGACGCAACGCGCGGGTACCGGCTTCCTGCGCCAACCGCAGGTCCTCGCGTTCATCCCGTTCTCCAAGTCCACGCTCTGGCGGCGCATCAACGCCGGCATCTTCCCTGCGCCCGTCAAGCTTTAGGTCACGGTGACGGCCTGGCGAGCGGAGGGCGTCAGGCGCTGGATCGCTGAGCAGACGCAAGCTTCGTCACCTTCATCGCTGCAACGGATGGGGCCGGCGGGGCGTGCGATTGCTGCGCCGGTGCCTCAAGGCGAGGGCAAGGGCACCGGGAGGGCGCCACGGGCGGCTGCCATCCGGCGGCCGGTCCCACGTGCCGGGTGATACCGCAGGCATAGCTCTCCTGATGGAAGGGCGGGCCGCGGTAGAGGATGACGTCCACACGCTCGGCGAGGTCGCGGTAGAGCGCAGTGTCGGTCGCGCAGCTGTAGAGCAGGGCGACGGCGAGTTCCTGCGATTCACTGGTGGCGGTTGCGGGCGCAGTTGCGGTGGCGATGACGTACAGGGCCTTGTCATCGGGCTCGGTGAGGCTCACGCTCCAGCCGGCCTCGCGCAGCGGCCGCACGAGATCGTCGATGGCGCTTTGCGACAGCACTGCCTTGCGCAGCGTAACGCCGTCGTCGGTCGGCATCTCCGGCACCAGCCGGCCCTCGGCGTGGAAGGCGGCCTGCTCGTGCAGGTTCAGCACCATCTGGAGCTGCACGCGAAGCTGCGCCTGCTGCCACAGCAAGGTAGCGTCGGTGTCCATGGCAGGGAACAGGATCGGTACGCTGTTGCTCTCGTCGTGCCAGGCCTCGATTACGCCCAGCGTGGTGAGCGCGACGACGAGCCGCGAGAAGTTGGAGGGCTGCTGCCAGTCGATGGACTTGCCATGCGCGAACAGATGGCGGTTCAGTGATGTGGCGCCACTGTACTTGTCCAGGTCCTGGAAGAAGTGCTCCTGCAACCAGCGCCTGAAGGTCTCGAACACGAACACCCGCTCGTCCTGGCCGAAGAGGAATTCCTTCGTCTGGAACTCGTCCGGCACCCACATCCGCTCGAAGTAGAGATCGGCCGCCAGCCCGCAGGCACGGTCGCAGGTGTGATCGATCGCTTCCTTGTACTTCATGTTCGGCGTCGCGCTCGCGATCCGCTGGAGGCCGCCTTCGATGGCAGGGATCAGGGCGGCAACGCTGGACGCGCGTTGACCGCTATAGAAGGCGAGGAACGCCTCGCGCGCCAGCGGGGCGAAGACGGCTAGGCTGCGTGTCTTGGACAGCAGCTGGGCGATGCAAACCGCCAGGAACCCCGGGGTGTACGCCGTGGAGAGGTGGTAGTCAAATTGCTGCAACGCCGCTTCGCCGCTGAGATGCTGAATGGACGCCAGCAGTTCGCCCAGCTTGGCATTGCTCACCCACAGCGGGCAGAACCATTCCACCTTGTTCCAGAGCGCCGCGGTGCGGTCGGCCGCGGCGCGGTTGGCCTGCCATGCCGCGCTGTCCGTGGAGATCAGGGGGTAACAGGCCTTGCGGCCGTCTGCCTCGAGCACGATCGCGGGGATGGGGCGAAAGAGGCCGACGGATCGCTCCTGGACGCTGGTGACCGACATGCCCTTCTGGCGCGCCCACTCGTCGAGCAGCGCCTGGGTGAGGGCGGGGGAGCCGGGGAGCTGCGCCCGGCACCAAAAGCCTCGGAACAGCTTCTCTTCGCGCGAACTTGCCATGGCCACGACCTCCAGATCTTGTTGTGGCAAGGATTGTCCCCGCGCGCATGTCGCAGGAAAGCTGCGGCCCATTGGTGGGTGGCGCCGGGCGAATGCGCCTCTTGACCGAGGCGGCTGTGTCCGAATGCGGCGCGCCGGACGGGCCATTTCGGGTGGCCAAGTCGGATTCGCGGCAGGCCTGGCGCCAAGCTCGTCCCGAACTGGATTTTGCCTGCAGGCTCGGCGAATCATCGTCCGCGGCAGGTATTGCTTGCAGCGGCCGCTCAGGATCTCAGCCTTGAGCGACCGAGACCAGCCGAGGCTGTGTGAAAACTCGGCGCGCGTGCTGTTTCTGGGGTCTCGACAGCGTTGGCGCCCGCGCGATCGTCGATCCTGAGCCGATCTGAGAGGTCGACTTTTCGCCCATGTTCAATGGAGCAGCGTTTTCACACAGCCTCAGCCTTGAGCGGTCAGTGATCTTGACGACTACCCCTGCAGTGCACACGTTGCCGAAGCGGTTGATCAGGTCGCACTGAAACTCATGGTTGGCTGCCGCTGAAATATGCACCAACGACCTCTGGATGGCGGCAACGAGCTGGAATCACTGGCGGGTTTGGACTGGAATTGGTGGCGGGTTTAACTGGAATACGCAACCCGTTGCAGGCTTCTGTTTTGCCTGCATTGAATCGCCCGCGGTTTACATTCGCGCGGCGTGATCGGCCGCCACGCCACAGCGTGTTAAGTAGGCGTGAGGAATTTGACGTGTGGACCAGCGGCCCCTCCAATAGAGTCTCTTACAGCTAGGGTATGGGCAACGCTGTCGGCCGCGGACGCACAGGCCGATGACGGTGGCGCCGGCGGACAGGCTTAGGCTGAGACCATCGCGGTACCCGCGATGGCTTTGCTCGCGTGTGCACTGAGCCTAAACTCTGCGCGCATGGAGCGCGACCTTGCAGGAGCATGCCTGTCCCCCGGGGACTTCCGCCGGCTGGCAGCGGCGTGTCAACTCGATGTCCACTTTCCCAAGGACTTCCAGACTTGGACCGCCCTGGTCGACGCAGGGACGCGCGCGCTTGCTGAGCAAGGCGCGCAGGTATCCGAAATTCCCTTGAACGTTGACGACTTCGTGAGCTGGTGCCAGCGCGTCGACGTCACTCCATGCTTGGACGCCCTGCGCGCCTATCTCATCCTCATCCATCGCAGGCAGCACATCCCCGGGAAGTCTCCCACAGGTCCTCGCGCCAAACCTCGGGCGTCACAGCGCCGCGAGCCGCCAAAGCGGGGCGAGTTCCGCTCTCAAACGATGCCGCACGGTCAGCTGGAAGATGGCCTTCTTCCGCAGCCCTGCCCGATCAGTCGGCCATCCAGTCCGAGCGAGCGCGGTGCGACAGGTCACTGACCAGGCCCTCAAAGTCGTGCGCTTTGTCGTAGAAGCGATCCGCGCCGAAACCCGCTTTACGTGCCGCAGACGCCACCGGACAGGTGCTGGCTTGCGGAGCCTCACTGCCATAGAACATTCTGCCGGGGGACAGGACGTACCTCGATCGAGCACTGGCCCGAGACGCCACCGGTCGTTTCTGAACCGCTGCGATGCCGCGTGGCAGGCCGGTGGTGCGGGTGGTGGAGCATCGCCTCCTGAGTTGCCAGTCCCCACGTCGGCGCACCGAACGAGTTCCCTTTTGGTGGCATAACCGACACGCGTAGGTGCAAGCGCTTCCGGCGGCCGCGTTACTCAGGTCTTTGAGACTCGACCCCTGGAACAACGCTGTGGGGAAGCCTCGCGATCGGTGTAGAGGCTCGTTGGCCGCGTGGACCATCCGGTCATGCTGACCAGCCACAGCACCGCGACGAGGTGTAGTCGTGACGGCTATGGCGGACTCCATAGCCGGGTGCGTTTGAATGCCCTCGGAGGAGATGAGGATCAGCGTCCAAGCCCTCCCCGATCGGTGTGGAGGTCCCTGATCTCTGTCCATTCACGGATCTCGTGAGGCACGCGGAAGCTTCGAGAAATCGCATTCACGGCGTTCTCCAATGAGGCGAAGGAGTCACCCCAAGGCATATCGTCGTGCATGACCCGCCAGCGACCGCTGAATCGCTGCTTGATCTTGAAGGTCCCCTGAGGGCCTTGAAACAAGTACGACACCGTATCGAGTTCCATCCTCACCTCCATGGGTTCGTGGATGCGTGCTTGCAGATGGACGCCCATGCACCGCTTTGCGGGACACGCGACGGGCTATCCGACGGGTATTCACCCCCGGGACGGTTCCAGCGGAGGTGGCTTGATAGGCACCCAAACGCGGAAACGGGTTCTTTGGCCGGGCGCGCTCTCGACCTCGATGCGCCCCGCATGCTTCTGGACGATTGAGTAGGACAGCGACAAACCCAGCCCTGTGCCCTTGCCCACCGGCTTTGTGGTGAAGAAGGGCTCGAAGATGCGACGCCGGACTTCCTCGCTCATGCCGACGCCGGTGTCCTCGACCTGCACCCAGACCCAGTCGCCCTCGGCGCGCGTTGTCAGGCGAATCTCGCCCCGCTGCGGGATCGCATGCGCGGCGTTGACGATCAGGTTCATGAAGACCTGATTCAGCTGCGCGGCAATACAGCGCACCGGCGGCAGCGGGCCGTAGTCCTTGCGCACCTCAGCCTTGTACTTGACCTCGTTCATGACGACGTTGAGCGTCGAGTCCAGGCCAGCATTGAGATCGGCGTCCTGCCATTCGGCGTGGTCCACGCGCGAGAAGTCCTTCAGGTCCTGCACGATCTTCTTGACCCGAACCAAGCCGTCGTCGCTCTCATCGAGCAATTGCGGCAGGTCCTCCTTGACGAAGGCCAGGTCGATGCGGCGATCGAGCTCCCGCAGCGCCGCGCCGACCGCCTCCGGCAAGGCCGCCGAGGCCGACTGCATCGCATCGAGCAGCCCGAACATCGGCTCGACGTAACCGCGCAGCGTGCCCAAGTTAGAGCTGACGAAGCCGATTGGGTTGTTGATCTCGTGCGCCACGCCGGCGGCGAGCTGGCCGATCGACGCCATCTTCTCGGCCTGCAGCAGTTGGTTCTGCGCTTCCTCGAGCCGCGTGTTGGTGAGCTTGATGCGCTGATAGTTCTCGGCCAGTTCCTGCTGGACGCGGCGTTCCTCGGTGCGGTCTTGCAGCAGCCACCAGATGCGTGCGAGTCGGTCTTGTGGATTGGCCACATACGCGATCATCTGGATCCACAGCGGCCGGCCGCGCGCGGAGCGCATCTCCATCTCGTGCTGCAGCGACTCACCGCGCGAGAGCACGGGATAAGCCACATCGGACAGCGCCTGGAAGTCCTCGTCGCTGGAGAAGAACGCCCGCGTTGGCGTGCCGCTAGCCGGTGTGTCCCCGAGTTCGAAGATTTCGGCGAACTTCCGGTTGCCGCGAACTATCCGGTGCTGCAGCGTGGTGACGATGCCGACCGAGGCGTTTTCCAGAAAGGCCTCCAGCTCGTAGTGCGTCTGCAGCAACTCGGCCGTGCGCTCGCTCACTAGGTTTTCCAGCTCGGCGCGGTGGCGGCGCAACTCCTCCTCGGCACGGCGACGCTGCGTGACGTCTTGCAGTGTCTCGATGGCGCCGACCACGGTCCCTTGTGCGTCAAGCAGCGGAGCAGCGGTGAAGAACAGCCAGCGACCGCCCTCCATTTGTGGAAAGAAGGCTTCCACCTCGTAGGCATCGTCGATGGTTTCCGAGGGTCGGCAGCGGCCGTCGTACAGCGGCACACATTGGGCCTCAATCGTGCCGTCGATGATCAGATCGGCCAGCAGCGGGCGCGGCTCGGGGTAGAAGGCGGTCCACGCGTCGCTGCGGCCCGTCATGTCAAATGCTTCGATCCCGGTCAGCTTGCTGCAAGCCGCATTCCAGTGCGTCACCCGGTGCTCAGCGTCGAGCACGAAACTGGCTACCGGGCTGTTCTCGATGATCTGATGAAGGACTCGCCCCACGTTGAGCAAACTGGTTTGCACGTGCCGGCTGTCGCTCAGGTCCTGCACGGTCAGAACATTCAGGCGGCGCCCCGGAACGATGTACGGCCGCGCGGTCACCTCCAGCGAGCGAACCGATCCACTACCGGTCTCCGCCTCGATCTCGATCGTGGGAGGCAGCGTGCCCTGCGCGAGCGCTTGCAAGCCGTAGGCGCGCAGCGAATCGCGCTGCGCCGGCACCGCCCAGGCGTCGAAGGGCATCGCCGCCAGCGCCTGCGCGTCATAGCCGAGCAGACGCAGCATCGCGGCATTGGCGTGGACGATGCGCTCCTCGTCGTGCACCAGCAGCGGTGTCGTGACCGCTTCCCAAGCAGCCACCAGCTGGGCTGGCAGCGTTTCGTCCGAAAAGGGGGTGAGTTCGCGCGCGGTCATGGCTTCATCACCCCGGTACGTTGGGGGATCAGTGACTGGTCGTTCGATCGCCGTCTGGGAGTGATGCCCGGTCCGAGCGCTTCAGCCGCCGGAGCGGCGCCGCCCACAGGCTGAGCCACACCTGCTTCGGCTCGCGCGCCCGCCGAACGCAACTGGGCGACCCGCAGCTCGCTCAGGGCATAACGATCAAGTGCGCGGCGCCAGGTTCGTCGATTGAACAGCAAAGCACATGCGGATCGGCGCATCCCGAAAGGACGAACCGTTGGCTTTTCTGCCGCCGCGGGCCCAGGGCCCGAAGGCCGACGTGCCTCCTCTGTCACGTGCGGCGGACAGAGATGGGGTGCGCGTACGGTCGGCCTCCGACGCCTTCCGGCGCATGCAAGCTGCTGACCTACTTGTCGCTGTGGTGGAGGTAGCCATCGGACGCCGTGAGGCCGTGCCGCTATCGCACTCGCAAGCCTCCAAGCTCGGCCGCCAAGATTCGCTAGCGTTCCGCCCCGAGGCACTTCTAGCGGGGAGATGACGAAGCGATTTGCCACCAGCGCGCCATCCCCATCCGACGGCGGGAAACGGCGCTTCGTCTTGAAGTCTTCGCGGCCGATGAGTTCGCGCACTGGGAACACCGACCATGCGTTGAACAGATGGTCCGCCGCACAACCGCATCGCGGCACTCGAGCTCTCGGTGATTCGCAGGGATGCGCGCCCCCCGCAGTCTCTTCGGTCATCTGTTCTCTCCCTGACGTGACCTATGAGCGAGGTCCCAGTCTATGGGAGCAAGGCCTCGTAATCCAGCGAGATGTCAACGAGCAAGATGTGCGGTGCAGAAGGGCTACGCGGGCCGTGCCCTTCAAGCTGCAAGGCAGTGGCCGGAGCCTGCCATCCGGGGCGCCCGGTCGCCGAGGCGAGGTCTGCCAGCGGGGCGATCGGGCGATCATGGAGCCTGCGAACCGACGCTCTTCGACTTTAAGCTGGCCAGACCGGTCTCGACGGAACCACTCTGGACAGTCCTTGACGGCATTCGTTCCGGCGAAGGTAGGAAGCGTCCGGTATCGCCGTTGCCCTGAAAGTTCCGTGGCGACGATGCTTACCCAAGCTCTGCTCACCTGGCTCGAAGCTGAAGCCAGCGCGCGCGAGATCGAACGCAATCTTGCCGTGGCAATCTCTTGCCTTGACTGGCGAAGGGCTGAGCTGCTGTCGCGAAGTTTTTCTGACCAGCGTCGGTTCTGCGCCGAGATGCTGGAGACGACACTGCGGTTGATGGCCGAACGAGGACCAGAATCTTGATCGCTCTCGCTGCGATGTCGCCGCGGCTTCCGGACGCGAACGACCGTTCGGGAAATGACGATCGGTCGATGACAATCCGACACTGGTCTTCGCCTCATCGAGCTCGCCGGCGGTAGTCATGGTTCTCACTCTGCGACAGGTCAGAAGGGGGATCGTGTTTGAGAAGTGCGCAAGCACGTTGCTCAAATCAGCGACAGTCGCGACTGGCTTGTTCGTTAGCCCGAGCAGACGACATCAAGTCATCCCCAGGGCTGCTAGAGCTGGTTCAGACCAGCCGATCAACTGCGCGGTCGCGGCGAGCCAGCTGTGCTCCCGGCATTGCCCTGGCACGTCACCAACTCGTATGGCGCCAGATGAGCGCGTTGTCCAGGTGGCGGAGTTGTGCGCCGGCGGAGCGATGGTCACAGTGCTGCGCGGACGTATCCGGAGTTCTTCGCCTCCATGGGTGCGCACTCGGGGGTTCCCTTCGGCGTCGCAGTACAGCGTCCGAAGCCTTATGCGTCATGCGAAACGACTAAGTGGCCGGGACGAGGACGGCCGTCAGCTCAAGGGCGCCGTCGACCGGCATTTGGCCCCTAGCGCACACGAGAGGCCCTCTGGACGATCGTGCCCCCACTCCGATGCAAATCAGAGGCGGCCAAGTGCCGCATGATCTGCAACCGGTCGGAAAGTTCTCTCTGCGTTTACGCGTTAGCGGGTTTGCCTACCGGTCGAACCGGGCTCACGTCGCGGTTGGCGCGGAGTTGGATTTGCCAGAGGAAACGCGGGCCATCCCGACCAACATCAAGGCACCATCATGAACAGCAGTACATCCGCTTCCGAGTCCACCCGCCCCACGACCTCGAAGCCTGAGAACGAGAACGACGATCCCGTCGGTGATCCCGTTGCGAACCAATCGCCGGAGGGCGTTCGTACCGGCGACGATGCATCGGACGAATCGAACTCCGGCGCCGAGCGAACCGGTAATGACGGCAAGAAGAGTTCGGCGCAAGAAGACATAGAGGGCAAGCCCAACGAGCTGCCTGAAGGGAGCGACGTGCTTCCCGACGACGATGCCACTGAACGATCTGGACCAGATGCGGCTGGCCAAGCACGACGTGGAATCTCAGATGCGGATCTGCCGCAGTCCGCGCGCGGCTGACCAGCGCTGCCGCAACGCATCTCCTCTTCCGGCCAAGCCAGGCGCATGAGGGGCCGGTTCCCTTGGACATCGTGAGTGCACGTGGCGGTACGGCCCTCTGCGATCAGCCGGTCGTGAGCACGCGCAGGATGTCCGGATACCAGCTGCA
>NZ_JBQEOF010000039.1:0-8047 GCF_052044995.1 Roseateles sp. 22389
CTTGCCGCGCGGGTCGGTCTCGGTGAGCACCTGGCCGGTGGCGTCGTAGGTCCAGCTCGTCGCGCGAGCCGGCACGCCGGACTGCAGCGTCGCATCGAAGCCTTGCGCACCGCTCTCGTCGGTCGTCGCCTGCTCCACGCGCTTGCACAGCACGACGATGGGTTTGCCGTCGGGCAGCAGCGCGCTGGCCGGCGCGCAGTTCGCCACCGCGTTGCCGTTGAACGGATCAAACTGGCCGTTGTAGACAGCGGTCGTGATGCGGCCAGGCTCGGCCGTCCTTATCGCGAGCGCCCAGTCCGGATGCCACTGCGTTGACACCTTGCGGGCGCCAACCGGCACTGTGCTCAATACCGAAGCGCAATCCGTCGCCATACTCAGTCCTTCAACCCTCGCCATCTCCAGATTCCGGCTCGTGTCATAGCTCATGCAACTGCGATTGCCGTTGAAGTCGTCGAGCCGCGTGACGTTCAGGTTGACATCGAACGAACGCGAGGACGTGACCGCCGCACTTCCGGCGCCGGCTACCTGGGTCTTGAGCGTCCACTTCGGCAGCGCGAACGAGGCGGTCGACTCCAGCGCTTGCACCTGTCCGTTGGGCAACTGGACCGTCGTGCCCTGAGGCGGCTTCAGCTCATGGTCGCGCCAAATCACACCTGCTTGGGGGTCGTACCGCTCCCTCACCTTCATCTCTGGCGGAAGCGCCCACGTCACCGCATACGAGTCCAAGCCCAACGCCCGCTGCGTGGACACCGCCCGTCCCAGCGCGTCGTAGCCATACGTCGCCGCGCGCGTGCCCCGCTCGTCCAGGTAACCCGTCAGCGCCCATGGCAAATCGGCGCGCTCATACATCATCTGCTGCGTCGTTCCATCGGCCCATTCCAGACGTCCGACCTGCCCGTTGCCGCCGTATCCGATCGTGACCCGCCCCTGACCCGGATCGACGATCGTCGCCACGCGCGACGCCGGCTCAGCGCCCACCAGCGTGTACTCGAAGCGCCACCGGCGCCCGAAGTGGTCCGTCAGGGACAAGGGAAGACCTTCATCCATCGCCTCCGCAGTGACCGTACCGATGCCCGTCCTCGCGACGGCCAAGGTGCGCCCATCGATGGCGGTGATCTTGAGCAACTGTCCTCGGTCGTTGTATTCCTCCAGACGCATCGCGTCCGCATCCCGGTAAAGGTAGCCTTGAGCGGCGCTCGTCAGCCGGTCGTTCAGCATGCCGCTCGATGGCGCGAGTCCGGCGGCGCCTTGCTGAAAGCTGGTCCACGCGCCGCCTCCGCGCGACACATTGATCAGACGCGCGTTGCCGATCGTCGAGAAGTACAGCGCTTTATCGAAGCTCGCCGTCCATAGCGGGCCAAAGGTCGCGGGGTTTGAACGAAGGTACGGTGTGACACCGGCCTCATACTGAATCTTCTCGGAGTTGTAGATCAGGCTCAATCCGGTCCAGGGCTGCCAGCCCGCAACGATCGACTGCACCTTCAGGCCCTGCTCCGGAAAGATCGGATTGCCGTAGCAGGTATTGCAGGGCTTAAAGAGCATCCGATCCGCCACCGGCACACAGCTGTCGCTTTCCGCGACGAAGACGCCGTTCTGGCAGACGCACTCTCTGCTGGCGAAATCGAACTCAATGCCTTCCGTCCGTCCCCCGGGTGTTCGGCACATCTTCCGAATGAACACGGTGTTGTTGAAAGTGATCGCCTGGCCTGGAGGGCTATAACAGTTCTCTCGCTCCAGGCTAACCGTGGTGCCCGTGTAGCGGCAGTGCCCTAGTCCATAGTTGAGATACGGCTCGATCTCACAGGCACCTGCCGTCCACGACATGGGTGCCACACACGAGTTCTGCTCGTACGCATTCCTGTAGCTCAGTAGAAACGCCATGGCGCGCGCCAAGGTCTGTTCCGGAGTGCCATAGGCCGTACCGTCCACGCGAATGTCGTAGCTGCCGCAGATGTCGTCAGGCTTGAAGTCGGCGGTGGCGGGACACGTGCCACCAGAGTACGAGGATCCATAGAAGTTCGTCGAGGCGTTTTCCCACCTGACCGGCGGCAAGCGCTTGTCGTAGGCGTGTGCGTGCAGTGCACCGAGCGTCGCAGCGCAACAAAGCATCAAACGACCCACTATGCCGATGGACCGTCGCGACAAGAGCGCGCACATTCCTGCGGCCCTTGAATCAGCTTGACGCCTGTCAGCAGGCGAGGGGCGAGTGCGGAAAAGAATCGGCATGAAGGACTCCGACGATGCGACACAAACGCATCAGGGAGCAGCCGCCGGCCAATAGCCGCACTAAGTGCCCCGCGGTCGACGTCTATTGCGCGTACCGCGAGCATCCTCTCTCCCTGACCGGGACCGGATTGTGCCGGACTAAGAATGCTCGCATCCGAATCCTCCGATCGATTACGTCTGTCACGACAGACTCACGACTGAATGCATGATTCGCGTGCGAGGCCAAGCTGCGGGCGAGGCAAGGTGACGTTGCCGGCGTGCATCAAGCGGCCCTTGGACCGCTCGCGCGGACGCAACCCTCACTGGGGCTGCGGTTCCGTGGCCGAAGCGCTCTAGTCAGGACGGCGGTTGAGGACGTGCAACCAAGCCATGGATCATCGATATTCTCTTGGTTGACGATGGGACTGCAGGAGCCCACCGGGTGACCTACATCTCCGCCCCCCTGTCTCGAACTGGTCCCGGCCGCTCTGCGTGTAGATCGCGGAGCTCACCCGGTTGAGGTCGTCGTAGGTGTAGGTGGCCAGCACGCCGCGGCTGTCCAGCCGGGTGAACAGGTTGCCGTTGGGGTCGTAGGTGCTGGTGGCCGTGCCCGTGTCGGGGCTGGTGAGCTGCGTGAGATCCCCCAGTCCGTTGCGCTGATAGCTCGTCACCAGGTTGCGAGGATCGGTGACCTGCTTGAGCTGATCGATGCCGTCGAAACCCAGCGTCGTCACGCCGCTGCGAGCGTCGGTGTTGGTCTTGACGCGGTCCAGCGCGTCATAGGCAGTGCTGGAGGTGAAGCCGAAACCCGCCACGTCTTTGGCCTTGATGACCTTGGTCGGATTACCCTTGGCGTCGTACTCGTAGTCGGTGACCGGTGCCGGGGACACCGGCGGGGGCGGCAGCGTCGCTGCGTGCGCCCCGATCCCCAAGCAAGCGGCTATCGCAGCCGCGAGTGCGCTCCGGCACTGCCAGTGCCATTTCTTGCCTTGCATGAATTACTCCCTGCCTGTTGTTTGTTGTGCCCGGCCCAGCGCGTCGAAGATGCGGCTCATCGTCCGCTTGAGCGTGCCTTGCGGGTCCTTGGCGGCTTCCGCGATCCGATTGCCGCTCTGGTCCAGCGTGTACTCGATGCGGTTGCCCTGGCCGTCGGCCACGGCGGTCAGGCGATGCGCATCGTCGTACTCGTAGGTCACGATCGCGCCATCGGGCTGGGTCGTCTTCTTGAGCAGCCCAGTGGGCTGCTCTGCCTGGTCAGGCCGAAGCCGCTCACGCCCCTAACCTTGACGCCCCTGTGAGGTGGCCGCGCACGTCGTGTTCGAAGCCGATGGCCGAGGTCCGGGAAACTGGCAGCCACGACATATCCGCGTGCGCCGCGCCCATGAACAGTGGCCGCGGCCATGAGCATCCTCCTGCCATCACAGGCTTGTCATGGTGGCTCATGTCCTCACTCTCCCGTCGACTGTTGGATGCGGCTCAGCGCGTCGAACACACGCGCCATTGAGCGCTTGAGCGCGCCGCTGGGGTCCTTCACGGTCTCCGCCGTGCGATTTCCTCGCTGGTCCAGCGTGTACTCCACCCGGTTGCCCAGGCTGTCCGTCGCCGCCGTCATGCGATGGGCGTCGTCGTACTCGTAGGCGACGAAGCTGCCGTCGGGCAGCGTGGCCTTCTTCAAGTAGCCGGTCGGCCAGTAGTCGTAGCTGGTCATTGCGTCGGCCACGGTGATCGACTTGATGCGCTGGCGCACGTCGTAGGTGTAGACCGTGCTGATGCCGTTAGGGTCCACGACCTGCACCGGCTGCCCCAACGCGTTGTAGCGCAGGAAACGGGTGACGTGGCCCAGCGCGTTGGTCGAGGACTGCAGGTCGCCGGGCATGTGCTCCGCGGCGGCGTCGTCGTAGTAAGCGTTGGTGACTACGGTCTTGCCGCGCGAGTCGGTTTCGGTGAGCACCTGGCCGTGGGCGTTGTAGATCCAACTCCAGGTACGGGCGGCGGTTCCGTCGTGCGCTGCCGCGTTGAAGCCGGAGGCGCCGGTGGTGTCCGTCGTCGCGACCTCGACACGCTTGCACAGAAGTACCAGCGGCTTGTTGTTGGGCAGCAGCGCGGTGGAAGGCGCACAGCTGGCGGTAGCGCCGCCGTTGGTGGGATCCGGTTGACCGTTATAAACCAGCGTCGTGATACGACCCGGTTCGGCGATGCGAGTCTGCTTGCGCCAGTCAGGGTGCCATTGAGTGCTCACCTTGCGCGAGTTCGCCGGCAAGGTCGCCGTGGAAAGCGCCGATGCGCAGTCAGCGTCGTTGGTCAGGCCTTCGACCCGTGCAATCTCGATATGCCGCGCGGCAGCATAGGCGTAGCAGGATTGGGTGCCGTTAGCGTCGATACGGCGCGTGACGTTCCCATAGGCGTCGTAGCTCAACTGAATCGAAGACGCCGGAGAGCCCGAACCGGCCGGGATGACTCTGGAGCCCAACACGGTCGACCCGCTGATCTGGGTGCTGTTCATGGTCTCTTCGTAGCCGTCGGGGCCGAAGATCCGGACCGAGGTTGGGCTGTCGAAGGAAAAAGTCCTGCGCACCACGTTGTCAGACAGCGTCTCGGTGAAGTTCCAGGTCGGAGCCTGCGTCCATTGAAAGCGCCACGCCGGACCGTTGCTTCCGGTCTTGGTCATCACTGCGCGACCAACATTGTCGTATTCGTAGGTACCGTAGGTCTGACCTTGCTCGTCGATCAGTTTCGATATCAACCCAGGCTGCGGTCCGTAGGAATAATTCCGCTCTGTCAGGTCAGGAAACACCAGTGTAGCGAGCATATTATGACGCTTATCCAGATAAAGGAATCTGGTCTCGCTGCCATCGGGAGCTTGGGCCGACTTGATCCGAAACACGTTCGGTCGACCGACTGTCGCCTCATATGTAAAGGTTACAGACCGGCCTGCCTCATCTGTGACGGAGCTCAATAACCTCGTGCCCGAGGCGTCGTCCCATTCGAGCTCCTTCGCCATGTCTTCAGGTATTCGCCCTCGGGCACTGCCATAGGAGTAATTGACGCGGCGCCCATCGATGTAGTGAATCGCAGAGATTTCATAATCACCACCCATCGGGGAGAACACCTCTATAGCCTCCGCTTCCGAATCAAAATACAACAAATTTGCGCCACTCTGACTCGGTGGCGAATCCAACTCAACGGAAGAAAGCGCTGCGTTGTCGGGAAACTGCGTGAATGACTTCCACTTTCCGTTCTCTCGTTGGAAGTTGTAGCCAAAGGCCCACGAGTTGAATTCGGCGTAATAGGCGTGCTTGTGAAAATTACTGAACCAGACATCGCCGAAAGACTGACTCCCTCGGCCAAAATTGGTACCATTACCCACGCTGAACCGCTCAAAGGAGTAACTAGCTTCCAGCTTGTGGCCGCGTCCCCATCGAAGGATAGGCTGAATCTGGTGCTTGATGCCATCCATGGGAGTGACCGGATTCCCCACTTGGCACTGTTTGCACTTGGGTTGTTCCTGATCCATATATCTCCGGCAGACGCCTGCGGCAGCATCCCAACCGCCTGCCATCCCGCCGCCCACCTGCTCGCCGCAAGTCATCCAGATTTCCATGAGGTACGTCGATTGCCAATTGGTGACCGCGCCTGTCGTGTTGTCAACGTCGCGATAATTCAATTTAAACTGGCATGAACCGCGAGGATATATGCCTTGAGATTTTGGAATCACCTTACATTCCCCAGGCGTCGCCGAGATATAGCGAGTGGTTTGGAACGGAAGTTGAACTGGATGCGCCTCGTATTCATTATTAGCAAACTCAAGGGCCATTCCAAATAGGCCCATCATGCTCGTACTACATTCCTGCGTAACGGGGAAATCACCGTTGTCCGTGTTGTGCAGACACCAACGGTCTGCATAGTTGCCGGCAAACGCTCCGCCAGTTAGGCCAAACGTCAGTAGCAACAAGAGGAAAAAGCGCCTAATCATTTAAAGAGTCCTCTCTAGAATATTCCAAGTCTCGCTTTATTTTATCCTGCAGTTGGCGACATTCCATACTATTCAAACTCAATTTGCGCGGAGCCAGCCCCAGTGGATGGCTATAACTTAGTTGATTGAGCCCTACATAACTGTAGGTTGACATGCCGCCCCCCGCCAAGCCGATGGGGTCAGATTAGATATGGCTCCGCCCAAGCACCCATCCGCCGTAGTTGTAGGCGTCTTGTTGGGACGTGACGGGGGTTGCGGAGCGAAGAAGAAGGTGGCCTCCCGGGAGGCGGCAATTTTTCTTCAGGGGCCCATTCTGCGGCCCGCTCGCGCGAAGCTGTGCCCTTGGGGCGCAGTCAACGGTCAAGGGGGAAATGGGCGCCGCCGTCGCGGCATGTTTCGAAGCGCTGAGCGCGGGCCATGCTTAATGGGCAGTCAAGCCTCAGAAAAGTAATTGTCGATTGAAAGCGGAATTCCATAACTGCCGATTTCCGTCATCAAGTCAGCCGAAAGCGTCGGCCCACCATCAAAGCTAGATTGAAAGTGCCCACACCACCAAATGGCACGAGACTCCTGAGCAATCGCCACTATTTTTGACTTTCGAGACCGCAGGGAGCCTAGCAAGAACTGCAAGCCCGCTTCTAGCGATTCCCATTCGGATTGGAATCCTATTTCGCCCTTTCCGTTGTATGCCCAGAAGGGATCACGCCTTCTCGTACCAACCTGCCCTCCTACAGGGCTCAGTTCAGCGCTTGCAACCAAATGAAGTCGCCTAGAGATATCAGTTGGCTCCAACTGTGGCCCCATAAATCGAAGCTCTACAGTGTAAGTATGAGAGGCCAAAGATTTTTCCTGCGTCATGGAACCACCGCATTTGCTGGAATAGTCGGCCACAGGGGCGGGAGCAACGAAGGAAGCATTCTTAGACACCGATAAACGACATAGGCGGTACCACCAACAACAATGACCTTCGCTGTCTTCTTGCAGGCATCGCCACAAGCTTCCGGCTGGGGTGCAGGCGCGGGAGGTGGTCCGCCACAACCGTCTTTGCCATCTGGCATTCCCCACTCCACCCAAGTCGCATAGGCTTCAGCCAATTCCGCTCTTGTTGCGTCTTGGTCTCCAGGCTGCTTCCAGCATTGATGAAACCATCGCTGGAAATTTCGGTCTGTAAATTCCCACCATTTACCAGTTTTTCCGCCTTGTCTAACCTGTCCCAACGGGTCGGCGTACTGAAGGGGATTACCCTCCACATAGGCATAAGTGTTGATGCCGCCTTGGAGCCCGATCGGGTCACTTTGAATATATCTGCCCGTCGTCCCGTCATAGTCTCGGAAGTAGTTGTAGTTCAACCCGGACTCGCTGTCATAGTACTGCCCCGGGAAACGCAGATTGAACGTGATCGGTGAGAGCCCCGCCGGCGCCTGCTCCGGCTGCGCCGTGCCGAAGGGCTCGCTGATCCAGCGCCAGCGCGCGGCATCGGTCTTGTCGATGAGCACGCGCGGTGCGTTCAGGTGATCCGCGTACGCGAGCAGCGGCAGCGTTGACGCCACCGATCCAACGATCACCGCCACGGGCGTGTCGCCCAGCCAGACGAACTCCTGCACCACGCCCGAGGCGTTGTACTCGCCCAGCAGATGCCCTTCTTGGTCGTACACGAAGTCCCGCAGCCCCGCGCTGTGCTCCTTGTGCACCCGCTGCCCGCCCGCGTCGTACTGGTAGGTCGTCGTCAGGCCGTTTTTGGTGAGCGTGCCCAGCCGGTTGTCCAACCGGTATGTCGTCGTGTACGCCAGGCCCGTGTCGCTGAGCGTGTTGCCCGCCGCGTCGTAGCCGAAGCTGCGCGTGGGATTGGCAACGCTGGTGAGCCGGTTG
>NZ_JBQEOF010000040.1:0-7206 GCF_052044995.1 Roseateles sp. 22389
GTCGTCGCGGCAGGTCCAGTGCGTGACGTCGATGGCCGCTTCGGTGGGGCCGTACAGGTTGTAGAGGCCCGCCTTCGGAAGCCGCCGGAACACGGCGGCTTGCGCCTCGGCTGGCAACGCTTCGCCGCTGCAGACGATGCGCTTCAGTGAGGTGCAAGTCTCCACGCCGTCATGCGCCAGGAAGGCCTGCAGCATCGACGGCACGAAGTGGATCGTGGTGACTTGGTGCTCGTTGATGAGCGCGACCAGCCGCTGCGGATCGCGGTGATCGCCGGGCGCCGCGATGGCCAAGCGAGCGCCTTCGGCCAGCGCCCAGAACAGTTCCCACACCGAGACGTCGAAGCTCAGCGGCGTCTTCTGCAACACCGTGTCGGCCGCGCTCAGCGCGTAGGCGCGCTGCATCCAGGCCAGCCGGTTGTGCAGCGCGACGTGGCGGTTGGCCGCGCCTTTGGGCCGGCCCGTCGAGCCGGAGGTGTAGATCACGTAGGCGAGGTTCTCGCCGTGGACCTCGACTTCGGGATTCGCGAGCGATGCGCCCAAGCGTTCATCGGCACTCTCCGCGGCGTCTATGTCGACCAAATCGACACCCTCCCCGACGGGCAGCTTCGCGCGCAGGTGCGGCTGCGTCAGCACCAACGACACGCCGCTGTCCTCGAGCATGTAGGCCAGCCGATCGGCGGGAAGCTCCGGGTCGAGCGGCACGTAGGCGCCGCCGGCCTTCAGGATGGCCAGCACGCCGATCATCATCTCCAACGAGCGCTCGACGGCCAGTCCCACGCGCGAGTCCGGGCGCACGCCCAGCGCGATGAGCCGATGCGCCAGGCGGTTCGCACGCGCATTGAGCTGACCGCGAGTCAGCGCGCTCTGCCCAAAAACCAGCGCCGGTGCATGCGGATCGATCGCCGCTTGGCGCTCGATGAGACGGTGCATCGGCACGGCCTCCGCCACCTCATCGCCATTGACGCTCAGGCGCTCCAGCCGCTTGAGCTCCTCCGGCGACATCAGCGCCACGTCGCCGACGGCTCGCTCCGGCGTCGCGCTGATCGCTTCCAGCATGGCCACGAAATGCCCCACCATCCGCTCGATCGCCGCTGGCTCGAACAGCTCCGCCGCATAGCTGAAGCTCGCGCGCACCGTGCCCTCCGCGGTCTCGGTCGTCGTCAGCATCAACTCGAACTGGGCCGCCTGCTCCCCCAGCGCGTACGGCGTCAATCGCAATCCGGGCAGCGCCATGGGCCCCTGCGCGCCCGCGCTGCCATGGTTGAACATCACCTGGAACAGCGGATGCACGCCCGGCGTGCGCTCAAGCTGCAGCGCATCCACCAGTTGCTCGAACGGCAGATCCTGATGCGCCTGCGCGCCCAGCGCCGACTCCCGCGCCTGATCGAGCACCTCGCCCAGCGACCGGCGTCCGTCCACGCGGTTGCGCAGCACCTGCGTGTTGACGAAGAAGCCGACCACGCCTTCGGTTTCGACCCGCTGCCGGTTGGCGACCGGCACGCCGACGCGCACCTCCGCCAGCCCCGCATGGCGGCCGAGCACCGCCTGATAACCGGCGAGCAGCGCCATGAACAGGGTCGCCCCCTGCGCCTGCGCGCGTGCCCGCAGGCCGCCCACCAGCGCCGCCGGCAGCTCCACGCCATGCTGCGCCGCCCGATAACGCCCATCGGCCCGCCGCGGGCGATCCGTCGGCAGCTGCAGCACCGGCTGCTCGCCGCCGAGCTGCGCCACCCAGTACGCCAGCTGCCGCTCCCGCTCGCCGGCCTCCAGCCAGTGCCGCTGCCACGCGGCGTAGTCGGCGTACTGGATGGGCAGCGCGGGCATCGACGGCGTCTCGGCGCGGACCCGAGCGCCGTACTGCGCGATGAACTCGTCGACGATGACCTTCATCGACCAGGCGTCCGACACGATGTGATGCATCACGACGACGAGCACCTGCCGCCGCGCGCCTTGGCGCAGCAAGGCCACCCGTAGCAGCGGGCCCCGCTCGAGGTCGAACGGCGTGTCGACCAGCCGGCGGACCTCCGCGCGGGTGCGGGACTCGATCGCATCATTGCCCTCGCAGCCCTCGCTGCCCTTGGCGCCCTCACCGCCCTCACCGCCATCGCCCTCCCGCAGGTCGATCATCTCCAACCCGAAGCCGATGTCGCCGGCGGCGTGGACCCTCTGGACGACCTGTCCCTGGGCATCCGCATGGAAGGTCGTCCGCAGCGATTCATGGCGCGCCACCAGCGCCGCGAAGCTGTCGCGCATCGCGGTGGCATCCACCTCGCCCTCGAGCGTCAGCGCGCCGGACAAGTGATACGCGGTGCTGGTCCGATCCAGCGTCCACAGGAACCACTGCCGCAATTGCGCGAACGACAGCGGGCGCGCCTCGAGCGGCGCCGGCACGATCGGCAGCATCGCGAAGTCGATGCCCTGCGCCTTGAGCGCCTGCAGGAAGCCCCGCTGCTTCTCCGCCGGCAGACGCGCGAAGCGCTCGGCCAGCGCGCGCCGTGGATCGGCGGATGGTGCGATCGGAGCCTGGGCCGTGGCCGCGTGGGTCGTCGTGACCGTGTCGTCTTTGTCGAGGGTGCTCATTCAGTTCTCCCAGGTATCCAGCAGCGCGGCCATGCGATCGAGGTCCGCGCCCTGCGCGGCGGCCAGCGCCTCGCTCTCGCGCTGCACGCGCGCTGCGGCATCGGCGAGCGTCGGGCTCTCGAAGTACGCGCGCAGCGGCAGTTGCACGCCAAAGTGCCGCTGCACCTTCATCTGCAGCTTCATCAAGGCCAGCGAGTGGCCGCCCAATTCGAAGAAGTTGTCGTCGCGCCCGACGCGCTCCACGGCCAGCGTCTCGGCCCACAGCGCGGCGAGCGCCGTCTCCGTTTCGCCGCGCGGGGGCTCATGCGGGCGTCCGGCATCGGCCTGCGGCGCGGGCAGCGCCTTGCGGTCGACCTTGCCGTTGGGGTTCAGCGGCAGCGCGTCCAGCACGATGAAGAGCCCCGGCACCATGTGGTCCGGCAGCACCCGGGCCAGGCCCTCGCGAAGCGCGCGTGGATCCAGCGCGTGGGCAGGAAGCGGCGAGACGTAGGCCACCAGCCGCGCGCCCCCCGCCCCTTCGGCCGCGACGGCGACAGCCTCGCGCACGCCCGCCTGCAGCCGCAGCTGCGACTCCACCTCGCCCAGTTCGATGCGGAAGCCGCGCACCTTCACCTGGTGGTCGATGCGGCCGAGGTATTCGAGCTGCCCTTCTTCGTTCCAGCGGACGAGGTCGCCCGTGCGGTACATCCGCCCGCCGGTGGCGTCGAAGGGATCGGCGACGAAACGTTCGGCGCTCGCGCCGGGCCGGCCAAGGTATCCCCGCGCGAGACCGCCGCTCAGGTAGAGCTCGCCCGGCACGCCCGGCGGGCAGAGATTGAGGTCAGCGTCGAGCACGCGCGCCTGCCGGTCCCCGACCGGCTTGCCGATGGGCATGTAAGGCGCGGCGAATCGCTCGCCCGCCAGCGCGATGCCGACGGTCGGGGTGATGACGGTCTCGGTCGGGCCGTAGCCGTTGATGATGCGCGGCGGCTTCAGCACCGATTGCACGAGGTCGAGGTTGGCGCGCGACATCGCCTCGCCGCCGACCGTGTAGGACCGGATCGGCAGCCGGCTGCCGGCCTCGCCGATCAGCTCGGCCATCTGCGTCAGATAGCCCGGCGTGAAGCAGGCGATGGTGATGCCGTGGCGCTCGATCTCGGCGGCGGTGCGTTCCACCGGCCACAGTTCCTGGTCACGCGGCATCAGCGCCGCGCCGAAGGCCAGCGGCACCCAAGTGCGCTCGTGCGCGCCGTCGAAGGCGATCGACGCGAACTGCAGTTCGCGGTCGGCCGGCGTCATGCCGTAGACCTCGCCGATCGATTGCACGTGCATCGCCAGCGGGCCGTGCGTGACCGCCACGCCCTTGGGACGGCCGGTCGATCCGGAGGTGTAGATGACGTAGGCCAGGTGCTCCGGGTGGATCTCGACGGCGGGATTCGACTCGGCGCCGGTGAAGGTGTCCTCGCCGTCCAGCGCCAGCACCGCGAGGCCGTCGGTCGACGGTAGCCGCGCCGCGAGCGCCTGCTGCGTCAGCAGCAGCCGGATGCCGCTGTCCTCGACCATGTAGGCCAGCCGCTCGGCCGGATAGGACGGGTCCAGCGGCACGTAGGCCGCGCCGGCCTTGAGGATGGCAAGCAGCGCCACCACCATGTCCATCGACCGCTGCACGGCCAGGCCGACGCGGTCCTCGGGGCGGATACCGAGCGCGATCAGGCGATGGGCCAGACGGTTGGCGCGGGTGTTGAACTGCGCATAGCTGAACTGCTCGTCGCCGAAGATCAGTGCGACCGCGTCGGGGTGCTCGACGGCCTGGCGCTCGACAAGGCGGGGCACCGGCGGCGTGCCGTCGAAGCGCGGCACCGGGACGCCCCAGCGGGACAGGCGCGCGCGGGCGGCGTCGTCCAGGACGTCCAGCGCGCACAGGGCCTGCGCGGGTCGATGCGTCAATGCATCGACCAGGCTGCTCACCGCCGCGTGCATCAGCGCGCAGACCTGCTCGGGATCCAGCGATTCATGCACCTGCGCGACGAGGCCGAAGCCTTCACCGTCGTCGTCCACCGACAGGCCGAAGGGATAGTTCGATCGTTCCTGGGCGGCATCGATCTCCATGCCGTCCCAGGCGGCGGAGGACACATCACGGCGTCGGTGGGCGTGCCGGTAGTTCAGCAGCGCCGAGAACAGCGGCGTGCCGCCCGCCAGTCCGCTGCAGCGCTGCGCCAGCGACAGGCTGGCGTGCTCATGACGCAGCAGCGCGGACAGCGCCGCGTGGGCGTCGCGCAGCCCCTCGGCGACGGACTGGTCGCCGACCCGCAGGCGCAGCGGCAGCGTGTTGATGGACAGGCCCAGCGCGCGCGCCGCGCCGTCGTCGACCTGCAGGCGGCCAAGCAGCACGGTGCCGAAGACCACGTCGGTCCGGCCGCTCGCGCGGCCCAGCACCAGGGCCCAGGCGAGATGGAACAGCGCCGCGACACCCACGCCCTGTTGACGCGCCATGCGACGCGCCTGACTGGCCAGCGCGGCAGGCAGTGCCAGTCGCGACTGGCGCAGCCGCGATCCGTCGCCGCGCACGTCGGCCACGCCGAAGGGCACGGTGGGTTCGGTCACGTCGCGCAGCATCGCGTCGAAGAAGGCCTCGTGCTCGGCGCGGCTGACGCTGAGGCGGGCGTGCGCGACGAAGCGCCGGAACGGCACCGGCGCGGGCAGCTCGGCCTCGCGATCCTGCTGGATCAGCGCGATCTCCTCGACGACGCCGGCCAGCGTGCTGTGGTCGGTCACCAGGTGGTGGCTGGACAGTTGCAGCAACCAGCGACCACTGCCGGCGTCGAAGCCGGCCACGGCGCGCAGCAGCGGCGCGCGCCGCACGTCGATGCGGCCAGCGCCGGGTCGGGCCAGCGCCTCGAGGCGCTCGGCTACGGGGCCGTCCGTCGGCGAGAGCCAGGCGATGTCCAGGCGGGCCTCGCGGCACACGACCTGCAGCGGTTCTTCCAACCCCTCCCACAGGATCGCGGTGCGCAGGATGTCGTGGCGCGCGATGACGCGATCGAAGCTGTCGATGAACCGGCGCAGCCGCGCTTCGCTGTCGAAGCGCATCAGGTGCGCGGTCACGTAGGCGTCGGTGTCGCGCTGCAAGAGGTGGTGGAAGAGGATGCCTTCCTGCAGCGGCGCCAGCGGGTAGATGTCCTGGATGTTGGCCGCGCCGCCGGGGATCGCCGCTTCGATGCGGCGGATCGCGGCCGCGTCGAGGTCGACCAGGGTGAGCATCTCCGGATGGATCTCGGTGCAGTCGTCGGGGATGCGGTTGGGAGGCACGACGATGTCGAGCGGCGCCGCGTCGGCTGAACGGGCCGCTTCGGCAGCGACGGTCAAATCCGCGGCCCTGCTCGCCTGTGGGTCGATCGACTGCGCGAAGGCTGCCAGCTCTGGATGAAGGAACAGCTGCCGCACCTGCGCGCGAAGGCCTCGGCCGCGCAGTTGATCGAGCACCTTCAGCGCCAGCAGCGAGTGGCCGCCCAGCGAGAAGAAGTTGTCGCGGCGGCCGACCTGGTCGGTCGGCAAGCCCAGCACGTCGGCCCAGACCGCGGCGATGGCGGTCTCGACCTCGCCCTGCGGCGCCTCGTAGGCGGCTGTCGATGCGGTATGGAGGTCCGGCGCCGGCAGCGCCTTGCGATCGACCTTGCCGCTGGGGTTCAGGGGCAGCGTGTCGAGCACGACGATCGCGCTGGGGACCATGTACTCCGGCAAGGCCCGGCCGAGCGCCTCGCGCAGGATGTCGGTGTCGCGTGCGCCTTCGGGCTGCGCCGTCGCTCCGGGTTCCGGGAACGCCCCCGCGTGCGCGGAGACGTATGCCACCAACCTCGCGCCGCTGGGCGCCTGCAGCGCCACGACCACGGCCTCGCGCACGCCGGGCTGCGCGAGCAACTGCGCTTCGATTTCGCCCAGCTCGATCCGGAAGCCGCGGATCTTGACCTGATGATCGATGCGGCCGAGGTAGTCGAGCTGCCCTTCGGCGTTCCATCGCACCAAGTCCCCGGTGCGATAGAGCCGGCTGCCGTCGGTGGCCATCGGATTGGCGACGAAGCGCTCGGAAGTTAGGCCGGCGCGATCGTGATAACCGCGCGCCAGGCCGATGCCTCCCAGGTACAGCTCGCCTGGAACACCCGGCGGCACTGCGTTGAGGTCGCCATCGAGCACCCATGTCGAGATGCCGGTGATCGGCGCGCCGATCGGGACTTGGGTGCGGCTGTCGTCGCGGCAGGTCCAGTGCGTGACGTCGATGGCCGCTTCGGTGGGGCCGTACAGGTTGTAGAGGCCCGCCTTCGGAAGCCGCCGGAACACGGCGGCTTGCGCCTCGGCTGGCAACGCTTCGCCGCTGCAGACGATGCGCTTCAGTGAGGTGCAAGTCTCCACGCCGTCATGCGCCAGGAAGGCCTGCAGCATCGACGGCACGAAGTGGATCGTGGTGACTTGGTGCTCGTTGATGAGCGCGACCAGCCGCTGCGGATCGCGGTGATCGCCGGGCGCCGCGATGGCCAAGCGAGCGCCTTCGGCCAGCGCCCAGAACAGTTCCCACACCGAGACGTCGAAGCTCAGCGGCGTCTTCTGCAACACCGTGTCGGCCGCGCTCAGCGCGTAGGCGCGCTGCATCCA
>NZ_JBQEOF010000041.1:0-2881 GCF_052044995.1 Roseateles sp. 22389
CCGACGGGGCTAGGGCCAGAGGCGGTCTTCACGACGCTCAGCAATCCGTTCTGGGCGTTCGCATCTCAAGCGAACGAGGCTGCTACCAAGAAGGACGAACGGAAGTGTCCTGCCATGTGGGTTTGCATATGGCCTGGAGATCTGGAGCAAGACGAAAAAGGTGACATACGGCTACCCAACAAGCCAAAGCAGGCTGTCAAGTCTGCCGAGGATATATTGCGTGAGGCGCAAGACGTCTGGCAGGGCCGAGGTTGCAAGTCGCCAACAATAGAGTGTTCAGAACGGAACGAAGTTCTGTGGCAAATTTACTCGAAGTACCTTGAGAAACATCAGGCGTTAGAGACCTTTGACGTCGACCTTCTCGGAGTAATTTTCCCGGTGGGGCGCGCCTTCAGTATTGGGGGCGGAGCTGCGGAAAGCGCAGCCGCTTCCGCCGCAAAGGCGCTCTCTAAAGGGGTCGAAAACGTAGCAAACTTCAAGGGTCTGAACGAGGCTCGTGCTTCGGCTCGGCAGCTTTCCGGTCTTGGTGATGACGCCGTCAACTTTATTCAGGAAATCGGTCCTCTCAAAGGGCAGATTACCGGCAGGATGAGCCCGGACGGCCTGCGCGGATGGCGGCTCGACTTTGATCCGAAAAAGGGATTCCACGTCAACTGGTGGGATCGGAGCGCAGGTCCGAAGCGAGCCGATTGGTTGTATGGCGCCAATAAGATCGAAGGCGGAACCTTGGATCAGTTCTGGCAGACACTTCAGCACTTTCCGAAAAATTGACTATGTACATTGCCAGCGAACACATCGAGCAGTGGCTGAGCACAGGCAAGGCCAAGGTCGTGCCAGCAACGGTTGCGACACAACTGGGCGCCTATCTGAACCAACTCCCCTGGCTTCTCGGCGGAGGGGGGCTTGATTGGAGCCAGATGAAGGGCAGCAAAGTTGATCTATCAACGCTGACAGAGTCGCAACAACTCGATTGGCTTCACACGACCCTCATTGGCAACGACCCACTTTTGGTGTTCTGGTACGCTGCAGATCAGCCTTGCATTGCCTGTGATGCGGAGTTTGCAATCTCAAACGTCGATCAGGCATTTTGGAAGGCACCCGGGAAACGGTACGTATTTGGAGCGCGTATCCGCGATGGGGTCATTGAGCCAATTGTGTCTCACTTCGCCGAGTACGATGGTGCTGATACCCTGACTGCCGTTCAGTAGCCGCAAAGGAAGATGGCGCCATGAGAATTCGAATTAAAGACCAGGGGCCAAAGCTCTCCGGGCAAGATGTTGATTCTGCCGAACATGATTTTGGGATTTCATTTCCAGAATCATATCGCCGATTTCTACTGGAGCATAATGGCTGTCGACCCGATCCTGACACAATTGATATTCCTGGGCATCCGCAATCGCCAACCGATGTTCAGGTTTTTTTTGGCATCGGAAGGGATGTTGCAACGGATTGCCTGGAATGGAATAAAGAATTGGTGGAGCTACGCTGCCCCATTCCAGACCTACTGCCAATAGCATGTGACTCCGGCGGTAACTTATTTTGCCTAAATCTAGAATCGGGCAACGAGCCTAAGGTGATTTATTGCGATCTGGACAGGCCCATCTGTGATATTTACGAGGTGGCGGCAAGTTTTGACGAATTCACTTCAAAAATCCGCATGTTTGAACACTAGCAATTTGCTTGTACGGTGATGCAATTCTTCTTCTGCTCTTGCAGGTAGTGGGCCGATTCTAGTTGCTCGTAACGGAGTGGTTCACGAACTGCCTAGTGCGATTCCCTGGGGAGATGCCGTGAGGCAGATTTGACGTACTTGCTGACACTCGAGAGTAGCGATGCACTTATTGAGCGCTTTGCGGTATGCCTAAGTTGTTAATATGAGCAATGCGTTGGGCGTATGGTTATAAAGGGCTGTGAAGAGCTTGTTTGCTTGTTGGTCTCGGCTTCTAGTGGTGCACAAGCTGCACACCAGGAAGTTCTTGACGAATGGCAGCCGGAAGCGCCGCCTGTGACGACGCTCTTTGCCGCCCTTGGAAATCGGATTGCCGAGGAGTTTGGTAGCGCTGGCGTCGAGGCGAACCGCCGCTCGTTGTTTTTGATTGAGCACGCTATGGAGAGTGGCGACCAAGAGTTGGTAACGGCAGTCGCGACGGGACTCATCGAGGCTTTAGTGACTCGAGCTGTGCAAAGTGAAGGCCTGTGGGATGAGATGGCTCCGCTACTAGGTCCGCGATCACGGCATCATGCATACGCTTGGTTGGCCACGTAGTGCTTGGCGATCAAGGCCGTCCTCGTGGCCTCGCCCGCCGCCAATTTGATTGAAGAGGTGCTGCGGCAGAAATTTGCGGACGAGCTGTTGTTAGGGCAAGAGGCACGTGTTTCTGTAGCTCAGCAGACGTTGCGGCCCACCGCCGACGGACGGCGTCTGTACCGGCGTGAGCTCGAGCCGACCGCTCTACAACGGGAATCTAGTCAATGGGTTGAACCGGGCGTACACGTGGACCGCGGCCGATACGCCACTGAGCATCGACAAGCTCTCGGGCGGACAAGCTGTGCAGCGCACCGAGTTCGTGTACGGGCCGGATCACGAGCGGGTGCGGCAGGTCGTGAGGACGATGAGCGGCGGACAGCCGCAAGGCACCGTCAACACGGTCATCTACGCGGGGGCGGTGGAGAAGGAGATCGACGCCGAGAAGGGCGTGACGATCATCCGCACGAGCCTGGGGGCCGATGGCTTCGTGGAGGAGCGGATCGCAGGCATGGCGATCAGTGCCGACACGGCGGGAACGAGGAACGCGAGGTTCTTTCTCAAGGACCACCTGGGTTCGACCATCGCGATCATCGATGAGGGCGGGCAGTTGCTCCAGCGCATGAGCTATGACGC
>NZ_JBQEOF010000042.1:0-2600 GCF_052044995.1 Roseateles sp. 22389
GCCGCCTTGCCCTTGCCGGCGCGCGCCGGCGGGTTGCACAGGCCGCAGACGTAGTGCTTGGCGACCTCATGCGGGTGGGTGACGAAATGACCGCCGCACTTGCTGCACTTGGTCATCGTCAGCATGCCGTTGTCGACGAACTTCACCAGGCGCCAGGCCCGCGTCACCGACAGCAGCTGCTCCAGGTTCTGCGCCGCGGTCTGTTCCTGGTACAGCTGGTAGGCCTTGATGACGACGTCGATCTCGTCCATCTCCGCGACCTTGTTCAGGTACTCGTGGATGTTGAGGAACAGGCTGGCATGGATGTTGGGCTGCCAGCTCATGAACCAGTCGGTGGAGAACGGCAGTTGGCCCTTGCTGGGGCTCTTGCCCGAAACTTCCTTGTACAAACGCAGCAGACGCTCGTAGCTCAGGTCCGTCTCAGACTCCAGCACCTGCAGGCGAGCGCCCAGGTGGATCAGCGTCACGGCGCGCTCGATCTGCTTGGCTTCGGTCAAGATGGACTTGGTGCGCATGGCGGTGTCTCCGGCTTCAGTTCTGCGGTCAGGCGTCGATATCGAACTCAGGCAGCTTCCTGATGGCGGCCGGCCAGCAGGATGGAGGCATGCAGGCGGGACACGCTGTCATTGGCGGCCGGCTTGCCGTGCGAGGTCAGCAGGCCCCACACCAGCTCATCATCCATGCGGAAGCGGCACAGCAAGGTATTGCCCGAGGCAATCTTCAGCATCTGCGCAGCGCTCAGCGTGTTCAGCAGCGTCGCGGTCTCCTCCGAGATGCCCAGACGATACAGCGCCTGCTCACGGTCCGCACGGATCAAACTCTGCGCCAGCATCAGGTACGACAGGTTGGCTTCGCGGATCTCGGCGAGGATTTGGTCGGCGTTCATCGTTCGGCTCCTGGGGTGTTGGGGGCTGAGGTCGTTTCGTTTCAGCGTGAGACGAACTGTAGAGATCCCGACACGCAACCAACATCAGGTCGCTTCCATGTAAAGGTTAGGGAGCGCGCCGACGCGTTTGTCAGATCAATTCCTACAAGAAGCCAGATCAGCGCTATGGCGGGGGTGGTTTTCGGGGGTTTGTGAGGGCGATGCCCTGTTGCGGTGGGGGTGGGTTGGCGGGGGCGCTGCGCTGCGGAGATCCGGGCGTTGGTCGCCAGGGCGCAGGGCCTTGGCGGCAAGCGCCAAGACCCCGCGCCCTGCCGCCCCCCAACCACTGCCGTCCTGCGGAGGATTTGCTACCGAGGACTTCGGGGGAAGGCGGAACGCAGCAGTTCGAGGTTGTAGGCCGCAAGGTGACTGCCTCGGCCCGCAACGGCACCCGGTTGATCCGGACGCTCGCCAATCTCCAGGCAACGCGTCCAGGCGTCATCGATCATCGGCACCAACACCTCCGCCTGCTCCGGTTGGTCCGCCGCCCAGTCCAGCAACAGGTCACCCAGCGCGAAGAAGAAGTCGGGCGACTCTGCACAGACTTGCAGTTGCGCTTCGGCGAAAACCATGCCGTCGGCATGACGCTTCAGCGATTTCAAGCCGAACAGGCGACGGGTCGCCAAGTCGGACCACCACGTCGGTGTCAGGGGCATGTCCGCAAGGCGAGCGGCTGCATTGGCGAAGGCAGCTTCGGCATCGGCGAAGCGCTCGTACACGGACAAGTCCTTGCCGAGCTGGTACCAGAGATAAGGGTTGCTCGGCTCGTCGTCGATCGCGGCGCGCAGCAGTTGTTCGTTGCGGCCTTGCTTCACGTGGAGCCGTTCCGGCAGGTAGCCGTCGTGGGCGACATGAAGGTCGAGCGGCCGTATCGGCAGCGAATGCGCGGGTTGCTCGTGGATGCGGCCGGTGTAGCGGATCGCGCCCGGAAGAACGCGGCTCAAGCGCGAACGGGCAGTGCCACCGTCGAAGTGATCCTGCAGCGCGATCGTGCCGACGAAATCCGGCGGCGTGGCGCGCAGCGCCTCGAGCGCCGCACCACTGCCCTCCCCGATCAGCCATTCATCGGCGTCCAGCACCAGGTGCCAGTCCGCACCGGCGGCGTCGAGCGCCGCGTTGCGGGCGGCGGAGAAATCGTCGATCCAGGTGAAGTGCGCGACACGCGCGCCAGCGGCCTGCGCCAGACGGACGGTGTCATCGGTGGAGCCGGTGTCCAGCACCAGCGCGTCGTCCACGAACGGACGGACGCTGTCGAGGAGGCGGCCGATGGTCGCCGCCTCGTCGCGGGCAATCACGACCAGGCAGGTGCGCCAGCGCGAGGCCATGCCGCGCCGCTCAATGCATCTGGATGCCGCCAGCCGCCTTGCCCTTGCCGGCGCGCGCCGGCGGGTTGCACAGGCCGCAGACGTAGTGCTTGGCGACCTCATGCGGGTGGGTGACGAAATGACCGCCGCACTTGCTGCACTTGGTCATCGTCAGCATGCCGTTGTCGACGAACTTCACCAGGCGCCAGGCCCGCGTCACCGACAGCAGCTGCTCCAGGTTCTGCGCCGCGGTCTGTTCCTGGTACAGCTGGTAGGCCTTGATGACGACGTCGATCTCGTCCATCTCCGCGACCTTGTTCAGGTACTCGTGGATGTTGAGGAACAGGCTGGCATGGATGTTGGGCTGCCAG
>NZ_JBQEOF010000043.1:0-1667 GCF_052044995.1 Roseateles sp. 22389
CTGAGCATCGACAAGCTCTCGGGCGGACAAGCTGTGCAGCGCACCGAGTTCGTGTACGGGCCGGATCACGAGCGGGTGCGGCAGGTCGTGAGGACGATGAGCGGCGGACAGCCGCAAGGCACCGTCAACACGGTCATCTACGCGGGGGCGGTGGAGAAGGAGATCGACGCCGAGAAGGGCGTGACGATCATCCGCACGAGCCTGGGGGCCGATGGCTTCGTGGAGGAGCGGATCGCAGGCATGGCGATCAGTGCCGACACGGCGGGAACGAGGAACGCGAGGTTCTTTCTCAAGGACCACCTGGGTTCGACCATCGCGATCATCGATGAGGGCGGGCAGTTGCTCCAGCGCATGAGCTATGACGCGTGGGGACGCAGGCGCAACATCGACGGGAGCGACGACAGCTGGGGCAACCTGGGGACGATCAAGAACGACCAGGACAACTCGGGCTACACGGGGCATGAGCAGATGGACCAGCTCGGGCTGGTGCATATGAATGCGCGGCTGTATGACCCGATCACCGGGCGCCACGTCAGCGCCGATCCAGAAGAACATCGAACTGCCCGAAGGGGCCTTTCGAAACGCTTGTCCCACGCTGTGCTCGTCGTGCACCCGCTGGCCGCCCGTGTCGTGTTGGTAGGTCGTCGTCAGGCCGTTCGTGAAGAGCCTTCTTGACCCTCGAAGACGCTAATACCAGACCGAGCGGCTTGGCCGGTTCGGTCTCCAATAGCGGCAGCGCCGCGGAGTGAACGATGTACTGATCCTGGCTCCGCTGGATCCAGCCGTCGGTTTCGAGCGTATCGAGCAGTTCGACTTGGCCGAAGTTATCGGCGTGAAGGACTTCATTACGAGGGCCCTAGACGGGCAAAATGGTGGAGCCTGGAAGATGGCTGATTCAGTAAAGAATCTGAGCAGCAAGGAAACAAGGGCTGGAATCTTTGACGTAAACTTGAACCGCGTAGGAGATTGACATGGAAACGAAACCCACTGTGCAACCCGGTTGGGTGATTCGAGGCAAGACCATTCGACAATTGATCCATGAATTACAGTCTTTCGACAATCAAGATCTAATTGTGGAAATTTCACTCGATGGCGGTGAGACTCACAAACCGATCAGTCTGGTGAAGAAGTCGGGTCAAGCCTGTCTTTTGGTGAATAGCGAAGTCTGAAAGCCTCAAAGGGAGAAGCAGCGTTATTGAGGTTGACAGGCCTAGGAGTGGCCGCCCTCCGTCACCCACTGCGTACGGACATGTCAGCGCCGCCCCTACCATCCCGGATCCCAAGGACCAGCAGGCGTTCAACAGGTTCAGCTATGTGCTGAACAACGCGCTGGCTTATACGGACCCGACGGGGCTAGGGCCAGAGGCGGTCTTCACGACGCTCAGCAATCCGTTCTGGGCGTTCGCATCTCAAGCGAACGAGGCTGCTACCAAGAAGGACGAACGGAAGTGTCCTGCCATGTGGGTTTGCATATGGCCTGGAGATCTGGAGCAAGACGAAAAAGGTGACATACGGCTACCCAACAAGCCAAAGCAGGCTGTCAAGTCTGCCGAGGATATATTGCGTGAGGCGCAAGACGTCTGGCAGGGCCGAGGTTGCAAGTCGCCAACAATAGAGTGTTCAGAACGGAACGAAGTTCTGTGGCAAATTTACTCGAAGTACCTTGA
>NZ_JBQEOF010000044.1:0-950 GCF_052044995.1 Roseateles sp. 22389
GACCCACGAGCTCGAACTCGCCAAGCGGAACTCGACGCCGCTGGCGGTGCTCTTCCTGGATCTCAATGACTTCAAGACGACCAACGATCGACTCGGGCACGAAGTCGGCGACCAGTTGCTGTTGCACGTGGCCGGCGTCCTCAAGGCGACGCTGAGAGCAAGCGACACCGTTTGTCGCATCGGTGGCGACGAGTTCGTCATCATTGCGGAGAACGTTCCAAGCGACGGCGTCGAACGCCTGATCTCCAAGATCGTCGCGGCCGTTGCTCGACCGTGGACAGTGGCTGGTACGGTCCTGTCGCAGGGCGTGAGCATCGGCGCCAGCAACTTTCCGGCTGACGGTGACCAGGCGGAGGACCTCGTGAGGAAGGCAGACGCAGCGATGTACTTGGTCAAGCTCGCCGCGCGTACGACGGCCCGGGGCAGCGAAAGAGGAGAGCCGACGCCTGCTCCGGCCTCTACGGCCGGCGATGAAATCCGTTGATCCGTTGCTGCTCGCTGTGGTCCGGCTTGGCACCTCGCAGGGCGGTCGAGCCTTGACGCGCGCCACGGGCTTCCTGCAGCAACGCGGCGAAGAAGTCTTTCTGGTCACCTGCCGGCATGTGTTCATCGATCCGTCGAGCGGTCACTATCCTGACCTGGTGCAGGTGGACTTCCATACGGACGGCAACAACCTGGCGACCGTCACCAACGCCGTTCTTCCTCTGTATGAAGGTGGCACCGCGGTGTGGAGACAGGGAAGGGACGCTGCGGGAGACGTCGACGTCGCGACTTTCAAGCTCCGGCGGGAGCAGATGCCGGACAAGGCGGTCTGGCACGCCTTTCCATCCGAAGAGATGCTGGAACTGGAGCGGGACATCGACCTGGGCGCACCGGTGCTCATCGTCGGATTCCCCATGGGGTTTCACGATGAATTGCATCACCTACCGGTGGCTCGATCCGGCATCGTG
>NZ_JBQEOF010000045.1:0-733 GCF_052044995.1 Roseateles sp. 22389
TCGCAACCTGGTGACGAGCTATCAGCGCAACGGACTGGGGGACCTCACGCAGCTCACCAGTCCCGATACGGGCACCGCCACCAGCACCTATGACCCCAACGGCAACCTGCTCACCCGGCTGGACAGCCGCGGCGTGCTGGCCACCTACACCTACGACGACCTCAATCGGGTGACCTCTGCGATCTACACGCAGAGCGGCCAGGCAGCGCTGAACTACAGCTGGACCTACGACCAGACCGGCGGGGAGTTCACCAACGGCATCGGCCGGCTCACGATGGCCACGAGTCCATCGGGCAACACGAAGTACGGGTACGACGCGTTCGGGCGACTGACGACGGCCATCCAGACGGTGGGCACGGCGGTGCTGACCACGCGCTACGGCTACGACCCCGCCGGCCACGTCACTCGCATCACCTACCCATCGGGCCGCGTGCTGACGATCCAGTACGACGCGGGACTGCCGGTCAGCATGAGCCTGGCCAAGGACGACTCGAGCGCCGCACAGCCGCTGATCAGCGGCATCCAGTTCGAGCCCTTCGGCGGTGTGCGGAGCTGGCAGATGCAGATGAACAGCGGCACGAAGCTGCAGGAACGGGTGTACGACGCCTACGGCCGCCTGGTCCGTTATCCGCTGGGCGCCATCGTCCGCGACATCACCTACGACGCGGCCGACCGGATCGTCAGCTACACGCACCTGGATGCGAGTACCGGTGAAGCCACCGCCGCCGCGCAG
>NZ_JBQEOF010000046.1:0-713 GCF_052044995.1 Roseateles sp. 22389
GTGGCGAGCGAGGTGCGCTCGCTGGCGCAGCGCAGCGCCGAGGCCGCCAAGGAGATCAAGGCGCTGATCGGCGCCAGCGTCACCAGCGTCGAGGCCGGGTCGCGGCTCGTGCAGGCGGCGGGCGAGTCGATGAACGACATCGTGCACAGCGTGCAGCGGGTGACGGACATCATCGGCGAGATCACCGCCGCGTCGACCGAGCAAAGCGCCGGCATCGCGCAGGTCAATGACGCGGTGGTGCAGCTGGACCGGATGACGCAGCAGAACGCGGCGCTGGTGGAGGAATCGGCGGCGGCGGCCGAGAGCCTGAAGGACCAGGCGCACCGGCTGACGGAGATCGTGTCGGTGTTCCGGCTCGGGCAGGACGCGATGGAGGGGGTGAAACGGGCGGCGCCGGCCACGGCCGCGGCTCGCGCGCCGGCGGCGAGGCCGGCCACGTCGGCGGCGTCGGCGGCGTCAACGGCATCGCCCCGCTCGGCATCGACCGCGCCCGGCGCGGTGACGAAGATGGCCTCCACCCAGCCCGCGCCGATGAAGGCGGTACGGCCCGGTGCGAATGGCGCAGCGCATGGCGCGGTCAAGCCGCCGGCGGCGAAGCCGGCGACCGCCGCTCCGTCGGTCGCGGCGCCCCCGCCGCGTCCCGCGCCAGCCGCCGACGACGGCGACTGGGAAACCTTCTGACTGCGCAGGCCGCTGGCCCTCACCCCTGCCCT
>NZ_JBQEOF010000047.1:0-588 GCF_052044995.1 Roseateles sp. 22389
CAGAAAGACCTCCTCGCCGCGTTGCTGCAGGAAGCCCGTGGCGCGCGTCAAGGCTCGACCACCCTGCGAGGTGCTGAGCCGAACCACAGCGAGCAGCAGCGGATCAACGGACTTCATCGCAGGCCGTAGAGGCGGGCGCTAGGCATCGGCCCTCCTCTTTCGCCACCCCGTGTTGTCGTACGCGCGGCCAGCTTGACCAGGTACATGGCTGCGTCTGCTTTCCTCACGAGGTCCTCCGCCTGGTCACCGTCGGCCGGAAAGTTGCTGGCGCCGATGCTCACGCCTTGCGTCAGGACGGTGCCAGCCACGGTCCACGGCCGAGCAACGGCCGCGACGATCTTGGAGATCAGGCGTCCGACGCCGTCGCTTGGAACGTTCTCCGCAATGATGACGAACTCGTCGCCGCCGATGCGGCAAACGGTGTCACTTGCTCTCAGCGTCGCCTTGAGGACGCCGGCCACGTGCAGCAGCAACCGGTCGCCGACTTCGTGCCCGAGTTGATCGTTGGTCTTCTTGAAGTCATTGAGGTCCAGGAAGAGCACCGCCAGCGGCGTCGAGTTCCGCTTGGCGAGTTCGAGCTCGTGGGTC
>NZ_JBQEOF010000048.1:0-443 GCF_052044995.1 Roseateles sp. 22389
CCAGGAAGAGCACCGCCAGCGGCGTCGAGTTCCGCTTGGCGAGTTCGAGCTCGTGGGTCAGCCTGTCCCAAAGGACGATGCGGTTGGGCAATTGGGTCAACGGGTCAGTCTCGGCAACCCGCACGGCCTCTTCAAGCGCTGCGTGCGCGGAGTCGGCCTCTCTTACGGCGCGCAGGTTCTGGTCATGGAGCTCCGTGTACAGGCGCTCGTTCTCGAGCACCATCCAGTACAAGGCTCCCAGCCGCTCCTCGCTGCGCGCCTGGGAAATCTGGGTCAGAAGCTTCTCGAGGGTGTGCTCGGCCTCCTTGATCTCTCGCTTGACCTGCGCAAGCCGCAGAACTGTTTCGGCTTCAGTGCTCATCACTCTCTTCCTGTCTGGAGGGATGGGAACTCGCCTGATCGTCAGCTTGGGACTGCACATCGTGCCCCTGCTGCCAGGCGTC
>NZ_JBQEOF010000049.1:0-379 GCF_052044995.1 Roseateles sp. 22389
TTCGACCATCGCGATCATCGATGAGGGCGGGCAGTTGCTCCAGCGCATGAGCTATGACGCCTGGGGACGCAGGCGCAACATCGACGGGAGCGACGACAGCTGGGGCAGCCTGGGGACGATCAAGAACGACCAGGACAACTCGGGCTACACCGGGCATGAGCAGATGGACCAGCTCGGGCTGGTGCACATGAATGCGCGGCTGTATGACCCAATCACCGGGCGCCATGTCAGCGCCGACCCTACCATTCCTGATCCAACGGACCAGCAGGCGTTCAACAGGTTCAGCTATGTGCTGAACAATGCGCTGGCTTATACGGATCCGACGGGGCTAGGGCCAGAGGCGGTCTTCACGACGCTCAGCAATCCGTTCTGGGCGTTC
>NZ_JBQEOF010000050.1:0-324 GCF_052044995.1 Roseateles sp. 22389
TCGAGCGCCTGCTCGCGATCGCGCGCAGCGACAAGCACTGAGGCCGGCCACGGCCGCTGGCCCTCACCCCCGCCCTCTCCCGCAAGCGGGCGAGGGAGTAAGAAGGCTGCGGCACTGCCTGGGTCGTTGGCCCTCCCCCAGCTCTCCCGAAAGCGGCAGAGAGCAAGAAGATCGCCGCCGGTGTGGCCCCTCTCCCGCTTGCGGGAGAGGGCAGGGGTGAGGGCCAGCGGCGGTGGCCGGGCGGCTCAGCGCCGCGCGCGGCCTCGGCCGCTGGGCGGCGTCTCGACGACCAGGCCGCCGGTGGTCAGCACCTGCTCGATGTGC
>NZ_JBQEOF010000051.1:0-312 GCF_052044995.1 Roseateles sp. 22389
ACCAGCTACGAGTACTGGCCCACCGGGCTGCTCAAGAAGACGACCCAGCCCGATGGCGCGATCGTGACTTATGAATACGACGACGCGCATCGCCTGACCGCTGTGGCCGATGGCCAAGGCAATCGCATCGAATACACGCTGGACCAGAGCGGCAATCGGATCGCGGAAGTCGCCAAAGACCCGCAAGGCACGCTCAAGCGGACCATGAGCCGCGTCTTCGACGCGCTGGGCCGGGCACAACAAACAACAGGTAGGGAGTAATTCATGCAAGGCAAGAAATGGCACTGGCAGTGCCGGAGCGCACTCGCGGCT
>NZ_JBQEOF010000052.1:0-308 GCF_052044995.1 Roseateles sp. 22389
AACCTGTACGGCCCCACCGAAGCGGCCATCGACGTCACGCACTGGACCTGCCGCGACGACGGCCGCAGCCAAGTGCCGATCGGCGCCCCGATCACCGGCATCTCGACATGGGTGCTCGATGGCGACCTCAACGCGGTGCCTCCCGGCGTGCCGGGCGAGCTGTACCTGGGAGGCATCGGCCTGGCGCGCGGTTATCACGATCGCGCCGGGCTCACGTCCGAGCGCTTCGTCGCCAATCCGATGGTCACCGACGGCAGCCGGCTCTATCGCACCGGGGACTTGGTGCGATGGAATGCCGAAGGGAAGCT
>NZ_JBQEOF010000053.1:0-304 GCF_052044995.1 Roseateles sp. 22389
CAGAAAGACCTCCTCGCCGCGTTGCTGCAGGAAGCCCGTGGCGCGCGTCAAGGCTCGACCGCCCTGCAAGGTGCTAAGCCGGACCACAGCGAGCAGCAGCGGATCAACGGACTTCATCGCGGGTCGTAGAGGCGGGCGCTAGGCATCGAGGGTGTGCTCGGCCGCCCTGATTTCGCGCTTGACCTGCGCAAGGCGCAGAACTGATTCGGCTTCAGTGCTCATCACTCTCTTCCTGTCTGGAGGAATGGGAACTCGCCTGATCGTCAGCTTGGGACTGCACATCGTGCCCCTGCTGCCAGGCGTC
>NZ_JBQEOF010000054.1:0-304 GCF_052044995.1 Roseateles sp. 22389
GGATCGAGCCACCGGTAGGTGATGCAATTCATCGTGAAACCCCATGGGGAACCCGACGATCAGCACCGGCGTACCCAAGCCGATGTCCCGTTCCGGCTCCGGCATCTCTTCGGATGGAAAGGCTTGCCAGACCGCCTTGTGCGGCATCTGTTCCCGCCGGAGCTTGAGAGTCGCTACGTCGACGTCTCCCGCCGCGTCCCTTCCTTGTCTCCACGCCGCGGTGCCCGCTTCATACAGAGGAAGAGCAGCACTCGCGACTGTCGCCAGATTGTTGCCGTCCGTATGGAAATCAACCTGTATCAGA
>NZ_JBQEOF010000055.1:0-304 GCF_052044995.1 Roseateles sp. 22389
GGATCGAGCCACCGGTAGGTGATGCAATTCATCGTGAAACCCCATGGGGAACCCGACGATTAGCACCGGCGTACCCAAGCCGATGTCCCGTTCCAGCTCCGGCATCTCTTCGGAGGGAAAGGCGTGCCAGACCGCCTTGTCCGGCATCTGTTCCCGTCGGAGCTTGAGAGTCGAGACGTCGACGTCTCCCGCCGCGTCCCTTCCCTGTCTCCACGCTGCGGTGCCCGCTTCATACAGAGGAAGGGCAGCACTCGCGACTGTCGCCAGATTGTTGCCGTCCGTATGGAAATCAACCTGTATCAGA